>NZ_JBLWIT010000038.1:50026-209891 GCF_048381435.1 Rhodococcus mengyinensis | reverse complement strand
CCCGAGCCGACCCAAATTATACCACTTGGTGTGTTTTCGGCAGCGGTCCGGTTTCAACTCCATAAAGGTCTTCGGGTTGGTTTCTGAGAAGTTTCCATGATCTACAGACTGCTCTGTCGGTTCTTTCAAAACGGGGATACTGTTATGTATGGCTCCACGCTCGTCCCGGACGGGCGAAAAGCGGGGTTACTACATCTGGGAGAGGGATTCACCGTCATGGCACGTCAGCAGGAGCGTGCGCGACGCACTCGCGCTGCGCTGGTGGAGTCGGCCGCGATCGAGTTCGCGAAGCGCGGCTATGCGGCGGCGTCGGTCAACACGATCCTCGAGGGCTCGAACGCCACCAAGGGGGCGATGTACTTCCACTTCCAATCGAAGGAGGAACTCGCCCGTGCCGTCCTTCAATCCGGAGTGGAGCAATTCACCGCCCTGACCGACAGGTGGACGAGTCGCACGGACATCGGGCCGTTCGAAGCCCTCCACGGTTTCGTGATCGACCTGGCGAAGCTCTTCCATTCCAGCGTCATCGTGCGGGCCGAGTTCCGGCTGATCGTCGAACCCGAGTTCTATCCGGACGTGCAGTCCGGCGGCTCGCAGGTGTGGGGGCGCGCCGCGCACGAGTTCGCGATCCGCGCTCAGCGCGACGGTCTGCTGCGCGCCGACGCCGACCCCGAGAAGTTCACCCGGGTCCTGGCGGCGTCTCTCGCCGGCCAGCGGTACATGTCCGACATGACGGCACTGGAGGGTGACCTCGGCGAGCGGTTCGCGGAATCGCTCGAAGTGATCCTCGAAGCGATGGCTTCACCCGAATGGTGGGAGAAGTTCGCGAGGGAAGGATGGCCGGATTCCGGTTCGGAACTGCCCGATTCGTAGTCTGACCTGGCGATTTGGGAAATTCTCGATCCGTGTCCTAAGCTATCCAAGCTCCCAACGGAACGCCGTTGAGGTACTGGTTCGGAGAAATCCGGCGGGCCCCCTTCGTCTAGCGGCCTAGGACGCCGCCCTTTCAAGGCGGTAGCGCGGGTTCGAATCCCGTAGGGGGTACGTTTGACCGGTGTCGAGCATGCGGTATGGTTCGACGGCAGTAAAAGTGACACGCAGTAACGCTTTACACTTGTAAAGCACAGCAGGACAAGCAAGGCCCTGTGGCGCAGTTGGTTAGCGCGCCGCCCTGTCACGGCGGAGGTCGCGGGTTCGAGTCCCGTCAGGGTCGCAAGTGTGTTGCCGATACCGAGTATCGGCAACACAATGCGATAGGCATTCGGTTCGGGTGCCGTCCGGCCAGGTAGCTCAGTTGGTACGAGCGTCCGCCTGAAAAGCGGAAGGTCGCCGGTTCGATCCCGGCCCTGGCCACCACGATTCACCGAAGCTCCGTTGTCGAGAACGTCGACAGCGGAGTTTTTTCGTTGTCCCGCATGGCTAGGGCGCGATCCGCAGTGTGTCGACGAGGCCGTCGCTGAGAACGAACTCGTACTTCAGTTCCACCGGGCTTCCGGGGAAATTACCGTCCACCGTGGTGGTGACCACGTAGCTGTCGTCGGCAACCGTCTCCGTTCCGGTCACCTCGACCGTGTAGGTGAACTTCGATTCGAGGTCCCTGCGCCATTGCCGGATGCCGTCGCGCCCTCGGACGGTCCGGCCTTCGTCGGTCACGGCCCCGTTTTCGGTGAAGCAGGCTGTGAGCGCATCGAGATCTCCTGCGTCGGCTGCCCGAAAGTAGCGCGAGACGATCTCGGGTGTCGTGGTGGTACTCATGGGGTTCTCCCTGTCCCTGCCGGGTGAGGCAGTACGGCGTGTATAGCAACGCTATAGAAGTAGCATAGCGGTGTGACAACAAGGAGTGTGGCCGGTAACGCCCGGGACCGTCTGCTGAAGGCGGCGGCCCAACTGCTCGACGAGGCCAAAGGCAAGCCCGTGTCCACCCGGGCCGTCTGCGACCTCGCCGGCGTTCAGGCCCCGACGCTGTACCACCACTTCGGCAGCAAACAGGGCCTGTTCGACGCGGTCGTGGAGTACGGGTTCGGCCAGTACATCCGGGGCACGAATCGGCGAGAGGACGACCCGGTCGACGATCTGCGGCACGGCTGGGACGATCACGTCCGCTACGGGCTCGACAATCCCTCGTTCTACGTTCTGTTGTACGGCCGGATCGCCCCGGGGGAGCCGTGTGCGGTGACCTCCGTCGCCGCGGCGAAGCTCCTCGAGTTGCTGACCGAGATCGCGCAGCAGGGCCGCCTGCGGGTGACGCCGGCAGTCGCCGCCGGACAATTCGTGGCGGCGAACGTCGGCATGACCCTGCACCTCATCGCTCAGCCGGAGGGCCGGGCCGACCTCTCCCTGTCACGGGAACTGCGGGACAACGTGATCGCCGGGCTGATCCGGCCGGCACCCGACGCTGTGAGGTCGGAGGCCTCCCGAGAGGTGGTCGAGAAGGCGGACGCGCTCGCACGCGCCCTCGACGCCGATGCGGGGCGGTCCGGGCTGAGCGCCGGCGAACTGCTCCTGATGCGGGAATGGCTCGACAAGCTGGCGGCAGCGACCTAGCCCTCCGAGCGCTGCCGCAGGGTGCCGAGGATCTCGCGGTAGTGCAGGTGAGCCATGAAATGGCCACCGGTGCGGATGTTCAGCGTGGCACCGGGAATTCGGCGGGCGAGCGCGGGCGGCCAGTGCGTGGGCACGAGTTCGTCGTCGCTTCCACCCCAGACGTCGACCGGCACGGTCAGATCCTCGGGCGCGAACCCCCACGGCCGCATCCACGCGCGGTAGTCCTCCACCATCCCGGGGGCCGTCCGGAGTGCCTCACCGGACATGAGCGAGAAGTTCCGGACGGGCTCGGAGCGGAGAACGGCCGCGTCCGCAGCACCGAGGTCGCGGGCGCCGAGTCGCCGGAACAGCCGCGGAGCACGCAGCGCAACGGCGCCCATGACGCGAAAGCAGCTCCGCGCCACCAGCGGGGCGTGCTGGGACAGCCGGGTGAACGCGCGGTCCCCGGCGGGAAGCTGGGCGAACACCCCGGATTCGGTGAGGGGCAGGGCACCGGCGATCACCGCGACACTGGTCACGCGCGACGCGACCCTAGAGCCCACCGCGAGCGCGTACTGTCCGCCCATCGACCACCCCATGACACCGAAACGGCCGACACCGAGGTGATTCGCGAGGTCTTCGACGTCCCGGGCCCAGTCGAGGACCGTCCGGCCCGGCTGCGGATCCGACAGTCCGATCCCGGGACGGTCGGGGGACAGGAGACGGATGCCCGCGTCGCGAGCACTCCGGTCGGCGGCCGCGACGTCGAGGCGGCCGGCGAGTCCGCCGTGCGCGTTCACGACGGTGAATCCACCGGGGTCGCCGTACTCCGCGAAACCCATCAGGCGTCCGTCGCGCAGCCGGATCACACGATCCTCGGGTCCGACATGAACTCTGGGCACGGGAAACCTCCGGCGGTCGAGGCGAGTCTATCCGGGGGAGGCCCACGCAATCCGGACATCGTGACGACCGGAACCGGTGCCGTCGCCGGACGACACCGAGGTGACTGTCGCTAGGCTGACGTCCATGAGCAGTGCTGAAGAGCCGCTGACAGCGGGCCGCGACGGACTACTGTCGTTGCTTCGCAACGGGCAGCTGCCCTCGCGGGGGGCCAAGGCCCCGCAGCGGGAGCGTTACCAGCGGATCGTCGCCGCGGCGATGGAACTCGCCTCCGAGGGCGGGTACGACGCCGTGCAGATGCGGGCCATCGCCGATCGGGCCGGAGTCGCGCTGGGCACCGTGTACCGCTACTTCCCGTCGAAGAACCACATGCTGGTGATGGGCCTGTTGATGGTGTTCGAGGGGATGCGGTCCCGGTTCGAGGACGTCGCGATCCCGGGGGACACGCCGTCCGAGCGGATCCTGTTCGTCCTCCGGAAGAACACGGAAGTCCTCGAGAAGGACCGGCCCCGCTACGAGGCGCTGGTGCGGGCGTTCATGTTCGCGGACGCGTCGGCTTCGGCCGAACTGGATGCGTTCGGCGCCCTGATGACCGAGATGTTCGCCAAGACCATCGGCGTCGAGCAGATCTCCGACGACCAGCTGAACGCCATCCGCGTGATCGGCGACGTCTGGATGTCGAGCCTGGTGTCCTGGGTCGCCGGCCGCATCTCGGTGGACGAGGTGATGGCTCACCTCGGGCTCGCGGTCCGTCTCGTGTTCCGGCGCCTCGGCGGCTAGTTCGCGCGCTCAGCGAAACGACTGCCGGATCACCGGTTCTCGCCGCTCGAGGATGGTGGCGGTGTGCTGGCGCACCATGGCGTCGAGGTGCTCACCCTGCGGTGCGAGCCAGAAGTCGCCCCGATCGATGCCTGCGAAGACCAACTCGGCGAACGTGTCGGTGTCGAGTCCGTCGGTGCCCAGCAGTTCGCGCATCTGCGCGACCATCCGGTCGACGGCCGGATGAGAGATTGCCCCGAACGGGTTGTCGAACACGGACGTGACGACGGGCCCCGGCGCGAGCACGCTCGCGGACACGGGGGCGCCGACCATGCTCAACTCCATCTGCAGGCACTCGGTGATCGCGACGACCGCGAATTTCGATGCGCTGTACGGCGACATCATCGGACCGGGCGCGAATCCACCGACCGACGCCGTGTTGACGACGCGGCCGTCGCCCTGGTCGATCATGCGCGGAACGAACGCCCGGATCCCGTTGACGACACCCGTGACGTTGACACCGAGGGCGGCGTCCCAGTCGGATTCGCCGAGTTGCCACAGGAACCCGGCGCGCATGATTCCGGCGTTGTTGAACAGCAGGTCCACCCGGCCGAACGAGTCGAACGCGAGATCGGCCAGGGCGTGGACGGACCCGGAGTCCGCGACGTCCGTTGCGCACGTGAGGGCGGCTCCGCCCAGGTCCGCGGCCAGACGGTCCAGTGCGGCCGTGTCGATGTCGGCGAGCACCACGGTCATACCGCGGGCGTGCGCGTGCCGGGCGATCCCCGCCCCGATTCCCGAGGCCGCGCCGGTGACGACGACAACCTGCTTCTCACGTGTTTCCGGTTCCGTCACGGCTCGACCGTAGGGCCGTCGCCGGCCGAGTCGGCCCGGGTTTCTCTCTCAGCGGGAGGTATTCACATGCCGCGACGCCACAGCGGTTCGAGGTCCGGGCCCTCCTCGCCCTGCTGTTGCGCGCCCCGGAAACGTGCCGCGAAGACGATCCAGCCGATGGCGGCCATGAGCAGGAAGCTGACCAGCCGGTAGACGACGATCGCGGATACCGCTTCGGCACCGGTCATTCCGCTGGCGGTCAGTGCGGGGACGAGCACCGCGTCCATGACACCGAGTCCTGCGGGCAGGAGCGGGATGGCCGACCCCGCGGCGTTGCCCGCCGCGTACGCGACGGCGAGTCCGGCGAACCCGGGATGTGCGCCGACCGCGTAGCACGCGAAGGCGAGGCACGAGGCGTCGGCGATCCAGTTGAACAGCGACCACCCGAACGCGCGGGCCGTGTCGCGGCGATCCATCCGGACGGCGCTCATCTGGTTCACGATGTGCTTCCACTGGCGAACACCGTTCAGGGGAGGCTTCTTTCGAAGTCTGTTGAATCCGCGCAGCGCGGTGATGCCGACACCCTCGAGGGCGTCGGGTCGCGATGCGGCGTACTGGGCCACCACCAGGAACGCGCACAGGCCGCCGAACGTGAAGATCAGCGAGAACGGGTTGGTCTTCGCCCCGACGAGCAGTGCGCCCGCCAGTCCGACGAGCGCCAGGCCGATCGCCTGGAGGACGCCGGCCATCACCAGTTGCCACGTCGCGACCACCGGTGATGCACCCCATAGGCGCGTCTGCCGGTACGTGAACGTCGTCGCCAGAACGGGGCCGCCGGGCAGTGTCACGCTCATCGAATTGGAGGCGAACGTCACCGCGAGGGACTGCCGCTGTCTGACGTGCACATCCGCGACGCCCAGCAGGCAGCGCTGGACGCGGGCGAAACTGGACATCGACGCCAGCGACGCCACGACGGCGGCGGCCACCCATCCCCAGTGGAGGTCGCCGAGGTTCTGGACGCTCTCCGAGAGGTCCGGCCAGATGAGGACGATCTCCACCGTGAGCACGACGACGAGGAGGCCGCCGATCACCCATTCGACACGACGCCTGCGGGGCGTCGGGCGGGCGTCTTCGGCGTCAGTCATACGCGTCCATTACACATGGCCGGTGATCACACCGTGTATCCGCCGTCGACGTCGAGCTTCTGTCCGGTGACGAACCCGGCCCGGTCGCTCGCGAGGAAACAGACCGCCTCGGCGACATCGACGGCGGTGCCGAATCGGCGTAACGGTATCCGGCTCGTGGCGGCGTCGAGTGCGCGCTGATCGAGTTCTTCGGAGCTGATCAGCCGCTCGGCCATGCCGTCGGTGAGCATTCCCGGGCCGACCGAGTTGAAGCGGACGCCGTAGCGGCCCTCCTCGGCGGCGAATCCTTTGACCAGCTGTTCGATTGCGCCCTTCGTGCCCGGCGACAGTCCGTCGCGCACCGGGAATCGGCTGGTGGCCGCGGTCGTGACCGCGACGACGGATCCGGACGCCTCCCGCAGCGCGGGCAGGGCGGCCTTGACGACGGTGAAGAAGGCGACGGCCTCCTGTTCGAGGTGTTCGGCGTAGTCCCGGGGAGCGACCTCGGACAGGTGGATCATCGGAATGTGCGGTCCCGCGGCGTGAACGAGGATGCCGATGCCGCCGAAGTGCTCGACGGTCTGCTTGACGACACTCGCGACGCGGGGCTGGTCGGTGAGGTCGGCGGAGAACGCCTGCGCTCCGACGCCGCGGCCTTCCAGTTCGCCGACGAGGTCCGCGGCGACGTCGGCATTGGATCGGTAGGTGATGGCCACGTCGTGGCCGAGGGCTGCGAGTTGCCGTGCGATGGCGGAGCCGATGCCGCCGGTGCCGCCCGTGACGAGTGCGGCGCAACGACGTCGGGGGGTGCTGGTGGCGGGTGTCGCCATGAGGAACTCCAAGCGTGTGAGGGACGAGCGTCCCTAACCTAGCAACTGCTTGGTTTCGGTGTGCGGGGAAACGGTTCACCCCGGCCGAGCGCAGCCTAGCCTGGCTATCCGACCAGGCCTTTTCGCCTTAGCCTGAACGCATGTCAGCAGAGAACGCCGAGCGGGCCGAGCCCTCGGGGCATCCCGACGAGCCGCACGCACCCAGTCTGGCGAGCCGCCTCAACTGGTTGCGGGCCGGTGTCCTCGGCGCCGACGACGGCATCGTGTCGACCGCCGGGCTGGTGGTCGGCGTGGCCGCGGCAACCACCGAGCGAGCGGCAATATTCACCGCCGGATTCGCGGGTCTCGCGGCCGGCGCGGTGTCGATGGCGCTGGGCGAATATGTCTCGGTGAGCACCCAGCGCGATACCGAACGCGCGCTGCTGTCGAAAGAACGGCGCGAACTCACCGAGACCCCCGACGCCGAATTCGAGGAACTCGTCGCGATGTACGAGGCCAAGGGGCTGAGTGACGACACCGCCCGGACGGTCGCGCGCGAACTCACCGATCACGATGCGTTCGCCGCCCACGTGGACGTCGAACTGGGCATCGACCCGGACGATCTGACCAACCCCTGGCAGGCCGCCGGGTCCTCGGCGCTGTCCTTCACGCTCGGCGCCCTGATCCCGTTGCTGGCGATTCTCCTACCGCCTGTGCACCTGCGCATTCCGGTGGCGTTCGTCGCGGTGCTGGTCGCGCTGGCGCTCACGGGCACCGTGAGCGCGGCTCTCGGCGGCGCACAGCGCACCCGGGCAGTGCTCCGCGTCGTGCTGGGCGGGGCACTCGCGATGATCGTCACGTACGGAATCGGCCAGCTGGTGGGGACGAGCATCGCCTAGCTTCGGGCGACAGTCACTCGCTCCGGCAGATCATGACCGGACATTTCGCGTGGTGGAGCAGATTCTGGCTCGTCGAGCCCATCAATGCGCCGAGCCACGGTCCCCGGCCGTGGCTGCCGACGACGATCAGCTGAGCGTCCCCCGCATGCCGCAGGAGGACGTCGGCTGCGGCGCCCTGTTCGGCCACCCTGGTCACAGACACGTCCGGGTATCGTTCCGATTCGCCCGCGAGGGCCTCGGAGAGCAGCGCCTCTTCTTCCTGCTTCACGGCGTCCCAGTCGACGAGCATGCCGGTGCCGCCCGCGCCGAGCGTGGGGGAGCCCTGCCACGTGTGGACGGCGCTCAGCGGCGCCTCGAAGAACGACGCGTACTCGAATGCGTGGGCCACCGCGTCGCGGCTGAGGTCGCTTCCGTCGACCCCGACGACAACCGGACGCTGGTCGGGTGTGGTGACTTCACCCCGGAGAACGGTCACCGGGCAGGGTGCGCGGTTGACGACGTGCAGCGCCGTCGAGCCGAGCAGCACCGATCGGATCGCTCCCGTTCCCGTGGATCCGAGCACGATCAACCGCGCCCAGTCGGCGGCCTCGAGCAGTGCGGTGCCCGCCGGACCGGGACTGATGGTCGTCTCGATTTCCAGACCGGGGAACTTCGGTCCCAGCAGCCGCTTCGCCGTCCCGATGATGGCCTCACCGTCCTCACGCAGCTGACTGAGGAACTGCGACTCCAGCATGATCGCAGCGGGGCTGTACAGCGGACCGTCCTGTGGCAGTGCGTGCACGAGGGACAGCGTGGCACCCCACTTCGACGCGACTGCGGCGCCCCACAGGGCGGCGGCGGTGGAGGCGTCGGATCCGTCCAGGCCGACGACGACGGAATGACTGGCGGGTGTGCTCACGTCTGGCTCCCTTCGCTCACGCTGTTGGGTACTCCCCGACTGTGCCCTACTTCCAGACTTTTCGGGCCGCCTTCCTCGCGGTCTTCCACTCGGGTTTCACCAGCGGCGTCAGGGTGTCGCCGCGATCGAGCTCACGTTGCAAGAGCATTCCGAGGCCCAGGCTCGACTCGGCGGAGTGCTGATCCTCCGCGACCATCGCGAGGATGTGGTCCCGTGCGACGACCGCGTCCTGGTATTCGCCGAGCACGTCCTGAAAGCCCTTGAACTTCGTCTGAGCGCGGTCGGAGGCTTTCGGTGCCAGCGACCGCGTCGCCTCGATCGCATAGCGCATTCGTTTGGCGCGCTTGCGCGCTCGGTGTGTCAGTTCATCGCGCTCGGCCCGGGTGGTCGCGGCCGCAGTCTTCCGCACGCGCTTACGGACGGACTTCGACAAGGTGCGCAGGGATTTCGTCACGGCCTTCTTCGACGGGCCGCCGTCCCCGGACGCCTCGACGGCGACGAGGAATGTGTCGAGCCCGGCGAGCAGGTCGAGGTAGCGCTGGGAGTTGAGGGCGGCCAGGGCCGCGGGCCGGGCCGTCGCGGCGAGTCCCGAGAAGTATTCGTCGAGGCGCGCCCGCACGACCTCGCGGTCGGGTATTTCCTCGGCGCCGCCCAGCCGATCCACGAGCCGGCTCCACTGCACCTCGGTGTCCCGCGCCGAGCCGAGGGCCTGACCGACCCAGCGGAGTTCGACGATCAACTCGTCGACCGTTTCCTGGTCACGCAGGCTGGACCCGTACACCTGGAGGACACTCCGGATACGCCGGGCCGAGACCCGGAGGTCGTGGACGGACTCCTCGAGGTTGCGCCGCACGCCGAGGTCGGCCGTCACGAGAGAATCCTTCTGCGCCGCCAGATACTCCAGTAGCAGTGTCCGGGGAGTGGACCCCTTCTTCCTGCGCGCGGGGCGCGGGGTGCCGGTCACCGCCTCGCCGAGCGCCCGCCGCAACTTCGACGGCGCGTCCGACCGGGCTATCCCGGCGTCCGTCAGCCGGGAGTCGATGGCGTCGAACAGGTTTCGGTCTCCGGCCCCGAGCTCCACTTCGATCTCGCGCCACACCCGCTCGTCGGATCCGGTCCTCGTCTCGGGGACGGCGGCGATCACGACGTCCGAGACGACCTCGGCGAGCGTCGTCCCCGCCGCGTCCACGAGCCGCTGCCGTTCGCGGTCGGTGCTGATGAGCGCAACCGGGTTCAGGGCGGCGCCGCGGGTGACGGCCGTGAGCAGTTCCGCGAATTCCCGGGGCACTTCCGTCTCGGGGAGCTCGGCGTCGGGCGCCAGCTGCAGCTCGGTCCGCTCGTCCGCACCTGCCGGGATCTTCAGGTGCCAGCCGGCGTCGTCGCCGCCCTCCCGGCGGCGGAGGGTGATTCCGGCGCGGAGCAGCAGGAGTTCGCCCGTGTCGTAGTACAGGGCGGACAGCTGGATCGAGTCGAGCAGAGGTTCGCCGTCCACACCGGGCAGTCCCGAGAGGCTGGGTATCTGCTGCTCCGAACCGGCCTCGTACTTGCGTTCCACTTCGGAGACGGACGTCGCGGTACTCATGTCACCATCCTTCCGGCTGAGCGGGCCGGGGGAAAGAATCCGAGGTCAGCTCGGCCAGTCGAGGCTCCGGACGCTCGCGAAGCGTCGCGTGACGCCGGAGTAGGGGTCGACGAACTCGACGGACCGGGCCAGCAGCCGCAGCGGCGTCGAATAGTCGTCGGCGGCAACGTCGTAGAAGTCGGGATAGAAGTTGTCGCCGTGGATCGGGATACCCAGCGAACTCATGTGCAGCCGTAACTGGTGCGTCTTGCCGGTGTGCGGCAGCAGCCGGTACCGGGCCGCGTCGCCGTCGACCTCGAGGAGTTCGATGCGGCTCTCGCTGTTGGCGGGACCGTCCACCTCGTACGCCTTCAGGACGCCCCGCTCCTTGACGATTCGACTGCGGACGGTGGCGGGTAGCGGGAGATCGGGGTCGTAACGCGCGACCGCCTCGTATTCCTTGACCACCCGGCGCTGGTCGAACAGCGACTGGTAGTCGCGCCGGACCTCCCGCCGCACCGTGAAGATCAGCACCCCGGCGGTCAACCGGTCGAGCCGGTGCGCGGGTGTCAGTTCCGGGAGGTCGAGGTCTCGGCGCAACCGGACCAGCGCCGACTCGGCGATGTACGCGCCGCGCGGGGTGCTGGCCAGGAAGTGAGGCTTGTCCACGACGAGGAGATCCTCGTCGCGGTGCAGGATCTCGATCTCGAACGGGACCCGCTTCTCGACCGGCGGATCCCGGTACAGGTACACGAATCTGCGGGGGGCGAACGGGGTGTCCTCGGTGATCGGCTGCCCGCGCTCGTCGACGACTTCCGCTGTGGCGACCTTCTCGCGGAGGCGGGTCTCGTCGTGCGGAAAACGTGCGACCAGGTACTCGAGCACGGTGGGCCACGCGCCGTCGTCCGGCATCCTCAGCCGCGTCGGGTTGAGGCCGTCGCGGACGGGAAGCGGGGCGTCGGGCACCTCGTCACGGTAGTCGACAGGCTGCGGAAATCCGCCGTTGACCGCCGGGGGACTCGAGGTTACTATCCGGTAAGTTTGTGACGCGGGCCACCCTGACTGGCCGCTGAGGCGCGTCATCGGGATTTCACGGGGGTTCGAAGTGATCGTGCGTCGATGGGCGTTTCGACCGGGTGCGGTGGCAGTCGCTCTGGCGATGGGGGTGGGGCTCGCGGTGGTGCCCACGGTGACGGCGTCGGCGGATCCGACGGGTGGGGCGGCCGGGGCCGCGTGGAACGCGGCGGTCGACGCGCCGCCCGAGTACCCGGTGATCGCGATCGACTGGGATGTCCCCATCACCATGAGCGACGGAACGGTGCTGAAGGCCAACGTCTATCGCCCCGCGGACGCCTCCGGCACGCCGATCGACACCAGGATGCCGTCGGTTCTGGGCGTCACGCCGTACACGAAGCTGGTCGGCAACGTCGTCGATTCCGTGTTCGCGGTGCCGGGACTCGAGGACACCGTCGTCGACCTGGTGAACTCGTTCGATCTCGCCGGAACCCCGTTCGACGGTGTCGGCGAAGCGGCGAAGGTGCTCACCGGTGGCGGCATGCGCGTCTTCGGCATCAACCGCGACCTCGTCCGGAACGGGTACACCCAGGTGGTGGTCGATGCGCGGGGCACCGGCTTCTCCCAGGGGGAATGGCAGGCGCTCGGTCCGCTCGAGCAACAGGACTCCGTCGAGATCATCGACTGGATGAGCAAGCAGGAATGGTCCGACGGCACGGTCGGCATGGCGGGGGTGTCCTATTCGGGAATCAACTCGCTGCAGGCCGCGGGGCATCAGCCGCCGGCGTTGAAGGCCATCTTCCCGACCGAACCGGGCAACGATCTGCTCCGCGACATCGTCGGAACGGGCGGTGGTCTCGGCGTGGGATTCATGCCGCTGTGGCTGTCGCTGGTCAACGGTCTCAAGTTCGTTCCCGACGTCCAGGCCATCGCGCAGGGACGCTTCGACCAGCAGTGGCTGCAGGATCGGTTGCGGGATCCGCTGACGCTCTTCCCCGCACTGATCGAGGCCATGACCGCGCCGGACATCAACGGTCTCGACCCCGGCACGCTGCGGGTGGCGCAGGACGGCCAGTTCTACGAGGAGCGGAAGGCGCAGGCCGCGAACATCGAGGTGCCGACGATGCTCTACGGCGCGTGGCACGACATCTTCGCGAACAGCGAGCCGCGGGTCTACAACGACATCCCGCTGCCTGCCGGTGAGAAGCAGCTGATCATGAGCGATGCCTACCACATCTCGTTCGGTGGCGGCTTCGGTGAACAGGGTGCGCCGCCACGACTCGACGTCCTCGAACGCGCCTGGTTCGACAAGTGGCTGAAGGGCATCGACAACGGCATCGACGAGTACGGCCCGGTCACGCTGTACCAGCAGGGCAACGGCTGGACCACCACCGATCAGTTCCCGCGGGCCGGTGTCGACTACCAGCGGATGTACCTGTCGGGTGCCCCCAGTGGCACCGCCGGGCACGCCGCCCACGACGGCAGCCTGGTGTCGGCGAAACCCGGCGGCGCAGCACGACTCACCGTCGCACCCGGCCTTCGCGGGCTCTGTTCCCGCGACGGCGCACAGGGCACCGCAGGCGCGGCCGTCGTCTTCGGATCGGTGTGCAGCAAGGACTCCCGGTTCGCCGAGGCCGAGGGACTGACGTTCACCAGCGCCCCCGTCGCGCAGCCGACCGAGCTGTCGGGTCCGGTCAATCTGCACCTCGAAACGGTGCTCGACGCCCCGGACGGATTCTGGGCGGTGACACTGAACGACGTCGCACCGGACGGCACGTCGACCCCGCTCACCAATGGTGCGCTCACCGCTTCCATGCGGGCCGTGGACGATTCGAAGAGCACCAAGTCGGCGAACGGCGACTACACCGAACCGCACCACTATCTGACGGTGGACGCGCGTCAGCCGCTGGTGCCGGGTGAAGTGACACCGGTGGACATCAACTTCGTGCCCACCGACGCCGTCCTCGCGCCGGGGCACCGGCTGCGCGTCGACGTGTACGCGGGGAGCGTCCCCCGATACCTGCCGCTCGGACCGATTCTGGCCGACAGCCAACTGAAGCCGCAGCACGTCGCGTTGTCCCCGGATCGGCCGAGTTTCCTCAATCTGCCGCTGGTCGGAGCGCAGGCGTGGTGAAAGGTTCACGCCAACTCCCGAGATCCGTAGGGTTGACGCCATGACCAAGTGGACAGCTTCGGACATCGTCGATCAGAGCGGCCGCACGTTCGTCGTCACGGGCGCCAACAGTGGTCTGGGGGAGGTGGCCGCGCGGGCCCTGGGCAAGGCGGGGGCGCACGTCGTGCTGGCCTGCCGTAACACCCACAAGGGGGAGGTCGTCGCACGGTCGATCGGTGACAACGCCGAGGTGCGCCGCCTCGATCTGTCCGACCTCGCCTCGGTGCGCGAGTTCGCCGCCGGCGTCGAGTCCGTCGACGTGCTCGTGAACAACGCCGGCGTGATGGCGGTTCCGCAGCGCACGACCGCCGACGGATTCGAAATGCAGATCGGCACAAACCATCTCGGGCACTTCGCGTTGACCGGCCTGCTGCTCGACAAGATCACCGATCGGGTCGCCACGATGTCGAGTGCGGCACATCAGGCGGGAACGATTCACCTCGACGACCTCAACTGGGAACGCCGCAAGTACAACCGCTGGAGCGCGTACGGGCAGTCGAAACTCGCGAATCTGCTGTTCACGTACGAGTTGCAGCGCAGGCTGTCCGCGGCGGGGTCACCCGTCAAAGCGGTGGCCGCGCACCCCGGTTACGCATCGACCAATCTGCAGGCCCACACCGAGTCGGTGCAGGACAAGCTGATGGCCGTCGGCAACCGGATCTTCGCGCAGTCGGCGGAGATGGGGGCGCTGCCGATGCTGTACGCGGCAACGGCATCCGACGTGATCGGTGGCAGCTACATCGGGCCGGACGGCCTGTTCGAGCAGCGTGGCCACCCGAAGGTGGTGGGCTCCAACAAGAAGTCGCGGGACGAGCACACCGCGCGGGCGCTGTGGGCGCTGTCGGAGGACCTGACGGGCGTCGAGTTCACGTTCGGGTGACGCGACGCCCGTCAGGTTGCTCAGTCTTCGGTGACCTCGAGGGAGACGTCGATGTTGCCGCGGGTGGCGTTGGAGTAGGGGCACACCTGGTGTGCCTTCTCGGTCAACTCGAGCGCCTCGGCGCGGGGCAGGTGGGGCAGGGAAACCTCGAGAGTGACGGCGAGACCGAATCCGCCGCTGTCCGTCGGGCCGATGCCGACGCGGGCGCCGACGGCCGAGTCGGCGACGTTCGCCTTCGCCTGACGGCCGACCAACTGGAGCGCGGAGTGGAAGCAGGCCGCGTATCCGGCGGCGAACAACTGCTCGGGGTTGGTGCCGTCGCCGGACCCGCCCATCTCGGTGGGGATCGCGAGGTTCAGGTCGAGCTTGCCGTCGGACGTGCGGGCGTGGCCGTTGCGGCCTTCTCCGGTCGCGAGGGCTTCGGCGGTGTAGACGATCTTCATGGTTACTTCTCTCCTGTAGGGGTGGTGAAGCTGTGAAGTGACTCGGTGAGCCGCGACAGGGTGTCCCGGAGGGCGACGAGTTCGTCGATCTCCATTCCCGTCGAGTCGGCGAGTTCGGCGGGGATGCCCTCCGCGGCGGCGCGGAGGGCCGCACCCTTCTCGGTGAGGTGGATCCCGACCCGGCGCTCGTCGGCCGAGGAGCGCCGGCGTTCGACCAGGCCCAGGGTTTCGAGCCGCTTGAGCAGTGGAGACAGCGTGCCGGTGTCGAGGTCGAGGGCGTCGCAGATCTCACGTACTCCGCGGCCGTCCCGTTCCCAGAGCACCAACAGCACGAGGTACTGCGGGTAGGTCACTCCCAACGAGTCGAGCATCGACCGGTATCTCGCCGTCATGGCCCGGGAAGCCGAGTACAGGGCGAAGCACACCTGGCGGTCGAGGGTGAGGTTGTCGGTCACCACTGAATAGTTGCACACAACTAGGTTGTGCACAACTATGAACTGGAATCGGTGATTGCGCTTACACTGTTGGCCAGTGACACGGGGTGCTGCCCGGCGACGAGCCGGACGGCTGAGAACAGACCCGTCGAACCTGAACTGGGTAATGCCGGCGAAGGGATGTCGCGGAGACGCCCGTATGCGCTCATCCGATGTCTCGTCGCCGACCGAACGGAAGGTGACAGCATGCAGCTCGACAAGCAGATCGTCCTGGTGACCGGCGGTGGGCGGGGCCTCGGCGCCGCCATCGTGCGGTCGTTCGCGGCGCAGAACGCGCGGGTGATCGTGAACTACCGGAACAGCCGGGACGCGGCCGAAGAACTCGCGGCGTCCCTGGGCGCGGACCGTGCGGTCGCGCTCCGGGCAGACGTCACCGATGCCGGACAGGTGGCGGCCCTGTTCTCCGCGGCGGAGGAGCACTTCGGCTCCCCGGTGACCACGGTGATCAACAACGCGCTCGCCGACTTCTCCTTCAACGGCGACGCACGCGACAAGGCGGACGTCATCACGTGGGAGTCCTTCGACTCGCAGCTGCGTGGCAGCGTGAAGGCGACGCTGCACACGACGCAGGCCGCGCTGCCGGGCATGCGTTCGCTCGGGTTCGGCCGGATCGTGAACATCGGCACCAACCTGTTCCAGAACCCCGTCGTCCCGTACCACGACTACACGGCCGCCAAGGCCGCCGCGCTGTCGCTGACCCGCACCCTCGCCGCCGACCTCGGTCCCGACGGCATCACCGTCAACATGGTCTCGGGCGGGCTGCTCCGCACCACCGACGCGAGCGCCGCCACTCCCGACGAGGTATTCGACCTCATCGCGGCGGGCACCCCGCTGCAGCGCGTCACCACCCCGGACGAATTCGCCGACGCGGTGCTGTTCTTCGCGTCCCCGTGGTCGCGGTCGGTGACCGGCCAGAACCTCGTCGTCGACGGCGGACTGGTCAAGGACTGACATGACCGACGTCCGGCAACTGCACTTCAACGCATTCCTCTACAGCTGCGGGCACCACGGCGCCGCGTGGCGGCACCCCTCGTCCCAGGTGGAGCGACTCTGCGACATCGCCTACTACGAGGAGTTGGCGCAGACCGCGGAGCGGGGCTGCCTCGACGCGGTGTTCTTCGCGGACGGGCATTCGGTGCGCGACCCCGCGTCCGGAGGCATGTGGTTCCTGGAACCGCTCACCGCGCTGTCCGCGATGGCGCGGGCGACGGAGCGGGTCGGACTGGTGACGACGGTGTCCACCACGTTCTACACACCGTTCCACGCCGCCCGGATGCTGGCGTCGCTCGACCACATCAGCGGCGGGCGCGCCGGCTGGAACGTGGTGACGTCGATGTTCGACGCCGAAGCGCGCAACCACGGGCTCGAGGAGATGCCGCCGCACGACGAACGCTATTCGCGTGCCGCGGAATTCGTCGACGTGGCACTCGCCCTGTGGGATTCGTGGGCGCCCGACGCGCTCGTGCTCGACCGGGACGGCATCTTCGCGGACCCGGCCAAGGTGAAGCCGGTCGAGCATCGGGGAAAGCATTTCCTCGTGGACGGTCCGCTGAACGTGCCGCACTCGCCGCAGGGTCGTCCCGTGCTGTTCCAGGCGGGCGCGTCCGATCAGGGCCGCGACCTGGCCGCCCGGTGCGCCGAGGGCATCTACGCCGTCGCCTACGACCTCACGGCCGCGCAGAGCTACTACGACGACGTGAAGCGGCGCATCCGCGCGGCGGGCCGCGACGCCGACGCGGTGACCGTGATGCCCGGTCTCGTGACCTATGTCGGTTCGACCACCGAGGAGGCCCGGCAGAAGAAGGCGGAACTCGACGCGCTCCTGCCCGTCGAACAGTCGCTGGCGCAGTTGTCGATGTTCGTCCAGCAGGACTGCAGTGCCTGGGAACTGGACGCTCCCGTTCCCGCGCTGCCGCCGCTGTCGGAGTTCACCGGGCCGCAGGGCCGGTACGACACGATCCTGCGGATCATCGAGAAGGACCGTCCCACCGTGCGGTCGCTGCTGGGCACGTTGGCGGCCGGCGGTGGCCACTGCACCATGATCGGAACCCCGGAATCGATCGCCGACGAGATCGAGATGTGGTTCCGCCGCGGCGGGGCCGACGGCTTCAACCTGATGCCGCCGCTCTACCCGAACGGCCTCGCAGACTTCGTCGACGAGGTGATCCCCGTCCTGCAGAAGCGTGGGCTGTTCCGCGCGGAGTATGAGACAGAGACTCTGCGCGACCATCTCCGGGGGCGCCCGTAGTTGCCACCACAAAGAACACAACCTTCTCTAAGTACGCAACAGTGACTGTGAGCGTCCCTCCCCCCGACACTGGCTGTTATCGCGATCACACCACGACGCGAGTTCGGACGAGGAGTGGCAATGCTGGTAGCACTCGGCTTTCTGATGGTGGCCGTGTTCATGTTCTTGATCATGTCCAAACGGGCCACTCCCGTGGTCGGGTTGATCGCCGTCCCGGTCGCATTCGGGATCGCGGCCGGAGCGGGCCTCGGCATCGGCGACATGATCACCGACGGAATCAAGGCGCTGGCACCGACGGCCGCGTTGCTGTTCTTCGCGATCATCTTCTTCGGAATCATGATCGACGTCGGCCTGTTCGACCCGCTGGTGAAACTCATCCTCCGGCTCGTCCGCAACGACCCCATGCGGCTCGTCGTCGGCACCGCGGTGCTCGCGATGGTGGTGTCGCTGGACGGTGACGGATCCACGACATTCATCATCGTGACGTCCGCGCTGTTGCCGCTGTACATGAAGCTGAAGGTCAGCCCCGTGGTCCTCACGGTGGTCGCCGGCCTGGCGAACGGCGCGATGAACATCGTCCCCTGGGGCGGACCGACGGTCCGGGCCGCCGCTGCGCTGGGTATCTCGCCGTCGGACGTGTTCGTCCCGATGATCCCGTCACTGGTGGTCGGACTGCTCGTCGTGCTGCTGTTCGCCGTGCAACTGGGCTACAGCGAACGCCGCCGCATCGGCACGCTCGAACTCACTGACGAGCGCCTCCTCGTCTCCGCGGGCTCCGGCCTCCGGCGGTCCGCGACCGGCTCCGGCTCCGGTGGCAACGGTGACGCACCCCGAACCGGTGGCGGCTCCGGCGACGCCGGATCGGACGACGGCCAGGGCTTCGTCGACGGTCTCGACCCCGAGCGGCCCACGCTGCGCCCGAAGCTGCTGTGGTTCAACGCGCTCGTGACCGTGGCGCTCCTCGTCGTGCTCGTGATGGACGTACTGCCGATTCCGGTCCTGTTCATGGTGGCCGCATCGATCGCGCTGACGGTGAACTTCCCGCGGGTCAAGGAACAGCAGGAAGCGATCACCCGCCACTCGTCGAGCATCGTCTCCGTGGTCGCGATGGTGTTCGCCGCGGCCGTGCTCACCGGCGTATTCCAGGGCACCGGAATGGTCGAGGCCATGGCACAGTGGCTGCTCGAAATCATCCCGGCCTCGCTCGGACCGCACCTGGCCGTCATCACGGGCATCCTGAGCCTGCCGTTCACGTTCTTCATGAGCAACGACGCCTTCTACTTCGGCATCATGCCCGTGCTCGCCGAGACGGCGGCCACGTACGGCATCGAGCCGGTCGAGATGGCCCGCGCATCCATCACCGGCCAGACGTTCCACATGCAGAGCCCCCTCGTCCCGGCCATCCTCCTGCTCGTGACCCTGGCGGGTGTCCCGCTGGCGGATCATCACAAGAAGGTGCTGTGGCGCGCGGCGCTGGTGTCGCTGTCGATGCTGGTGATCGGTGTGGTCCTCGGACAGATCCCCTGGTGACCTAGTCCTCGGTGTCGGTGTCGGTGGCGGGCCCCTCAGAGGTCGCGCCGCCTTCGCTGCTCCAGTCGGCGCCCGAACTCTTGTCGTCCTCGGCCGGATCGGACACCACGTCCTTGTCCGCGCCCGGGGCGCCGCTGTCGGTGGTCGTGGTCTTCGGTCCGGATGCATCCTTCGGTGTCATGTCCGACGGATACCCCGACAGCGGGGTGCTCCAATCAGGCGGACCCGGGTCAGCAGTTCGAAAACTCCGTCGGGGATTGGCAGGTGAACAATACTTCGACGTAGTGTTCCCCGGGTTATCGACGATGAAGGAGTGGAACTGTGGCGCGCAAAGTTGTTGTCGAACGCATCGACGACATCGACGGAACTCCGATCAAGAACGGTAAGGGGGAGACCATTCCGTTCTCTGTCGACGGCGTCGACTACGAGATCGATCTGAAGGTCAAGAACGCCAGGGAATTCCACAAGACTCTCGACTACTACATCGAGCATGCAACGCGGGTCGGTGGAAGGAAGCGTCGGTCGACTCCTGCAGTGGCACCGTCGCAGGGGCGTAGCCAGGCGAAGGAAATTCGAGAATGGGCGACGTCGCAGGGCTACGAGTTGTCCACGCGTGGACGTATTCCTGCCGAGATCGAGGAAGCGTACAACGCCGCTCACTGAGTCCACGATGCCGCGGGTGGTCGCCTGGTCCGTCGTCAGTACCGGCGCGCTGCGTGAAATGACATGGAGCTCATCGCTACTCGCGTGACCGGGCGTCCCGGAGCGGGTGCGTGGACGACCATGCCGTTTCCCGCGTAGATCGCCGCGTGCCCGCCCCCGTAGAAGAGGACGACGTCGCCGGGCTGCAGGTCGCACTCGTCCACGGCGGTCCCGTGTCGGAGTTGCTCGTAGGTGGTGCGCGGAACCGATATGCCGGCCTGTTTGTATGCCCATTGAACGAGGCCGGAGCTGTCGAAGGCCCGGTGGTCACCGGCGCCGCGGGTGCACGGGATTCCGATTCTGGACGCGGCGGCGTGCAGTGCATGGCGTCCCGGCCGTACCGGAGGCGGGCGGAACGTGTGAACCAGGTGATATCCGTGGTTCCCGGTGTGTGGGTTCATGCCGTCGTTGCTCCAGTGCACTCGGTGGTGTCGCGTCGCGGGGGACGCCCGTCTACAGAGTGGTCCCGGTGCGGTCCGGACGCATCGGCCGAACTACCCGGGTACGTGCCTGTCTTCTCTGCCTCTGCCGCCCCGGACTCGACGGCTGCCGGGTAAACCATTCGATCTGGTCGGTTTGGTACTCGCGAGTAGTGCACGCCGCTCGTAACGTCGAGGAGTAATTGTCAGGTCAAAGGGAGTGGTCCGCTGCGTCCCGTGGACTGGGATGAAGGAGCGGACGATGACGATCCGAGAATCGGCGAACTGTGCTTTCGGTGTCGCACGCTTGGTGTTCGATGCGGGAGCTGCCCTCCTGTCCGTTGCCGTGGCGGTACCCGTTGCCTTCGCCGCGGGCGAGGCGCGATCGATGGCACACGCGGCACGGGGCGACATCACGCCGGCCACCGGGCCGTCGGACAGCGAGCATGTGCACGACCTGGGAACCGTCGTCGAACTGATCTAGCCGGCGACCCGCTCGTCACCCGGTGCCGGAGTGAGCTCCGGTCATCAGGGCGGCGAGGTCGTCCGGTTCGAGGAACGACGGGGGCGGCGGCGGCCCCCAGGCGTACAGACCTTGCAGGCCGTGCAGCACTTCCGGGCTCCAGAGTTCGTCCTCGGGGACGGTGTCCATGTCGGAGTAGTACTCGGAGAAGTTCCCCGCCGGGTCCTTGAGGTACCAGAAGAAGTTCGCACCGGCGTAGTGCCGTCCGAGACCCCAGATGTGGCGTTCGGGGTTGTTCTCCAGCATCGTGTGGGCGCCGCGGCCGACCTCGTCGATGTCGTCGACCTGCCAGCTGGTGTGATGCATGAAGCTCACCGGTGCGGCCATGACGAGGACGTTGTGGTGCTCGACGGAGCAGCGCAGGAACGCGGCCTTGTCGCCCATGTAGTCGCTGACCTTGAATCCGAGACCGTCGGTGAAGAACTTCGTCGTGGTCTCGAGGTCGGTGGACCCGAGCACCGCGTGCCCGAGTTTGCGGGGGCGCACCGGCTCGGTGCGGGTGAGGAACGGGGCCCGTCCCCAGCGGTCGATGCGCCCGGGCCCGTTGTAGGGGGTGGCCGCGACGGCGGGTTCGATGACGATCCGGGACCGGACCTGCACCCGCACCCGGGTGCCGGTGACCGGTTCCACGGCACTGACGGACGTGCCGTCCTGACGGGTCGCGACACCGAGCCCGGCCAGCCGCGCACTGATGGAGGCGATGTCGTCGGGGTCGTCGGCGGCGACCGTCAACTCGACCAGTCGACGCGCGGGCGCGTGGACGATCTCGAGTTGTTCGCCGCCGTTGCGGGTGGCGAACACCCCGCCCCCGCGGTGTTCGAGTCCGAATTCGACGTAGTAGGAGATGGTCTCGTCGACGTTGGGGACGCCGAGGGTGACCTTGCCCAGTCCGTGCAGTGCCATGATCGCGTCCTCTACTTCGCGCCGGGATCGGCGACGAAACACTGATGAAGTGCGCCGATGCCGTCGATCCAGCTGTCGAGCTTCTCACCGGCCTGCAGGAACCGCTGCGGATCGCGGCCGACGCCGACGCCGGCCGGGGTGCCGGTGAAGATCACATCCCCGGGGTAGAGGGTGACGGTGCGGGAGAGGGCGGCGACCAGCTTCGAGACCGGGAAGATCAGGTCGCGGGTGCGGCCCTTCTGCACTTCCTCGCCGTCGACGGTGCAGCCGAGTTCGAGGTCGTCGGGGTCGGCGAACTCGTCCGGGGTCACCAGCCACGGACCTTGCGGGGAGAACCCGGCGAAGGACTTGCCGAGACCGAATTGCGGTGCGGGACCGCGTAGCTGGGAGACGCGTTCGGAGATGTCCTGTCCGGCGGTGAGACCGGCGATGTGGGACCAGGCGTCGGCCTCGTCGATGTTGCTTGTTTCGCGGCCGATGACAACGACGAGTTCGATCTCCCAGTCGACGTTGCCGCCGGCGGGAATCACGACGTCGGTGTCGGGGCCGGTGAAGCTGGACGCGTACTTGGTGAACACGGGCGGCAGGTGCGTGGGGGAGTCGAAGCCGGATTCGGCGGCGTGCGCGTGGTAGTTCAGCCCGACCGCGAACACCTGGCGGGGAGCCGGCGACGGTGCCCGGAGAAGGGACCGGTCGATCGGGACGCTGTTCCCCGTCAGCGCGTGGGTGTCCTGTTCCGCCACCCATCCGGTGACGTCGTCCCAAGCCTGGTAGACGGCGGGAAGTTCGGGGCCGAACCGGCCGCGGGAGGCGTGGGCGATGTCGACGGCCCGTTCGGAACCCTCGTCTCCGAAGACGAGAGCGGCACGGTTGTCGATGTTGGCGATACGCATGAAAGTGGTTCTCCTGGAGCGTTGTCTGTGGTGTGGTCAGAGATCTGCGTTGACGGTGGCGGGCGTGGGCCTCGTATCGGAAGGGCCGGGGGTTACCTGCCTCGGTCCCCGCGGGGACGGCAGGGCCACGAAGGCGACGGCGCACAGCACCGTCAGCGCGGCAACGAGGTAGAGGACTGCGGTGTAGCTTCCTGTTCGGTCCACCACGGCACCGACCCACAGGGGCGCGATGCCGCCGCCGAGGACGAACGCCATGTAGGGGCCTGCATAAGCTTTTCCGAAGGCGGCGAGCCCGAAGTAGCGGGACGTGAAGTAGCCCACCATATCCAGCTCGGCGCCGAGCATGCACCCCAGCGTGAAGGCCAGGACGGGGGCGAACCCGACTCCGCCGACCGCGAACAGCACGACGCCGGTGGCACACAGCACGCAGAGCGAGGCCGCGACCGCGGTCGGCCGGAGGACGTCGATGAGCAGTCCGATCACCAGTCGGCTCAGGATGACCGCGAGTCCCATGATCGATGCGATCGATGCCGCACCGCCGACACTCATCCCGTACTGCCGAAGCATCGGGACCAGGTAGGGGATGAGGCCGGTGAAGGCGACCGACATCAGGCCGAATGTGAGGACCAACCGCCAGTAGAGGGGGTTCCGGCGGATGGCGGCGAAGTCGTCACCGTCGTCGGCCGCCAGTCCGGGCGTGCCCAGCGTGCTTACGCTTCGGGGTGCGACCTTCAGGAGGAAGAGGGTGGGGAGGGTTCCGGCGAGCGCGATGCAGGCCAACGTGAGGTAGCCGAGCCGCCATCCTTCGAGTTCGATGACGCGGCCGATGGCGACCGGAATGATGGCGCCGGAGAGTCCCATCCCCATCATCGTGATGCCGAGCGCGAGGCCCCTGGCGCGGTCGAACCAGCTGCTCACCGCCCGGGTGAAGGCAATCGGTCCGGAACTTGCACCGAAGAATCCGATCAACGCCATCGCTGTCATGTAGGCCGGCACCGAGTGCACGACCGTTCCCAGTGCGGCGAATCCGGTTGCCAGGCACAGTGCTCCGGCAATCGTCGGGGCCTTCACTCCGAACTTGTCGACGGCGTAGCCGACGACGGGGGCGGCGAGCGCCATCCCGAAGGTCAGCAAGGTGATGGACAGCCCGTACATCGCAGCGCTGAGGCCGATCTCCCTGCCGAGATCGCTGGTGAACAGACCCGCCGAGTAGATGGCGAGCCCGGATACCCCAGTGCCGACACCCACGGCGGCCGCTGACAGAGTCGGCCACCCGCGCCGGAATTCGTCCCCGCGTGACATGGTCAATGCCTTGCTCCTTTGTTGCGGTGGTGATGACCATCACTGTTCCTGTTCTCGGGTTATCCGGGAAGCGGCAGTTCGTGATGGAGGGAATTCGTGCGGCGAATACACCCTGTTCGGGCGGGGTACGCGCCCACGAGTGCTAGCGGCCGGCGCGTCTTCCCAGAATCCGTCGTTGCGATGCCGCCGCCGCTTTCACGAGAGCGGACGGATCACACCCGAGCACGACTCCGCCGCGCTTGACGAATCGGCCACCGATGAGCACCGAATCGACATTGCCCTCGTGAGCGGCGAGAACCACCGATGCCACCGGATCGAGTACGGGCACCAGGTTCAGGTCCGTTGCACGCACCAGGACGATATCGGCCTGCTTGCCGGGAGTGAGCGAGCCGATCCGGTCGTCGAGTCCGATCGCTCTCGCCCCCTCGATGGTGGCGAATGCCAGCACATCTTGCAGGAACAGCTGCGCACGGTCGGCCGCGACGGAGCTGTGCCCGCCGCCCATCCACGAACGGTGATAGCCGAAGAGCATTCGCATCTGCGTGAACATGTCTCCGCTGCATTTGGTCTCGGTATCCCCGCTGAGGCTCGGTCGTACACCCGCGGCGAGCATCCGGTCGAGCGGGATGTCGCCGATGCCTTGCGAGTTGAGTTCGCAGTGCACGCCGATCGACACGGTGGCACCGGCATCGGCGATCATCGCGAGTTCGGCGTCGGAGGAGCGGCAACAGTGCACGAACGTCAGGTCGTCGGCGAGGAGGCCCGCCTCGTCGTACTGGGCCACGGCGTGGACCGGTTCGTTGTGCGGGTACGCACCGGCATGCACCGACGTGCGGATGCCCAGGTCGCGCGCGAGGGCGAGGTCGGCCTGCCACACGCCGGGCGCCGCCATCTCGGGGCCCCTGGCCGCCATGGCCAACGTCACGAGTCCGCCCGGGTCGGAGAAGTGCTGCTTCTGCAGCCGTTCGATGTCGGCCGGGTGGGTGAGCATGCTGTTCTCGGTCCACCGGCCGTTGCCCTGCAGTGGCCATCCGTGGCCGAAGACGGCACGGATACCCGCCTCGCGCAGACCGGTGACCGCAGCGTCGGAATGCTCGGGTGAATTCTGGATGTGGGACCAATCGAAGAGGGTGGTCGTCCCGGCGCTCGACGCCGACACCGCGCCGAGGAGGTTTCCGATCCTGACGTCCTCGGGCTCGTACGCCGCTCCGATTCCCCTGAGCATTTCGTCGAAGTACTGGAGGGGATCGAGTTCGGCGTATCCGTGCCGCATGACGCTCTGCCAGGTATGGCGGTGAGTGTCGACGAATCCGGGAAGCGCGATCATTCCGTCGACGTCGACGACCTCGACGTCCGGCTCGACGTCGATCCGTGTGTCGATTCCTGCGATCAGATCGTCGCTGATCAAGATGTCGGCTCGGTCGAAGTTTCCGATGGCCGGATCGACGCTGACGACCGTTGCGCCCCGGAGCAGGGTGCGGCGTGGTGTGGCATGACTCGGGTCCATGAGTGTCCTGTTCGGAGAGAGGCAGAGTGTCCGCCTCAGTCTCATTTTCCCGCGGTTATTTGGGAACGCCGGGTTGCCTATAGTTTGTATCCATGAGCTCGATACAGCGGATCTCCGGCCATCGCGCCAAGCTGGACCTCAACCTCATCGTGTCTCTGGACGCGCTTCTGCGCGAGCGAAGCGTGAGCCGCGCGGCGATCGAAGTCGGTCTGAGTCAGCCGGCAATGAGTGCGGCGCTCGCGCGGCTTCGGAGGTACTTCGGCGACCCGCTACTGGCCCGGGTCGGCAACTCGTATCAGCTCACGCCGCTCGCCCGCAGCCTGGTCGAGCGCACGACGGTGGCGATCTCGGCGGTCGATCGAGTGCTCGACGCCGAGCCGGGTATCGAGATCGAACGGTCCAGCCGCGAGTTCACCCTGATCATGTCCGACTACATGCTCGCCGCCGTCGGGGACACGATCACCCGCGATCTGCTGGCGCAGGCTCCGCACCTGCGCATCAACTTCGTCCAGTTGCGACCGGAGATCGTCGACCGTGCATCGGACAGCCTCCGTACCGCTGATGCCCTGGTCGTACCCCGCGGCTTCGTCAGCGACCTGCCCTCGGTCGACCTCTTCTCCGACCGGTGGGTCTGCGTGGTGGCCGAGGACAACGAGCACATCGGGGACGCCGTACGGCTGGACCAGCTCACCGAATACCCGTGGGCTGTGTTTCAGACGCACCCCCACGCCGCGACGACACCGTTGCATCAGGTCCGGGCGCAGGGGGTCGAACCGTATGTGCAGGTTGTCGGCGAAAATTATCTGGCTCTGCCGTATTTCGTCGCCCACACCGATCGGATCGCGCTTCTGCCGGAGCGATTGGCGGCCCGGATGAGCGGCGGAATGGGAATTCGGTCGGTCGACTTCCCCTTGAATCTCGCCCCACTGAACCATGCCCTGTGGTGGCACCCGATGTACAACGCGGATCCCGAACACCGCTGGCTCCGAGCGCAACTCGTCAAGTCTCTGGAGTGAGTGCCGAACCCGGCCCGGGAGGGTCGTCTCGGGTACACGCGAGACGACCCTCCCGGCATTTCAGTCGACGGCCAGGCACCGCTTGATCGCCAGCTGAGCATCTTCGCGCGCGGGGGCGTCGGCGCTGGCCCACGCGATGTATCCGTCGGGTCTGACCAGGAGGCTCGTGACCTCACCCAGCCCGGTGGGTGCGAGAACGATGTGGCCGGTGTGTGCGCGTACCGGCGCGCCCTGCAGTGCGAGGTCCGCGTAGGTGTCCGCCCCGGTGGCGTCGATGAGGACGAGTGCAGAATCGCGCAGCATTTCACCCATCCTGATCGGACCGATCGCGGTGACGAGATCCAGGTCGGGGCAGCGGTATCCGACCATCGGATGATGGTGTGACTCAGCAGGGTAGGGGAAGGACAGCCCGTTGAGTTCGAGCCCGATTCGGCGATTGACCTCCGGAATGGGCAACAGGTCGCGTTCGAACATCCGCTTGAATTCCACCCCCTCCGGTGTGAAGTCGAACTGGACCGAACACTGAGCCGCGACACTTCTCAGCAGCGCCTCGGCCACCGGGCGCCGTTCGGCCTCATAGGTTTCCAGGAGTGCCGGTCCCGCGTGTTCGTTGATCACCGCGGCGAGCTTCCACCCGAGGTTGAATGCATCCTGGATGCAGAAGTTCATCCCGACGCCGCTGGCAGGGTAGTGGATGCGAGCCGATTCGCCGACGAGGAACACCCGGCCCTGCTGGAATTTCGTTGCGATTCTGAGCGAATCGGTGAAGCGGGACGCCCACACCAGATCGTCGAACGGCAGGTCCTTCTCGAGGACATCGGTGAGGCATCGGCGAACCTCGTCGGCCGTGACCGGCTCCGCCGCAGGGGCGTGCCTGCGCTCGGCGTGCACGATGTTGAACCGGGTGATGGATTCGTTCTCGCCGAACGGAAACGAGGTGACCCACCCCTTGTCGTTGTCGATCATCCGCCGCGCTTCGGGCCAGGGCCGGTCCATCCTCAGGTCTGCCACGATTCCGGTGAATGTCGGCCCATGGCCTTCGAAATCGAGACCGAGTTGCGATCGCACGATACTTCGCCCACCGTCGGCGCCGACCAGGTAGTCGGCTGACAGGCTCACGGGTCCGTCCTCGGCCGTCGCGGTCACGGTCACGGCGGTGGACTGCTGGACGACGGATTCGACGGTCACGCCGTGCCTGACGACGACTCCGAGACGGAGGGCTTCCTCGAGCAGCAGTTCCTCGGTGTGGTTCTGGGGAAGAACCAGCCGAAACCCGAACCTCGATTCGAGGTGGCGCCATTCGACGGGTTGCATCCCGGCCCAGATATGAACGGGAATAAGCGGATTGGAGCGAATCGTCGCGGCCCTGTCGATGAACTTCTGCGCAAGGCCCCGAGAATCGAGGAGCTCGAGAACTCTCGGCAGAACGGTCCCGGCTCGCGACTGTACCGGCTGCGTTCGACGTTCGAGGACGACGACGTCGACTCCGGCCCGGGCCAGTTCGGTCGCGACCGTCAGACCCGACGGTCCGCCGCCGACGACTATTACTCGAGCGGTCATTTCGAATCAATCTCCTTGTTGTACGGCATCGTGGGAGGTGAGGTCGTGTGGCAGGACCGGTCCAGGTGTTCGTGCAGGAACGCGGCGACTTCGGCGATCGTGGTGTCCGTGTCGAACGCGGGGTCCTCGTGATTGGCGCCTTCGAGAAGGCGCAGGCGCACCGTCTCCCCGCGGCGTCGAAGTTCCTGTGCCATCCGCCGGCTCTGCTGCACCGACGTGACCGAGTCGCGTGTTCCGTGGAGCAGGAAGACCGGCACGTGGATGTCATGCGCGTTCGCAAATGGGCTGATGGCGGCGAGGTCGCGATCGCTCATAGTCGACTCCTCGACTCCCAGCAATCGGGCCCTCAGGTAGCGAGACGACGGCGGTGCGGGGACCCCTGGCGGCCAGTCCTGCTCGAGGATCTCACGCGGTATCGGCGAGCCGGCGTCCGGACGGTCGAGGTCGCCCCGCGAGGTGAGGTCGTAACAGCCGAAGTAGCCGACAGCGGCCTGCACGGCTGGACCGGGCAGATCGTGCGGTGTCCGTGAAACCGCCGGAGTGGCGGTGGCCAGAAGCGCGAGATGGGCACCTGCCGATGCTCCCCAGAGCGCGACCCGAGTCGCGTCGACACCGAAGCCTTGCCCGGGACCTTTCAGCCACTCGAGCGCGGTCGCGATGTCGATGATCTGGGCGGGGAGGGGAGCGGCGGTGGAGGGGCGGTAGTCGATGCTCGCGACGGCAAATCCGTGCCGCGCGAGCCGTTCCGCCCGCGCAGCATGACTCTTGCGAGAGTCGATCATCCAACCACCGCCGTGCAGGTAGAGGACGACGGCGGGGGCGGCAACGTCGATCGGCAGAGTCAGATCCAGGCGGAGGATGTGCCCCCCGGGACGCCCGAATTCGATGTCGGGACAGGATTGGATCTCGTAACGGGCGGGCTGCCCGACCGGGGTTCTCACGTTGACGTCACCTCTTCGCCTGGTCGCGGGTCCACTCGGCGAGGTGGCCCGTGGCTCAAGGGTGGCGGATCAGGGAGTATTCGGGAATCGGCAGTTCGATATGGCGGGAATCCACCGGGCGAATAGCTTCAGGTCGGGGTGTGATTCGATGCCGGCGGAGGGCCACAGCGCCGGGCGCGGCATACTCTGACTCGTCACCGCGCCTCCCCGCGCCGAAATCGTTGAAAGATGGTACTTACATGGCAGATTCACGGATCGCGTCCCTGACACCCGCCGAGCTGGACGTCGAGCAGAAGGCGTTGTACGACAGCATCGTGACGGGGCCGCGGGCTCAGGGACCTCAGCTGTTCGCGCTTCAGGACGACCACGGCAGGCTCAACGGGCCGTTCGGGTTGATGCTGCATGTGCCCGGGCTCGGCTCTGCGTTGCAGGAACTCGGAAGTGCGGTGCGCTATCGGACGGCGATGACCGCCCGGATCAGAGAAATCGCGATACTCGCTGTCGCGGCCGCAACGGAAAGCCAATTCGAACGTTACGCCCACGAACGGGTCGGACACGCCATCGGACTGAGCGACGAAGAGATGACGGCACTTCGGGGTGGCGACTTCGGTTCCGAAGACGCCACCGAACAGGCCGCGTACGACGTGTGCCGTCATCTGCTCGGGGGCGCCAACACCCTCGGAGACGAGGAATTCCGCCGATTCGAAGCCCACCTCGGTTCCTCGGCGCTGCTCGAACTCGTGGTGCTCGTGGGCTATTACCGGACCCTGTCTCAGATGATGAACGTCTTCGACGTCGGGGCACCTGCGGGTCTCGAAGACGAGTAGAACACCGCAGCATCTGTTTCAGCGTCGGCGGGAACGGCGCAGCCGGAGCCGGCTGTAGGTGACGGCCGCAAGCACGCAACTGATGAGCACCAGCATGGCGATGCTGAGCAGCCACCACGATGCGGCATGCTGCCAGAGCGTATCGGGCTCGGTGCCCGTGGCGTTCGTGCGCAGGTCCACCGTCGAGGCGGCGGCCGCGAACCCCCAGCGGGACGGGAAGAGCCACGACACCTGTTCGAGCACGGCGCGTCCGGTGATCGTGATCAGTCCTCCGCACATCACCAACTGCACCATGATCGTGACCACCAGCATCGGCATCACCTGCTCGTTCGAGCGGGCCACCGACGACAACGCCAATCCGACCAGGACGCAGGAGCAGGTGGTGACGGCGATGTCCACGATCAATTCGACGGAGCCGGAGGGGATCGCACTGCCCCGGCCCGGAAAACCCTTGCCCACGAAAACGATCACCACCATGATCACCGACTGCACGATCGCGGCGGCGCAGAATACGACGATCTTCGCCGTCAGGTAGGCGGACGGGAGCAGGCCGGCGGCACGTTCGCGGTGATAGATCATGCGCTCTCCGACCAGATCGCGGATGGTCAGTGAGCAACCCATGAACGCGGCGCCGAGGATCAGCACGACCAGAATCTGGGTGAGTTCGCCGGATTCGTCGAGGCCCGACGGGCCGAATCCGGTGTCGCCGGGCACGAGCACGGCCAGGCCGCCGAGCACGAACGGCAGAAGGGACAGGAAGATCAGGTACCCACGGTCGGCGCGGATCAGCCGCGCCTGGCGGCGGACGACGGTGCTCAGCTGCTTACGCCGCGACGTGTGCGCGGGACTGCCGAGAGGTCCGGGCGGGCTCGGTGGTGGCACCTCGACGGCGGGGCGGGTGGCGCGGTACTCGGCGAACACCCCGTCGGGATCGGCCGCGACACGGGAGAAGATGTCGGCCCAATCGGTGCTGCCCAGCGCGGCCCCGACCCGGTCCGGCGGGCCCACATAGGCGGTCTTGCCGCCCGGTGCGAGGAGCAGGACCTGATCGCACATCTCGAGATACGACAGCGAATGCGTGACGATGACGATGACGCGGCCAGAATCGGCGAGGCGGCGCAACGTCGCCATGATCTGCCGGTCGAGTGCAGGGTCGAGACCCGAGGTCGGTTCGTCGAGGATCAGCAGGGACGGGCCGGTGAGCAACTCCATTGCGACGGACGCGCGTTTGCGTTGTCCGCCGGACAGCCGGTCGACCCTCGTGTCGGCGTGTTCGGACAGCTGCAGTTCGTCGAGGACCGTCGCTATCACCTCCTCGCGGTCGGCCCGGGTGGTGTCCGGCGGCAGCCTCAGCTCGGCGGCGTAGCCGAGCGCCTGCCGGATGGTCAGCTGCCGGTGCACGACGTCGTCCTGGGGGACCATCCCGATGCGGGAGCGGAGCACCTGGTATTCGGCGTGCACGCTGCGTCCCTCGAACTCGACCACACCCTCCGTGGGGCGTTCCGAACCGGAGATGATGGTGGCCACCGTGGTCTTTCCCGCGCCGGAGGGGCCGATCACCGCGGTGAGACTCCCCGGCTGGGCCGTGAACGTGACGTCCTCGAGCAGCCGCCGCCCGCCCTCGATGGTGAGCCCGACGCCGTCCACCCGCAGCCCGCCTGCGGTCGGAGCCACCGCCTGCCGTGGAACCAGCCGGCCGTCCTTCACACTGAGGTCGGTGTTCCCGATCGTGACGACGTCGCCGTCGGTCAGCTGCGCGCGCGAGACTCGGGCGCCGCCGACGAACGTGCCGTTGACGCTCCCCAGGTCGTCGATCTCGAGGCCGGACTGCACGTTGTGGACGATGGCGTGATGGCGTGAGGCCAGCACGTCCCGGACGACGATGTCGTTGTCGGGTGACCGTCCCACCGTGAGTGATCCCGTCGGGACCGCCTCGTGCGGTGTCGGGGGCGGGGCGCTCCAGGCCCCCACCTCGATCGTCGACTCGTCCCATCGACCGCCCACATCCTGTCGCGTCGCGTCGGGATCCTCGACCGAGATCCGGACGACCGGCCCCTCGACCGCGTCGCCCAGCCGGACGAGGACGGGGTTCGTGACGGGAACCCTTTCTCTGCGCTCGCCGTCGACGAAGATCCCGTTCTTGCTATCGGAGTCGACGAGCTGCCATCCCTCGTCCCACGTCAGCCGTGCATGCTCGCGCGACACCACGGGATCGACGATCGTGATCTCCAATTGCGGATCCCGGCCGATACGGACGGCCTTGCCCGCGCGGTAGCTCGCCCGGCCGTGTTCGGTCTCGACCACGACCCGCGGGTGCGCTGTGTTCGCCCGGTCGTCCATCGCCACGGCCTCCGGTCAGCGTCATCGGGCGTAGAGCGTCGACTCCATCCATGGTCGCATGCACGCCCCGGGATTCGTCGGCATAACGCTCACTCTCGGTACCCCCGCGGCCAGGAAGTGAGGAACACTGAGCCGGGTGAGTACGTCCCTGGCGAATCCCGGTGTCGGACTGGCTGTGCTGTGCACCGTGATGGTCGTGTGCGCGGCGGTGGTCTACCGCTTCACCCACCTCGGTAGCCCACTCGTCGTGCCCGGTGCGGCGATTCGAGGTGCCGCCCAGCTCGCCGCGGTGTCCCTGATCCTGGCTGCGGCTCTCGCGCATCTGTGGTCGTCGATCCTCGTGCTCGTCGTGATGTTCGCGGCGGCGGTGGGAACGTCCGCTCGCCGTGCGAAAGCCGGGCGGTCCGCCGGGTGGCTGGCGCTGTCCCTCGCCGCGGGTGTCGGCATCGTGTTGCCGTTGATGCTGGTCAGCCAGGTGGTGCCGCTCGAAGGTGTCGCTCTCGTTCCCGTCGGCGGAATCGTGCTCGGTGGGGCGATGACGGCCACCTCACTCGCCGCGCGACGCGCGCTCGATGCGGTCGAACAACGGTGGGGTGAGGTGGAGGCGGGGCTCAGTCTCGGGCTCGACGTCCGTGATGCCCGCATGGAAGTGGTCCGGTCTGCCGCCTCGGATGCGTTGCTCCCGGGACTCGATCAGACCCGGACCGTCGGGCTGGTCACCCTGCCGGGGGCGTTCGTCGGGGTGCTGCTGGCAAGCGGTTCCGCCGTTCAGGCCGGGGCCGTCCAGATCCTCGTCCTGGTCGGGCTGCTGCTCGCGCAGACGTGTGCGGTGGCCGTCACGATCGAACTGGTGGCCCGGGAAGCCGTTCACCGGCCGAGACTCCACACCGCGCGGACATGAAGGATCCGGGTCTGGCCCGAACGCCGGTCAAGTGCATCGTCGGTCCCGCATACTGGTCGGTGGTCGGTCCCTGCTGACGAGGCGGTGTCTTGTGGTGCATCCCGAGGTATTGGTGGTCGGAGCTGGTCCGGTCGGTCTGACGGCGGCGATCGAACTGCGCAGGCGAGGCGTCGCCTGCCGCATCATCGATCCCCTGCTCGAGCCACCGCAGTACGCGAAGGCGGTGGGGATCCAACCGCGCAGCCTCGAGGTGTTCGAGAGCATGGGTGTGCTGCGGCACATCCTGGACGCGGCGATCCAGATGCGCGGGCAGATCGTGTACGTCAACGGCGACGAGGTGGCCCGTCTGGAATTGTCGCTACCGGCCGACGTCCCGTTCGAATTCATCGGGCTGCCGCAGTACGAGACCGAACGCATCCTCACCGAATACCTGGCCACGTTCGGCACCACGATCGAACGAGGAACGAGACTGACGGCGTTCGAACAGGACGACGACGGCGTCGTCGCCACGGTCACCGGCGCGGACGGCGACGAAACCGTCCGAACCCAGTACCTTTTCGGCTGCGACGGCGCCCACAGTGTGGTCCGCAAGGGACTCGGCCTCACCTTCGAGGGCGGTGCGTTCCTCGAGCAGTACATGCTCGGCGACGTCGAAGTCGACTGGTCGATGCCCCGCGGCTACGGGATCCGGTCGATGCATCAGACGGACGGCGAGACCGACGACCTGCTCGTGTGCATTCCGCTGCCCGGGCGCCGCCGCTACCGGATGTCGATGCTGGTGCCCAGCGACCTCGCCGGCACCGGCACCCCCGCGGCCGACAAGATCGCGCACGGTTTCGAGGCGGGACCGAAACCGGAGCTGAGCCACATCCAGGCCGTGCTCGACCGCCTGTCACCCGAGCCGACGCGGGCGTCGAACCTCCGCTGGTCGTCCATCTTCCGGATCAGCCACCGCATCGTCGACTCGTACGGGCGCGGGCGGGTGTTCGTCGCGGGCGACGCCGCCCACATTCATCCGCCGACCGGCGCGCAGGGCATGAACACCGGCATCCAGGACGCGCACAACCTGGCGTGGAAGGTCGCGCTGGCCGTGTCCGGCGCCGCGGCCCCCGACCTGCTGGACAGTTACGACGCCGAACGGCGACCCATCGGGGAGGAGGTGGTGGGACGCACCGTGCGCAGCGCCCGGGAGGGGATCGGGGCGGGGTCGTCGGATCCCGACTACGTGATCCGACGCGAGGCCCAACTCCTCATCAGCTACGCGGACAGTCCGATCGTCGCCCAACCGGAGTCGAATGCGGCGCTCGCGCCCGGCACCCGGGCGCCGGACGCCCGCGGGCTGACCCGTGCCGCGGTCGCGTTTCCCCTCCGGCTGTTCACTCTCCTCGCGGGACGGAACCACACGTTGCTGCTGTACGCCGACGAATCGGTCGACGCGCGCGGGCTGGAACTGCTCGAGGCCGCGGCGACGTCGGTGGGCGCGGCGACCCGGGGACTCGTCGACACGTACCTCGTCGCGTCGCCTTCCGCCGAGGTCGGGGAAACCGTGCTTCCCCTCGTCCGAGACCGTGACGGCGAGTTCGCGCACGCGTACGGCGCGGAGGGTTCCGCCGCGTTCGTCGTCCGCCCGGACGGCTATCTGGGGTTCCGGCAGAGTCCGGTCGCGGTCGACGGTCTCACGGAGTACCTGAAGTCGACTTTCCGCTGAGCTCGGGAGTGGTGGGCAGGCCGCGCCGGATGTCACCCGGCGCGGGCTTGCCGAGCGGCGCCCCGACGCGGGTGGCCGAATCGAGCAGCCACGGCACGCTCGTGACCATCACGCCGGACGTGAACAGCAACCTGCCCTTGAGGCGCAGCGCATTCTGGTTGTGCAGCAGGTGTTCCCACCAGCGACCGACCACGTACTCGGGGATGAAGATGGTGACGACGCCGTCCGGAATCCGTTTCCGGACGGATTTCACGTACCCCACGATGGGCCGGGTGACTTCACGGTAGGGCGATTCGAGGACTTTCAGCGGCACCGGAATTTCGTACTTCTCCCACTCCCGCTGCAGTTTTCCGGTGTTGTCGCCCAGCACGGTGACGGCTTCCAGGGTCGTCGGATGGGTGGCGCGGGCGTAGGCCAAGGCCCGGGCGGTGGGTTTGTTGAGCACGGACACCAGCACGATGGTGTGCACCTGGGAGGGGAGGGTGAAGCTGTCCTCGTCGACGACGAGGACGGCCGCGATCCGGTCGTAGTGCCGCCGCACCCCGCGCATCAGGAAGAACAGGATCGGCATGGCGATCACCACGAGGTAGGCGCCCTGGGTGAACTTCGTGATCGTGACGATGATCAGGACGGTGCCGGTGAGGACGGCGCCGGTGCCGTTGAGGGCCCGCCGGCCGTGGATTCGACGACGTTCTCGGGCGTCGGATTCGGTTGTCAGCACACGGTTCCAGTGCCGGACCATGCCCGCCTGGCTGAGGGTGAACGACGTGAACACGCCGAGGATGTACAGCTGGATGAGGTGGGTGACGGACGCGTCGAACAGGACGATCAATCCGCCCGCCGTCACGGCGAGGAGCACGATGCCGTTGCTGAACGCCAACCGGTCGCCGCGGGTGTTCAGCTGGACCGGGAGGTAGCGGTCACGGCCGAGCACCGAGGCGAGCAGCGGGAAACCGTTGTAGGCGGTGTTCGCGGCGAGCACGAGGATCAGCACGGTCGCGGCCTGGACATAGAAGAAGCCGATGTTGGTGGTGCCGCCGAACACGGCCGCCGAGATCTGGGCGATGACGGTGCGCTGCGGATCGGTCTCGCAGTTTCCGGCGAACCCGATCAGATCGCACGGGTTCACCGCGACGTGCACCTTGGCGACGATGGCCAGCGCGGTGATTCCCGCGAACATCACGATGGCCGTCGCGGCCATCGCCATGAGTGTCTTCGCGGCGTTGGCGCTCTTGGGTTTACGGAACGCAGGCACCCCGTTGGAGATCGCCTCGACACCCGTCAGCGCGGTACATCCGGAGGAGAACGCGCGCAGCGCGAAGAACACGAGGGCCAGACCGGTCAGCCCGGACAGTTCCGGTTCGATGGTGTACCCGGCGCTCTCGGCGACAGGTGTCGAACCGGCCGCGACGCGGACGAACCCCGTCACGATCAGGATCATCACCCCGGCGATGAACCCGTACGTCGGGAAGGCGAACATGGTCCCCGATTCGCGGATGCCGCGCAGGTTCATCACCGTCAGCAACACGACGAACGCCACGGCCAGCGCCACCCGGTGCGTGTTCAGCGCGGGCACGGCGGAGATGAGATTGTCGACGCCCGCCGACACCGACACCGCCACCGTCATGACGTAGTCGATGAGCAGTGCCGACGCCACCGTCAGACCCGCGGACGGACCGAGGTTCTTCGTCGCCACCTCGTACGAGCCGCCCCCGCTGGGGTAGGCGTACACCACCTGGCGGTACGACAGGGCGACCACGGCGAGAAGCACCACGACCCCGGCCGCCAGATACGGCGTCAGGTAGAAATAGGCGAGACCGCCCAGGGACAGGATCAGCAGGATCTCCTGCGTCGCGTATGCCACGGACGACAGAGGGTCGGAGGCGAAGATCGGCAGCGCCAGACGCTTGGTCAGCAACTGCTCCCCGAGGTCGTCACTGCGCAGCGGGCGTCCCAGAGCCAGCCGCCGGACCGCTCGAACGAGAGCCACCACCAGTTCAGCGTAGAACCAGGCGCTTCGCGCCCGTGCGCCTTTCCGGTTGTTCCCGCTACCGAAAAGGCGCACGGGTGCGGAGCGCCTGGTGCACCGTGGGATTGCTCCGGCTCGGCGCGTGGCGAACAGGCGGCGCCGCACGCGTTTCGGGAGGCCGGCCTGTCCGCGATGGTCGGCCGAGATGTCGGCGACGCCGCGACCGTGATCGACCGCACCGACCGGGACGAAGCGACGGGCGTGATTGCACTGTCCGAGACGGTGCGGGCCGCTCATGCGCTGGCGGACGATCTGGCGGTCGCGATGGCGGACCTGCCGGGCCGGCGACCGCTGGTGGTCGGAGGCGACTGCAGCATTCTGCTCGGGATCTTTCCCGCGCTGCGCAGGCACCTGGGTTCGGCGGGACTGTGGTTCGTCGACGGGCATCCGAATTATCTCGACGGACGGTCCTCGGACACGGGCGAGACGGCGGACATGGAGCTCGCGGTGCGGTGACGTACCCCCAGCCGGGAGGCCTCGACTGGGATCAACTCGCCGACGTCGTCGCACCACTGGCGCGGTCACCTCGACTCGTGGGGGGTCAGCGTCGCCGACTTCCGCCCCGGATCTCGATCCCACCGGCGACCAGGCGACCCGAGTGCTCGACTTTCTCGGACGCACCCTGCCGTGAGCGGGAAGATCCGGGTTCCTGTCGTCGTTGGACTGGGTCGGCACCTGCCGCGGGCTTTGTGATCGAGCTCACATCCACTCCCTCCGGGAATTGATCGCAGGCTTGGCACGTTAGTTGAGTGAGTAACGCTCAACTTATAGGAGGCTGAGGAATGCCAGCATTCTTCGGGCCGGAGGGCCCAGGTCGCATCGACATCAGTCGGCTCATGAGTCGCTCCACCCAGGAGCTCATGGCTGCTGCTGCCCGCTTCGCCGCAGGTCGTGGCGACGCGGAACTCGATGCGCTCCACGTTCTGCGCGTCATGACAGAACACGAACCCGTCACCTCTCTGATGCGCCGCGCAGGCGCCGACACGTCGGCCGTCGCCGATGCCGTCGAACTGCGTCTGCCCCAGAGCCGTGACACGTCAGGCTTTGCAGCACCCGCACTGAGCGGCGCGCTGAAGACGGCGCTGCTCGAGGCGCACCAACTCGCGCGCGCCCTCGGGTCCACCTACATCGATCCCGAGCACCTCTTCCTGGCGCTCGCCGCGGATCAGGACCACGCCGCCGGACGCCTGCTCGCGTCCGAGGGAATCACCCCGGAGCGCCTGCAGACCGCCGTGCAGGGTGGATCGGTGGAGGAGGAATCCTCGAACTCGGGGACCCCCACGCTCGACAAGTACGGCTTCGACCTCACCGAACGCGCACGCGGCGGCGGAGTCGACCCGGTGATCGGGCGCGCCGACGAGATCGAGCAGACCATCGAAATTCTCTCGCGCCGCACCAAGAACAACCCCGTGCTGGTCGGTGAGGCCGGCGTCGGCAAGACGGCGGTCGTCGAGGGCCTCGCCCAGCGCATCGTCGACGGCGACGTCCCCGACCGCCTGACGGGCAAGCGCATCGTCCAGCTCGACCTGTCGAGCATGGTGTCGGGCACCCGCTACCGCGGTGACTTCGAGGAACGCCTCAACAAGGTGATCGACGAGATCTCGGCCCACTCGGACGAGCTGATCGTCTTCATCGACGAGGTCCACTCCATCGCCGGTGCCGGCGGCGGCGCCGAGGGTGCGATGGATGCGGGCAACATTCTCAAGCCGAAGCTCGCCCGTGGTGAGCTGCACATCGTCGGTGCGACGACGCTCGACGAGTACCGCAAGCACATCGAGAAGGATCCGGCGCTCGAACGCAGGTTCCAGCCGGTGACGGTTGCGGAGCCGAGTGTGGAGGATGCGGTGGCGATCCTGTCCGGTCTGCGTGACCGGTACGAGGAGCACCACGGCGTCCGCTACACGGACGAGGCGATCACGGCGGCCGTCGAGTTGTCGGCCCGTTACATCGGTGACCGCTTCCTGCCGGACAAGGCGATCGACCTGATCGATCAGGCGGGGGCCCGGTTGCGGCTGCGGATGCCGAGCGTCGATGTCGAGGCTCTGCGGGCGAAGCTCGCGGAACTCGAGCAGGCCAAGGAACAGGCCGTCGCCGACGAGCAGTACGAGAAGGCTTCGCGACTGCGGGACGAGGCCATGGAGGTTCAGGCCCGGATCGACGGGAAGGCGGTCGGCACGAACGACACGACACCCGAGGTGACTGCCGAGCAGATCGCGGAGGTCGTGTCGCGGGCCACCGGAATCCCGGCCAGCCAGATGACCGAGGAGGAGAAGGAACGCCTCCGCCGGCTCGAGGACGAACTGCATCGTCGTGTCATCGGCCAGGACGACGCCGTGCGGGCCATCGCCCGGGCGGTGCGCCGCAGCCGCACCGGCATGAACGATCCGGATCGTCCCGTGGGCAGCTTCCTGTTTCTCGGACCGACCGGAGTCGGCAAGACCGAACTGGCGAAGGCGCTGGCCGCCACGCTGTTCGGTGACGAGAACAAGTTGCTGCGACTCGACATGAGCGAGTTCGGTGAACGTCACACGGTCAGCCGGCTCGTCGGTGCCCCTCCCGGCTACGTCGGATACGGGGAGGCGGGACAGCTCACCGAGCAGGTCCGCCGGAACCCGTACTCGGTGATCCTGCTCGACGAAATCGAGAAGGCGCACCCCGACGTGTTCAACACGCTGCTGCAGGTGCTCGACGACGGCCGACTCACGGACGGTCAGGGCCGGACGGTGGATTTCAAGAACACCGTTCTGATCATGACCAGCAATCTGGGGTCCGACATCATCTCCAGCAAGTCGGGTGCGCTGGGCTTCAGCACCGGTGACGCGGAGGCTTCGGAGAAGCCGCTGCGGGATCGGGTGATGGGCCGGCTGCGTGAGTCGATGCGTCCGGAGTTCCTGAACCGGATCGACGAGATCGTGATCTTCCGCAAGCTCGACACCGAGCAGCTGCACCGGATCACCGACCTGCTGCTGGACGACAGCCGGAAGCGGCTGCAGTCCAAGGGCATCGAGATCTCGTTCAGTGAGGCCGCGGTCGATTGGATTGCCGAGCACGGACACCAGCCCGAGTTCGGGGCGCGTCCGTTGCGCCGGTCGATCCAGCGGGCCGTCGACGATCGGATCGCCGATCTGCTGCTCGACGACGTCCTCGTCGAGGGTGGCAGCATCGCGGTCGGAGTGTCCGACGACGAGTTGGATCTCGTAGTCGGCTGATCCCCGACGTGAGTGGCAGAGTGTGCTTCGGCACGCTCTGCCACTCACGTGTGTGGGTAGCCCCTTGCCCGCCCTCGCCGTCTCGGATCAGCACCCGGTGATGAGGTGTGCGTCGTGCACCGTCACCTGTGCGGTGTGCAGGGCTGCAATGTGATCCGGGTGTGTGCCCGGAGCGTTGCCCTCCACGCCGGAGAAGAGCCGAATTACCGTCGACTCGCGGTGTGTGCTCGCCTCCGAAACGGTTACCTACTACCCAGCCTGTTCAGCCGAGCAACTCGACTTCCCAATTCTCCTTCTGCACTTGCAGATCGATTTCCCGGATCTTCCGGGCGAGATCGTCTGCCGTCCGCCGCAGATCCCGGACGGGCAACGCCGCGACGAAGACGAGTTCGGAGCGGAGTTGCCTGCCGTATCGGTCCTGCTCACGCCCGGAGGCGGCATCCGCGGCGGCGGACACCACCCGGTGCCGGATGCGCAGCATGTCCCGGCGGGCCAGTGCGTCCGTGATGCTCGCGTCGCCCAGTGGTGCAGCGGTATTCGTCCGATTGATCCTTCGGACGAGGACCTCCAGGCGGTCCAGGACCTCCTCGAGTTCGACGAGGAGCGCCGCGGCGTCCTCCGCCGGCGACTCGCCCTCCTGGTGTCGTGCGTTCGTGAGGATGCGCGACTTCAGGTGCTCCACCCGACGCGTCAGATCGCCCCGTTCGGCCAGTGCCTCAGCCAACTTCACGGTTACCTCCTTTCTCGAAGTCGTTGTAGGGCAGCGTAAATGGTGAATGGAAAAGTGCCCGCCCGGGGGCGGACGGGTCGCGGCACCGTGAAGGGAGCGATCGAAGCGCGTCGAACGCGCGGGTGAATTCCCCGAACCGTCGTGTCGGAGAGATATCTCGGTGGGCGCTCATGCGCCTTTCGTCGAGTCGAATTCGAGCATCTTCAATAGGTACCACATTCGCGCCCGTGTGGCGACAGTCGATTCGCCCCAGGTGAGTGCCGAAGTGTGTTCCGCCGTTCGTTGGCACTCACGTGCTGGTGGGGGCGACTATCGTCGAGGGTATGCGAGCGGAAGACGGCGAATTGACCTCCAAGCACCAACCGTTGCTGGTGCTGAGCAAGATCACGGAGATCCTCGATGCCTTCAGCCTGACGCGTCCGTCGATGACGCTGGGCGAGATCCACCAGGCGACGGGACTGCCGACGTCGACGGTCCAACGGCTGGTCAGCAACCTCGTGGCGCAGGAATTCCTCGACCGGTCCGGCGACCAGATCCGGATCGGCGTGAAGATGGCGTTCTGGGCCGCGACGGCCACCAAGGGACTCGACATCCTGGCTGTCGTCACGCCGGTGTTGAAGGAGATCCGCGACGCCACCGGCGAGACCGCCAGCTTCTTCCGGGTCGAGCAGGGCTACCGCGTGTGCGTGGCCATCGCGGAGACCGAGCACGCGCTGCGTCGCAACATGTACGTCGGGAAGATCGTCCCCCTGCCCGCGGGATCGGCGGGCCGGGTTCTGCTCGCCTGGAACCCGGACCTCACCGAACAGGTCCTCGCCGGCCCCATCGAGCCGATGACCGAGGGCACCGTCACCGACACCGCGGTGCTGCGCGAACTGATCCACCAGGCCCGGGCCGACGGGTACGCCATCACCGCGGGGGAGCGGGAGGACAGCGCCTCGGGATTGGCTGCGCCCGTGTTCGATTCGTCCGCCGACGTGATCGGTGCTCTGGCCATCAGCGGGCCGACACTGCGCATGCCACGCGAACAGTGCGAGAAATGGGTGGATCTGCTCGTCGGCAGCGCCGAGCAGGTCACCCGGACGCTGGGTGGCCGCTACCCGTCATGAGTTGCGCCGCGATCGTGCGGCCGGCGTCGTGCATGGCCGCGGCGTTCGTGGCGACGAGGACGCCGGCGAACCGGGACCGGTAGTCGCCGAGATCGTCGCCGACGGAGCCGACGACGGCGTACACCGGGGTGGTGCCCGCGCGGGCGAGGATCGCGGAGATGATCTTGCCCGCTTTCGTCTGTCCGTCCAGCCGGCCCTCGCCGACGACGATCGCCGACGCGTCCGCGGCCAGGGTGTCGAAGCCGATCACGTCGAGGATGTAATCGGCGCCCGAGCGTAGTTCGGCGCCGTACCGCGCCCACATCCCGCCGGAGAACCCGCCAGCCGCACCGGTCGCGTCGACACTCGACGGGTCGCGGGGCAGAGCCCGCGCCTTCGCCTCGAGCTGCCGCGTGAGGACCTGCACGGCGCCCGCGTCGGCGCCCTTCTGCGGTCCGAACACCCTGGCCGCGTCGACGTACCGGGTGGTGACGTCGGTCAGGACGGTGACGGCGGCGCCCCGGAGTCCGCCGCCCGCCTCGATGGCGGCGACGGCCCCGGTGCCGCCGTCCGTGGTGGCGGACCCGCCGGCCGCGACGACGATGTGCCGGGCACCGCGCCGGGCGGCGTCGGCGACGAGCATCCCGGTGCCGTACGTGGTGGCGGTGACCGGGTCACGGGGGCCGTCGTGCGGCGTGGTGATCCCGGAGGCGGCGGCGATCTCGATGACCGCGGTCCCGTCGTCGGACAGTCCGTACGTCGGCCGGCACGGGCTGCCCCACGGGTTGCGGGACCGGGTGGTGACCGGGCGCAATCCGAGGGGGACGGTGAGAACGTCGAGGGTGCCCTCGCCGCCGTCGGCGACTGGCAGCCTGATCGCGGTACCGCCGGACGACTCGACCCCCGTCGCGACCGCGTCGGCGACCTCGCGGGCGGTGTAGGTGCCCTTGAAACTGTCGGGGGCGATCAGAACCGTCATGAGTTCCACGCTTCCGGGTTGACCGGATGCGGGGGAATCCGGTTCTGCGCCATAGCCACAGCGTTCTCGGCGCACAGCCTCGCCATCTCGGCGCGCACCGACACCGTGGCGCTGCCGAGGTGGGGGAGCAGGACCGTGTTCGACAGTTCCGCGAGCCCCGGGGCGAGCGCGGGTTCGTCCTCGTAGACGTCCAGCCCGGCCCCGGCGATCTCCCCGGATTTCAGGGCGGCGACGAGGGCGGCTTCGTCGACGACGGGACCGCGGGCGGTGTTGATCAGGATCGCGGAGGGCTTCATCGCCGCCAGCACGCCCGCATCGACCAGGTGGCGGGTCTGCGCGTTGAGGGGCACGTGCAGCGACAGGTAGTCGCTGGTGGTGACGAGGGTGTCCCAGCCGGTGTGGGTGACGAGTCCGGCGAACTCCCCGAGTTCCTCGTCCGAGACCGGCCGGTCGCCGGGCGGCCGCGGGCAGAACAGCACCTGCATCCCGAACGCCAGTGCCCGTTTCGCGGTCGCCCGCGCGATCCGGCCGAATCCGGCGAGACCGAGCGTGCGCCCCGAAACGTCCTGGCCGAGGAGCAGGTTCGGTTCCCATCCGGTGAACTGTCCGGCGCGGACGAACGTGTCGGCCTCCACGGCGCGGCGGGCGGTGGCCATGATCAGCAGCATCGCGACGTCGGCGGTGGCGTCGGTGAGCACACCGGGTGTGTTGCCGACGAGTATCGAGTTCGCGGTCGCCGCCCCGATGTCGACGTTGTTGAACCCGACCGCGTAGTTGGAGATACCGCGGATCTTCGCGGCGGCCAGGAGATCGGCGTCGAACGTGTCGCGAAGCTGGGACACCACCACGTCGTAGTCGCCGGACACGCAGACCTCCCGCAGCCGGGCGGCGTCCGGAAGCTCGTCGGGAACGTCGACGCTGCCCGCGGCGCGCAGCAGCGTGAGGGCGGGTTCGGGGATCGGGGTGGTGACGTAGAACCGCGCGGCCCTCATCGGCCGCCTCCGATGACCCACTCGAACGCGGTGGCATTGGAGCGTGCGCCCTGCGCGGCCTTGGACCGGTTGGCTTCGCCGAGTTCGGCGAGGGTCTTCTCGGACAGTTCCACGAGGGAGCCGAACGTGGTGGGGTTCAGCCAGTCCGGGCGGGTGGCGAACAGCAGGTCCTCGCTGGCGGTGTTGCCGCTGGCGCCGGGTGCGAACGGGCAGCCGCCGAGTCCGCCGAGGGCGCCGTCGACGGTCATCGCGCCGGCCGCGACCGCGGCGAGGCTGTTCGCGACCCCGAGACCCCAGGTGTCGTGGCCGTGGAAGACGATGCCGCGCTGCGGGGTTTCGAGCCGTACCCGGGAGACGAGCGAGTACACCTCGGCGGGGACGGCCTGGCCGAGGGTGTCGCAGACGACGACGTCGACGGCGCCGTGGGCGCGCGGGTCGTTGGCGATGTCGATGACCCGCTGCTCGGGCACCCGGCCCTCGAACGGGCAGGTGAACGACGTCGCGATGCACAGCTGGATGCTGCCGCCGACCTGCTGGGCGAGTTCGATCGCGGCGGGCATCGCGGCGAGGCTGTCCTCGGTGGAGCGACCGATGTTCGCCTGGTTGTGGGAATCGGAGGCGGAGAAGCAGTACTGGAAATGTCGTGCGCCGGCCGCGGCGGCCTTCTCCACGTGCCGGGGCGTCGCCACCCACACCCAGCAGTGATCGAGTTCCTCCGGGGTCAGCTCCGAGATCACCTCGACGGTGTTCGCCATCGGCGGGACCAGGTCGGGGCGGGCCATCGACCCGATCTCGAGCGCGGGCACGCCGAGTTCGAGGAGCCGGCGGGCGATCTCGAGCTTCCGGGCGGTGGGCAGCATCTTGCCCGTCAACTGCAACCCGTCACGCAGGGTGACGTCGCGGAGCAGGGTGCGTGATTCGAAGGACTGCGTCATGAGAGGCCACCTACCGTGTCGTTGACGATGGAGTCGATCTGTTCCGGGGTCTTGCCGAGCACCGTTTCCAGGACCTCCCGGGTGTGCTCGCCGAGGTCCGGTCCGACGTTGCGGATGGGCAGCGACTTGCCGCCGATCACCGGGACGATGCCGGGGAACCCGACCTGCTTCGGCTCGGCCTCACCGGTGTCGACGGTGAACTGCTGAATCATGTTGCGGGCCGCGTACTGCTCGTCGCTGCAGATGTCGGCGGCGGTGTTGATCGGACCCGACGGCACCCCGGCCGCATCGAGGATCTTCAGCGCCTCGTCGCGCGAGTACTGGATCGTCCACTGGCCGATCGCGGTGTCGAGTTCGTCGCGGCGCGCCCACCGTCCGGCGTTGGTGGACAGGTCCGGGTCGGCGCCGAGGTCGGGACGGCCGATGGTGTCCATGTAGCGCTGGAAGATGGCGTCACCGTTGCCGGCGATGATGATGCTGTCACCGTCGCTGCAGATGTATGCGTTCGACGGGGCGATGCCCTCCATCCGGCCGCCGACGCGTTCGCGTTTGATGCCGTACGCGAGGTAGTCGGGGATCAGCGACTCCATCATCGACAGGATCGATTCGTTGAGGGCGACGTCGATGATCCGATGCGGCAGGGACGGACCCGGGGTTCCGGCGACCTTCGCGGCTTCGCGCTGGAACAGGGCCATCACCGCACCGAACGCTGCGTAGAGGCCGGCGATCGAGTCGCCGATCGACACCCCCACCCGCACCGGTGGCCGGTCCGGGTCGCCGACGAGTTCACGGAATCCGCCCGCGGCCTCCGCGACCGCGGCGAACCCCGGCCTCTGCGACATCGGCCCGGTCTGCCCGAACGCCGAGATGCGGGTGATCACCAGGTCCGGATTGGCCGCGTTCAACGCGTCCGGTCCGATGCCCCACTTCTCCAGGGTGCCGGGCCGGAAGTTCTCCAGCAGGATGTCGCACTTGGCGGCGAGGTCCAGGACGAGCTGCCTGCCTTCCTCGGTGCGCAGGTCCAGCACGATCGACTTCTTGTTGCGGTTGATCGTGCGGTACAGCATCGAGGTGTCGCCGGAGTAGAGCCGCCAGTTGCGCAGTTCGTCGCCGGTCTTCGGGCGCTCCACCTTGATGACCTCGGCCCCGAAGTCGGCGAGCATCCGGCCCGCGGTCGGAGCGGCGATGTAGTTACCGAGCTCGAGTACCCGAACCCCGTCGAGGGGCCGAATGGTGTTGTCGGAGAACATGGTGATCCTTAACTGATAGTGACGCTCAGAGAACGAGGCTCACGGGCAGGACGAGCAGTATTGCGACGACCGATGCCACCGATACTCCCACCGAACACGTCTTCAGCGTGCCTCGTGTGGTCTGACCCATCAAGGACTGCAGCAGCCAGAACGTGTTGCTGGTGACGTGCACCGCGAACAGGGAGCCGGCGCCGGCCGCGAGGGCGATGAGGACGGGGTCGAGGCCGAGGGTCGGGGCGATGGGGGCGAGGACGCCCGCGGCGGTGATCGCGGAGATGGTCACCGAGCCGACGGCGACGTGCAGGACGGCGGCGATCACCCACACCATCAGCAGCGGAGCGGCGTGATTGGCGGTGAAGTACTTGCCGAGGATGTCGCCGAGACCGGCCGCGGCGATGGTCGCGGCGAGGGACCCGCCGACGCCGGTGAGGATGAGAATCTGGCCGCTCTCGCTGAAACCGCTGGCGATCGCCTTCTGGACGCGGTGCTGGCCGACGGTGAGGCGTCCGACGAAGCTGGTGCCGATCAGTCCGATCAACAACGCGATGAGCGGCTCGGACACGAACGACACGACCGGATTGCTGATCTCGGCGATGTCCAGGATCGCGCCGGTCGCGATGAGCAGGAGGGAAACGAGCAGCGGAGCGAGGAGCAGGATGAGGGGGCGGTCGTGCGCCGCGCGCCCGGCCGTGACCTCGGTGACGGTCGCGGCGCGTTGCGCCTGGGCGACGCCGCCGCCGGCATCGGGCCGCGGGGTGGTCCCGCCGCTGCCGCCGTCGGTCCACTGGTCCTCTTCATCGTCGACGACCGTCTGATGGAAGTGCTCTTCGTCCTTCTCCGGGTTCCACCAACCGCGGGTGAACAGGAAGGACATGATCGCGACCGAGATCGCCACGGTCGGGATCACCAGGATGAGTCCGAAGATCAGCATCTTGCCGAGCGGCACACCGAGTAGTCCGGCGAGGGCGAGGGCGCCGACACCGGGAACCATGAGCACGATGCCGCACTCGAGGCCGATGGCGAGGGCGGTGGCCATGCGTGCGGTCCCGACCCGGCCGACCTTCGGTGCGAGGTTGCGGGCGAGCGGGGCGGAGATGACGAGCAGGACGTCGAGGAAGATGGACTGCAGCAACGTCGCGATCGTCAGCGATAGTGCATAGGGCATTCGTTTCGGCCCGAACACGCGTAGAAGTGTCCCGACCAGGCGCTGGATCGCGCCCATTTCTTTCAGCATGGCGCCCATCAGGACGCCGAAGGCGATCAGAAGTCCCACTTCGGCCATGATGTCGCCGAAACCGGTGCTGATGACTTCCACCGTTTCGGCCGTGCCGAGTCCCGTCGTGAGTCCGAGGTAGGCGGATCCGACGACCAGTGACACCACTGGGTTGAACTTGAAACGCACGATCATCAGAACGACCGCCGCTACGGCGACCGTGGTGTTGATCAGGATTGCTACGTCTGACATGTGCGCGTCCTTATCGAGGAGGCGGGTAGTGACTGGTGTCACAGGTACACCCATATTATGAGCACACACTCACGATATAAGCAATGGGCCTTCGGCCTCGTGCGCCTTTCCGGTTGTTCCGGCAACCAGAAAGGCGCACGGGGGCCGAAGGCCCTGGAATACTCGACGCATGGTCGTGCTGGATCCGTTTGCGGTGGGACGGCCGACGGCCGCCGAGCGCAGAGCGTCGGAGGATTGGAGCGAGATCCAACTCTGGTCCGACCGCGTGTACATGCCCTATGTCGTGCGTCCGCTCGGTGCCGGGCTGTCACCCCGGTCGAGCATGTACTCCACGAAGATCGGCGACATCACCGTCACCCGGTTCTCCTACGGAATTCCCGTCTCGGTCGGCGACTTCTCATCCGACGCCGGAAACGCGCTCGTTCTCACGACCATTCGGGGCAACGCCCGGCACCACCTCGACCACGACGCCACCGCGGACACACCGGTTGGTGACACGTTCGTCGCCGACTGCAGTCGCGTCGACTACCTCGTCGAGTTCTCGCCTGACCACGTCCAGCTCAATCTCACCGTTCCCCACACGCTGCTCGCTGACACGGCCGTGCGGTGGTGGGGATTCGACCCCGGAGATCTTCTCTGGCAACGCAAATGCGTCATCGGGGGCGGTGGATCCGGCTGGCAGGCGCTGCTCGGATACGCCATGCGGACGACGGGAGAGCTACCCGGACACGCCACCGAGGGGCGCATCGGGCTCAACCTGCAGGAGTTGCTCGTCGGTCACCTGCTCACCGAATGGGCGGCCCGCACCGGAGTGGACCCGGACAGGTCCACCGGCCCGGCGGCGCCCGGCTATGTGCGGCACGCCGTCCAGTACATCCGGGAGTACGCCCGCGAACTGCCGACCGCCTCCGACATCGCCGACGCGGTGGGGGTCAGCGTCCGGACCCTGTCCGGGTCGTTCCGGAAATACCTGGACACCACCCCGGCCGAATACGTGCGTGAGCAGCGGCTCCAGGGCATTCGGGAGGAACTGCTCACAGCGTCGCCGGGGGAGACCGTCGCCTCGATCGCCGGCGCGTGGGGATACGTCAACCTCGGCCTCTTCGCGGCCGCCTATCGTCGCCGGTTCGGCGAGAATCCGTCGCAGACCAGGGCCTTCGGCCCCGTGAGTGGTTGACGAGTCCAGAGACTCCTCAACCACTCACGGGCGGCGGAGCCGCCTACAGCTCCGCGCGGACCAGCTTCGCCGCGTCGACGAGGTTGCGCAGCGACGCCTCGACCTCGGCGGGACCGCGGGTCTTCAGGCCGCAGTCGGGGTTGACCCACAGCCGTTCCACCGGCACCGCCTTCAGCGCCTCCCGCAGCGACGCCGCGATCTCCTCGACACCGGGCACCCGCGGCGAGTGGATGTCGTACACGCCCGGGCCGACGCCGAGGTCGAAGCCGACGGCATTGAGGTCGTCGAGGACCTCCATGTGCGAACGCGCAGCCTCGATGGAGGTGACGTCGGCGTCGAGCCTCGCGATGGCCTCGATGACCTCACCGAACTCCGAATAGCAGAGGTGGGTGTGGATCTGCGTCGAGTCCGAGACACCCGACGTCGCGAGACGGAACGCCCCGACCGACCAGTCGAGGTACGCCGGCTGATCCGCGGCCCGCAGGGGCAGCAGTTCGCGCAGCGCGGGCTCGTCCACCTGGACGATCCGGATGCCCGCGCCCTGCAGGTCCACCGTTTCGTCGCGGATGGCCAGCGCCACCTGGTTGGCGGAGTCGGCCAGCGGCTGGTCGTCGCGCACGAACGACCACGCCAGGATCGTCACCGGACCGGTGAGCATGCCCTTCACCGGACGCTGCGTCAGCGACTGCGCGTACGTGATCCATTCGACGGTCATCGGGTTGCTGCGGCGCACATCGCCGTACAGGATCGGCGGTCGAACGCAGCGGCTGCCGTACGACTGCACCCAGCCGTTGTCCGTCGCGAAGAACCCGTCCAACTGTTCGGCGAAGTACTGCACCATGTCGTTGCGTTCCGGTTCGCCGTGCACCAGCACGTCGAGGTCCAGAGTCTCCTGCAGCGCAACCACATCCGCGACCTCGGCGCGCATCCGGTTCAGGTACTCGGCCTCGTCGATCTCACCCTTGCGCCGGGCCGCGCGCGCGACGCGGATCTGCGTCGTCTGCGGGTAGGAGCCGATCGTCGTGGTCGGCAGCACCGGAAGCGACAGCGCCGACTGGGCTTCCCGACGTTCCGCCGCGGGACTGCGCCCCGGATCGGACGCGGTGAGCGCGTCCAGCCGGGCACGGACAGTGGCGTCGTGCAGACGTGGGTCGGTGCTGCGGGTGGACGCCGCCGCGCGGGCGAGCGCGAACTCGTCGTCGACGGATTCGCGACCGCTGGTCAGTGCGGTCCCGAGTGTGACGACCTCGCGGACCTTCTCGGTGCCGAACGCCAGCCACGACCGCAGCGCCTTGTCGATGCCGGTCTCCGCGTCGAGCGTGTACGGGACGTGCAGCAGCGAGCATGACGTCGAGACGGCGAGCGAACCGGTGCTGCCCAGCAGGGTGCCGAGCGACGCCAGGGCCGCGTCCAGGTCGGTGCGCCAGATGTTGCGTCCGTCGACGACACCGGCGACGACGTGCTTGCGGGTCAGATCGGGAACCGTGGCGAGGGTGTCGGATCCGGCGACCAGATCGATCGCGATCCCCTCGACACCGGTCGATGCGATCGCGGGAAGTGCGTCGCCGAGGCTGCCGAAGTAGGACGCGACGAGGATCGCCGGTCGCGACTCCAGCGCGGACAACCGGTCGTAGACCCGCTTGGCCGCCGCGATCTCCTCCGGTGTGCGGTCGGCGACGAGCGCGGGTTCGTCGATCTGCACCCAGTCGGCGCCCGCGTCGGCGAGCTGACCGAGCAGGTCCGCATACAGCGGGACGAGTTCGTCGAGGCGGTCGAGGAGGGGTGCGTCCGAGCCGACAGCCTTCGACAGCAGCAGGAACGTGACCGGACCCACCACCACCGGGCGGGCCGGAATGTCCAGGGCACGTGCCTCTTCGAGTTCGCGGAGCACCTTCGACGGGTCGAGGGCGAACGTCGTCGTCGGGGAGATCTCCGGCACCAGGTAGTGGTAGTTGGTGTCGAACCACTTGGTCATCTCGAGCGGGGCGACCGTGTCGTTGCCGCGGGCGGCGGCGAAGTAGCGGTCGAGGTCGCTCTCGATGCCGGCGACACGGTCGGGCAGTGCGCCGAGCATCGCCGCGGTGTCCAGCACATGGTCGTAGTACGAGAACGTGTTGACGGGCACGGAGTCGAGGCCGGCGTCGCGCAGGCTCGTCCAGGTCTGACGGCGCAGATCCCGGGCGAGCGCGTCGAGCGCTTCGGCGTCGAGGCGGCCTGCCCAGTACGACTCGACGGCCTTCTTCAGTTCGCGATTCGGACCGATGCGAGGTGAGCCCAGCACGGTCGCGGTGAAAGTGAATGTCACGGTATCTCCAGTTGCGTACGCGGTACGGCCACCGCCGGCACACGGGTACACCTCTCGAGCCCAGGGACGTGCTGCAGCGCGAGAAGGTCTACACGCCCAATCCACGAGGCGGTAACCGTCGGGCACGGCGTGCCCGACACAGTCGGCAGGTCTTCGGACTCGCAGGCAGCCGGTGCGACATCGCACCGGACCTAGTGGCCGTCGCTTCCCAGGCGGTTGCCCAGTGCATGGTGACGGCGGTCGTTCCTGCTCACCGCTGCGGGACAGTCCCGGATTCTCACCGGGTTCCCTCTCACACGTCGGACTCCGGGGAGTCCGACGTGCTTCGACGCCAGGTGCGGTCTTCGGGGCTCCTCACGACCGCGCCGGGCGAACCAGCTGCACCGGCCAGCATAGGCCTTCGGCCCGTGCGCCTTTTTGGTAGCCCCNCAACTACCAAAAAGGCGCACGAGCCCGGAGGGCCTACAGCCAGCCGTTCGACTCCGCAGCGCGGACGGCCTCGGCTCGGGTGCTGGCCCCGGTCTTGCCGATCGCCGAGGAGAGGTGATTGCGCACGGTACCTGCGGACAGGAACAGTGCGGCCGCGATGGAGGCGACCGGCGCACCGTCCCGCGCCGCCCGCAGCACGTCCGTCTCCCGGTCGGTGAGCGGCGATTCCCCGCTGACGAGACTGTCGGCGGCGAGCGCGGGGTCGACGACACGCAGTCCGGCATGGACGCGCCGGACGGCGTCGGCGAGCTGCCGGGCCGGGGTGTCCTTCACGACGAACCCCGACGCACCGGCCTGCAGTGCCTTGCGCAGGTACCCGGGACGACCGAACGTCGTCACGATCAGGACGCGGGTCTGCGGCATCTCGGCCCGCAGTGCCGCGGCCGCGGCGATTCCGTCCAGACCGGGCATTTCGACGTCGAGGAGCGCGACGTCGGGGGAGTGCTCGCGCGCCGCCGCGACGACCTCGTCGCCGCGCCCGACCTCCGCGACGACCGTGAGGTCCGCCTCCAGGTCGAGCAGGGCGGCGAGGGCACCGCGGACGAGTGCCTGATCGTCGGCGAGCAGCAGCCGGATCGTCACGCGGCCTCTTCCTTCAGCACGTGCAACGAGAACCCGCCGGGTTGCGGATGGGTGATGACCACCCGGGCTCCGGCGGCGGCGGCGCGCTCCCGAAGGCCCACCAGCCCGTTCCCGTGCACGGATTCACGACACCCGGCGCCGTCGTCGACGACGGTGGCCTCGCGTTCGCCCACCGTGACCGAGCAGTGCGTTGCGCCGCTGTGCCGGACCACGTTCGTGACACCCTCCCGGACGGTCCACGCGAACAACTCGCGCAGTCCGGTGGGTACCGACTCGGTGCTGTTGGGCAGCTCCGCCTCGATTCCGGCCGACCGCAACGCTTCCCCGGCCCGGGCGATCTCCACCGGAAGCGACAGCCCCCGGATTCCCTGCACGGCCTGCCGGACGTCCGCGAGCGCGTCGCGGGAAAGACGTTCCAGGTCCGCCACTTCGGTGCGGGCCCGGTCGATGTCGATGTCGAGGAGCCGGCCGACGAGTTCGGCCTTGACGGTGATGACGGTGAGGGAATGCCCCAGGATGTCGTGGAGGTCGCGGGCCATCCGGGTGCGTTCCTCCTGCACTGCGAGCCGTTCGCTCGCTTCCCGTTCCCGGACCAGTTCGATGTTGCGGTTGATCAGCTTGGTCACGCCGAACATCGCGAACGCTGCCGCGCACACGCCCAGCGAGAGCCCGGTGCCCGACCCCCAGTCCATCACCGTGGAGATCACTTCCACGAGAACTGCGACGGTCAGGGCGGTGATCCCGCCGAGCCACGCGGGGAACAGCATGACCGCGGAGACCGCGAGGAAGACGGCGGCGGACAGCCCCGACGACCCGACGGCGACCACCATGACGACTGCGAGCCCGAACAGCGCCACGACGAGCGGCGCCGCCTGGTTCAGCGGCGGCCGAAACTCGTTGTGCGCGCGCCGGGTATGCGACCACCGGAACATCGCGAGGTACGTCACCGCGAAGGCGAGCGTGGCGATCATCCCGATCCAGCCGCGGACGTGATCGCGGGCGGCCCAGCCGTCGAGGAACGGCTGGAACAGGAAGACCGTCCAGGCGGCGGCGAAAATGAATCCGAAACGGCCCCATCGTCTGGTCACGACGGGGCCGTCGGGGGTGGTCACGGCAGTCACGATACCGCCGTCATACTCGCTCGGTGTCGCGCTGGAACCGCCACGCCGCACCGCCGACGAAGATCGCCAGCCACACCGCGACGTTGAGGAGCCACGTCCACTGCATCGCGTCACCGGTGAGCGGCGCGTGCACCAGCTGACTCAGCCCGTACGTGGGCATGAACTGCGCGATCGACGCCCACACCGAACCGTCCTGCAGCGGCATGAACAGCCCGCCCGCGAAGCCGAGCACGGCGAGCCCGGGGCCGAGGATCTGCATGACGTTCTCGCTCGGCAGCAGGTACCCCATGAACAGGCCGAACGCGGCGAACACTGCGGATCCGAGCCAGGTGATCAGGGCCGTCGTGAACCACAGGGACGTGTCCATGTGGACCGACGTGAACGCTCCCACGAGGTAGACGACGCCGACGGCCCCGAGTCCGAGCATCATCGCGACGAGCACCTTGACGAAGATGTAGACCCCGGGGGACAGGGGGGTGAGCCGCAACTGCCGGCTCCACCCCGACGCCCGTTCCACCGACACCATCGCGCCGCCGCTCGTCGTCGCGATCATCGCGCCGTACAGTGCCATGCTGATCATCACGTACGCCGAGACGTTCCCGTTGCCTGCGCTCTCCCCCGAGTAGCTGGGGTTCAGACCGAAGATGAGGAAGAAGACGACCGGCATGACGAGAGTGATGATCATCGTGCGCCGATTGCGCAGCAGCCGGCGCAGTTCGAGCCCGAGGAGGGTGGTATTGAGTCCGCCGAGCGGGGGAACGCGGCGGGGTGCCGCGAGGGTGGTCATCAGTTCGATCCTTCCGTGGCGGAGTCGTCGGAGGTGAGTGCGATGAATGCGTCTTCGAGTCCTCGGGAGACGATTTCGAGGTCGCAGGCAGGCGTCTGCGTGAGGAGGTGGCGGGCCACGGCGTCGGTGTCCGTCGAGTGGACGAGGACGCTGTCGCCGCGAACCTCGATGCTGTCGGCGCCGGGAATCGCGAACAACTGTTCCCTGTCGGCGCCCGGGAAGTGGGCGCGAACCGTGCGTCCCGCGGCCAGTGCCTTCACCTCGGCGGCGGTGCCGTCGGCGACCACTTTTCCCTTGCGCACCAGCACGATCCGGTCGGCGTAGGCGTCGGCCTCCTCGAGGTAGTGCGTCGCGAAGACCACCGTCCGGCCGCTGTCCGCGTCGGCGCGGATCGCCGACCAGAAGTCCCGCCTGCCCTCGACGTCCATGCCGGTGGTCGGCTCGTCGAGGATCAGCAACTCGGGATCGGAGAGCAATGCCATCGCGAACCGTAGTCGCTGCTGCTGACCACCGGAACACTTGCCCACCAACCGGTTTCCGAGATCGGCGATACCGGCCCGGGTGAGGACCTCGTCGACCGGCCGGGTGTCGGCGAACAGGCTAGCGGTGAGCCGGACGGTCTCCTCGACCGTCAGCTCCTTCAGGAGCCCGCCCGTCTGCATGACCGCCGAGACCAGCCCCTTCGCGATCGCGGTGCGCGGATCGGTGCCGAACACGGACACCTCGCCGGCTGTGGGGCGGGACAGTCCGAGGAGGATGTCGACGGTGGTGGTCTTGCCGGCGCCGTTGGGTCCGAGGAACGCGACGATCTCGCCGGGCCGGATCTCGAGGTCCAGCCCCCGGACGGCGTGAACGTCACCGAAGTGCTTGTGGACGCCGCGCAGGCTGACTGCCGGAGCCGGCGACGCGGAGGCCTTCGAGTAGGTGCGGTGCTCTGTCGATGTCATGCATTCAGCGTGCGATCCGGACGGCCGCCGACCCCCACACGTCCGTCACGACCTCACCGTGACAAATGTCAGGGGCCGGGGTAGGTGTGGCGCCGATCGGGGGCAGCCGTTACTGTGGGCGCCATGCAGCGCGCATATTTCTGGTTTAGCAGGCCGGCCCCGGGTGGGCCGGTCGGCGTAACCACGCGCTGACTTCTTCCACCCCAGAGCCGGATTACAGACCGGCTCGCGGGAATCTCCACAGTCTTCGAGGGCCGGCCTGAGAACAGGAACCCGAACCCATGACTGTCACTCTCGACACCACTACCAGCAGTGATCGGCTGGACGACCAGCGCACCGTGAGCATCAGCCCGCTGGTGGCCCCGTCCGTGGTCCGTGCCGAGCATGCCCCCGACGACGTCGCGTCCGCGACCGTCCGCTCCGGCCGCGCCGACACGGTGAACGTGCTGAACGGCGACGATGATCGACTGCTCGTCGTGGTGGGCCCGTGCTCGGTGCACGATCCGGACGCCGCCATGGACTACGCCCGCCGGCTCGCCGCGAAGGCCGAGGAATTGCGCGACGACCTGCACATCGTCATGCGGGTCTACTTCGAGAAGCCGCGCACCACGCTCGGCTGGAAGGGTCTGCTGAACGACCCGCACCTGGACGGCACGTTCGACATCGACACCGGGATCCGCATGGGCCGCAAGCTGCTGCTCGACGTGTCCTCGCTCGGCCTGCCGGTCGGCTGCGAGTTCCTCGACCCGATCATGCCGCAGTACATCGCGGACCTCGTCACGTACGGCGCGATCGGTGCCCGCACCGCCGCCAGCCAGGTGCACCGCCAGCTGTGCAGCGCGCTGTCGATGCCGGTCGGGATCAAGAACTCGACGGAGGGCGACGTGCAGGTGGCGGTCGACGGCACCCGCGCCGCCGCGGCGAGCCACGTGTTCCCCGGCACCGACCTCGACGGGCAGGCCGCGCTGATCCGCACGGTCGGCAACCCCGACTGCCACGTCATCCTCCGCGGCGGCAGCGACGGACCGAACTACGACGTGGAGACGGTGGCGGACACGCTCGCCCGGCTGCGCAAGGGCGGTCTGCCGGAGCGGGTCGTCATCGACGCCAGCCACGGCAACAGCAGCAAGAACCACGAGAAGCAGGTCGACGTGCTGAACGACATCGCGGCCCGGCTCGAGGAGGGCGAGAAGGGGATCGTCGGTGTGATGGTGGAGAGCTTCATCGAAGCCGGTCGTCAGGACCTCACCCTGGGGAAGGCCGAGGACCTCACGTACGGGCAGTCCATCACCGACGCGTGCATCGACTGGAACACGACGGCGGCGCAGCTGGACCGCCTCGCCCAGGCAGTGGCCGCACGTCGGAAGTGATCACCGCACGCCTCTCGTGCGGAACTGCACGCTGATCCGCGGTCCGAGCGGGCGGGTGCTCTTCGGTACGCAATGCTCCCAGGTGCGCTGGCAGGAACCACCCATCACCAGCAGGTCGCCGTGGCCGAGCGAGTACCGGATCGAGTGCCCGCCGCCGCGCGGACGCAGCAGCAGCGGACGCGCGGCGCCGAGCGAGAGGATCGCGACCATGGTGTCTTCGGTGCGGCTCCGGCCGGTGTCGTCGCCGTGCCAGGCGACGCTATCGGAACCGTCGCGGTAGAAGCACAGCCCGGAGGTGGCGAACTTCTCGCCCAATTCGGGTAGGTAGTGCCTGCTCAGGGCGTCGCGTGCCGCGACCAGCAGCGGGTCGGGGAGCCGCTCACCCTCCGGGTAGAACCGGACGAGGCGCGGGACGTCGACCACCCGGTCGTACATCTGGCGCCGCTCCGCCTTCCACGGCACCGTCTCCGCGAGCGTGGTGAACAGCTCGTCGGAACCGGTCAGCCACCCAGGCCGCACGTCGACCCACGCTCCCGCCGTGAGCGTGCGACGCTGCACCGTCGACCCGAGCGCGCCCAGCTCGACACCGAACGACGCGTCGTCGAACAGTGAAGCCTGGAGCGCATACCGCGCATCCGCGGAAGTCATGCCGCCATGCTACCCGATATTCGAACGTATGTTCACATCATTTGTGAGACGGCGGTCGCCGATCGGCGCACCCCGTCTTGGTTCGCGCATTGTTTTTCGGGCCCTGGAAGTAGTGCGGCTGCGGAGAAGTGGTGCGTCTGCACGGAAGCCCGGGGAACGGCGGCGGTTGTTACCGCGGCACGGCAGGCTCGCGGTCGTCGCCGGTGTCGACGGTCGTCTTCTGCCTGCTCGGCCACCAGAAGGCGCGACGTTCGAGTGCAGACAGGCTCGGTACCAGCATCGGGGCCATCGCGAAGGCGGCGATGGCGACGCCGATCGCGACGCCGAAGCCGAGTTCGGCGAGGTTGGCCAGTCCGGTGAGGGTCAGGGAAGCGAAGGTCAGCGCCAGGATCAGACCGGCGGCGGCGACGGTGGGGGCGTCGTTGGAGACGGCGATCCGCGCGGACTCACGCGGGGTGTACCCGTTGCGGAATTCCTCGCGCAGTCGCGAGGCCAGCAGGATGTTGTAGTCGGTGCCGATCGCGACGACGAACAGGTAGAGCACGATCGGAATCGAGAAGTCGATCCCGTCGTAGCCGAGGCCGTGCAGGAACAGGAGCACCACGGCGCCGAGTGTGGCGACGAACGTGAGTGCCACGCACACCAGCAGGTTGAGCGGGGCCAGCACGGCGAGCAGCAGCAGGGCGAGAATCAGCGCGATCGCGACTGCGGCGACGGGGAACACGAGGCGCGTATCCGCCGCGAGTTGCGCGCGGACGTCGACGAACGTGGACGTCTGCCCTCCCACAACGACTTCCGAGCCGGGAACCGCGCCGTGGGCGGCGTCGCGGATCGGGCCCTCGACGAGGTCGAGGGACGCGTTCGAATAGGGGTCGTCGGCGAGCACGACGTTGACGAGCGCGGCGCGACCGTCCTGACTGGGTCGCGGCGGGGCGACCGAGGACACGCCCGGCACCTGTGTCAGAGCGGTGACGAGCGGGGTCAGCGACGCGGGATCGAGCGGCCCGGGAGCCACGACGTACACCTGGGTCGGGCTCAGCGCACCCGCGGGGAAGGATTGATCGAGGGTGTCGAAGGCCTGCTGTGACGGCGTGTCGGAGGGCAGTTCCCCCAGCGTGTTGTACGTCGACTTGTAGCCGGACGCGAAGGAGGCGAGCGCGATCAACACGACGCCGATCGCGATGGCGAACACGGCTGGGCGGTGCCCGATCGCGGCGCCGATCGACGCGAACGGTGTGTGGGGGCTGTCGTGCCCCGGTCCGAGCGGCCAAAACAGGTGGCGTCCCAGCACGGTGAACACGGCGGGGATGAGGGTCAACGCCGTCACCAGCATGAGGGCCACGGCGACGATGAGTCCCGGCGCGAGCGTGGTGAGCGAGCCGAGTTTCGCCAGCAGCAGGGCGGCGAACGCGACGATGACCGTGAGCGCCGACGACGCCACGACGCGCCCGACGACGTCGGTGGAGAACACGAGGGCTTCTTGATGCATGTCGGTGGTGGACCCAGCCGCGGCCTGCTGCCGGAGACGTTCGCGATAGCGGAACAACAGGAAGACGATGTAGTCGGTGCCGACACCGAAGAGGACGACCACGAGGATGGATTGCAGCGACGTGCTGACCTGGAAGTCGAACAGATCGGCGAGCACGGCGGTCAGTCCGGTGACCACCGACAGCACCACGCCGATCACGAGAACCGGCAGGACGGCGATGACGGGGCTGCGGAAGATCAGGCCGAGCAGGGCGAGGATGACGATCACCGTGGCGATCGTGATGACCTTGTCGGCGTTGTCGTAGGCGGCGGTGGTGTCGACCTGAATGGCCGCGTTCCCGGTCAGCCCGCTCACGAGGCCGGTGCCGTTCAGTTGCTGCTCTGCGTCGCCCCGGATGACCGGCACGGCGTCGTTGACCTGGTCGTCGCCGGGTTGTCCGTCGAACACCACCTGCAGTGCGGCAGCCTTCCCGTCGGCGGACAGCGACGCAGGCGACCCTTGCACGCTCACAACTCCCGGGATCGCCGAATTCTGCAGCGAGGTCGCGAGATTCAGTGCCGTCTGCTGATCGGCGGGTGAGAGCGGGGCGGCGTCGGCACGGACCACCACCAGGCTGCCGGTGGCACCGGACAGGCTGGGGAAGTATTCGTTGCCGACGGCCTGCGCCTCGGAGGACTCGAAAGTGCTGGGCAGGAACGTCTGCTGGTTACCGGTGGTGTAGTCGTCGAGACTCGGCGCGAACAGGATGACGGCTATTGCGGCGACTACCCAGGCCGCGATGACCTGCCACGGGTGTGCGACCACGGTGCGCGCGATGTAGGCAAACATCATTCCCCGTTCCGGGAGATGAAGGTTCGGCCGGCGCCCGGCCGGGCGGTCGAACCGTGCCAAGCCATCGTCGCATGCAGGGCGGCGCGAAGGCTATGGGTTTCACGGCATCGACAGACCGCGGCCCCGCTCCGACATCAGGGAGCGGGGCCGCGGTACGTCATGGTGCTCGTTACCGCAAGGGGGTGAAATCCCGGCTGCCGAGGTAGTCGGGGCGCGGGACGGGCGCCGAGAACGGATCCGTCAGGGTGTTCTCGACACTGTTGAACACGATGAAGAGGTTGGACCGCGCGAACGGCGTGATGTTGCCGTTCGACCCGTGCATGCAGTTGGAATCGAACACGGTGGCGGAGCCGGCCGGTCCGGTCATCATGTCGATGCCGTACTCGTTCGCCATCCGGGTGAGCGTCGGCTGATCGGGCGACCCGGTGGGGGGAACGTAGCTGACCAGCGATTCCTTGTAGTAGTCTTCGGGGGTCTCGCCGGCGCAGGAGGCGAACGCGCGGTGCGATCCGGGCATGATCATCAGCCCGCCGTTGTGCCCGTAGTTCTCGGTGAGCGCGATCGAGATACTCGCGGCGCGAGGAGTGGGCATGCCGTCCTCGGCGTGCCAGGTCTCGAAGTCGGAGTGCCAGTAGAACGGCCCGCCGGTGAAACCGGGCTTGAAATTGAGTCGCGACTGGTGGACGTAGACGTCCGAACCGAGGATCTGCCGGGCGATACCCACCACCTCGGGGCGGCGGATGATCTCGTCGACGACTTCGCTGAGGCGGTGGACGTCGAACACGGAACGGACGGCGCCGTCGCCGTTCTCCCGTACGACGCGGTCGTCGCCGCGCAGCGTGTCGGTCTCGGCGAGGCGGGTCATCTCGTCGACCAGGTTGAACACGTCGCGTGGCGGGATGATCGACTCGGCGGAGTGATACCCAGTTGCGGCGTAGTCGGCAATCTGATTCGCGGTGAGCGGACCGGAGCGGGTATCACCCCGTTTCCCGTCCGACCAGGTGACCGGGTCCTGGCGGACGGTCATCGTGCACTCGTTGCGGTCCCTCGTGGGGTAGTTGTCGGCTACGGCCGTACGCATAACTCGTGTTTCACCCTTTCGGATTGGACAACGCTTTACTCTTCCGACGTTCCCACTGGTCGTCGACGAATGCAACCCGGACGCAGGTCCACCGAGGCCGGACTGGACCGCGACGGCGCGGCGGCGCGGTGGGATCGTCACGGGCATGATCGATTCGGCGGCGGTACTCGGAGTGGCGGCGATCGCCCTCGGCATGGTTCTCACACCGGGACCCAACATGGTGTATCTGGTCTCGCGCAGCATCACTCAGGGCAGGGCGGCGGGACTGGTCTCGCTGGCCGGTGTCGCTCTCGGATTCCTGTGCTATCTGGCTGCTGCGACACTGGGCATTTCGGCGGTGTTCTCCGTCGTCCCGCAGGCCTACACCGCGCTGAAGCTGGCGGGTGCGTGCTATCTGGGCTGGCTGGCCTGGAAGGCGTTGCGGCCCGGCGGGCACACGCCGTTCGCTCCGTCCCGGGCGCTGCCCCGGGATTCGTCCGCCCGGCTGTTCCTGATGGGACTCACGACCAACCTGCTCAATCCGAAGATCGCGGTGATGTACCTGGCGCTGATCCCGCAGTTCGTCCACCCCGGCGCCGGGCCCGTGTGGTTGCAGAGCCTGCTGCTGGGCACCGTGCAGATCGTGGTGGCGCTCACCGTGAACGCGTTGATCGTCTGCGTCGCAGGAACTCTCGTGGCGTTCCTGTCCGGACGCCCGGTGTGGCTGCGTGTGCAGAAGTTCGTGATGGGAAGCGTCCTCGGCGGCCTCGCCGTTCACCTCGCCCTCGACCGGACGCGGCCCGCGACGGTCTGAATCGGCAGTGGCCTGAATCATGCACACCTGAGCATGTTTCGCGGGTACCGTCGGAAGCGATGACGACGAAGGGGCGAGAGATGGCCGGGACCATGCGGGCGCAGCGATTCTATGCGGACACGAAAACCATTGCTGTGGAGGATATTCCGATTCCGGAACCCGGTCCCGGTGAAGTGCTCGTCAAAGTGGAGTTCTGCGGCATCTGCCATTCCGACCTGAGTCTGATCGACGGCACGTTCCCCGCGCTGCTGCCCGAGGTGACCCAGGGGCACGAGGCGTCGGGCACCATTGCGAAACTCGGTGCCGGAGTATCCGGCTGGTCCGAGGGAGACCGCGTCGTGCCGTCCGCGGGCAGGCCCTGCTTCGGGTGCCGAAACTGCCGCCGCGGGGACCTCACGAACTGCCTGAACATCCAGCTCATGGCGTTCGCCTACGACGGCGCGTGGGCCGAGTACACGGTGGCGCAGGCCGGGGGACTGACCCGTATCCCGGACAACGTTCCTTTCGAACAGGCGGCCATCCTCGCCGACGCGGTGTCGACGCCGTTCGGCGCGGTCGTGCGCACCGGCAAGGTGGTGGTCGGGGAGACCGTCGGGGTGTGGGGTGTGGGCGGAGTCGGCACCCACATCGTGCAGCTGGCACGTCTGGTCGGCGCTGTCCCGGTGATCGCGTTCGACATCAATCCCACTGTGCGGGAACGTGCCCTGGAGCTCGGGGCCGATTACGCGTTCGACTCCAGGGACGAGAACCTGAAGGAGAAGGTCGCCGAGGCGACGGGCGGCCGGATGCTGGACGTCGCGTTCGACGCGGCCGGACTGAAGGTGACGTTCGAGCAGGCACTCGACTGCCTGACGGTCGGTGGCCGACTCGTCGCGGTCGGGCTGAGCGCGCAGGAGGCATCGGTGGGAACCACCGCGCAGTTCGGGCTGTCGCAGAAACAGGTACTCGGCCACCTGGGATACAAGAACGTGGACATCGAAACCCTCGCCGAACTGGTGTCCCGTGGCCGGCTCGACCTGTCGCGGTCGATCAGCGAGATCGTCCCGCTCGAGGACGTCGCGAAGGGCATCGAGAAACTCGCGCACCACGAGGGTGATCCCATCCGGATCCTCGTCAAACCCTGACACCGGCAGGTGCCGGGATTCGGCTCGCCGGGACCTGTCGGTGCCCCGCTGTACCGTCGGGCCATGGGATATGAATTTCAAGTCACAGTGGACTCGGAGAACCCGCATACCCTGGCCAAATGGTGGGCGCAGGCGCTCGGCTGGGAGGTGGAGCCGAGCAACGAGGAGTTCATCCGCGGGCTCGTCGAGGCCGGCCACGCGCAGGAGTCCGACACCATGGAGTTCGAGGGCGTCCTGGTCTGGCGGGAGGGTCAGGCGATCCGCGATCCGGAGCACCCGGAGCGCCCGCGTGTGCTGTTCCAGCTGGTTCCCGAACGGAAGACGGTGAAGAACCGGCTCCACCTGGACATCAGGGTCGGGGACGCCCGTTACGAGGTCGCCGAGAAGCTGGAGCAGTCCGGCGCCACCGTGCTCCACCGCGGCCGCCAGGGGCCGAGCGAGTGGGTCACGATGGCAGACCCCGAGGGCAACGAGTTCTGCGTCAGCTGACGCGCTGTCACGCTCCGCGGTAGGAACTCGGGGTGCTGCCGGTCCAGCGTTTGAAGGCGCGACGGAACGCACTGGGCTCGGAGAAGCCGAGCCGCGCCGACAGGTCCTCCACGGTCTCGCCGCGTCGGAGCCCGGCCACGGCGGCGTCGCGGAGCACTTCCTCGCGCAGCTGATTCAACGACGTCCCCTCCTGCCGGAGCAGGCGGCGCAGGTGGGGGACGCTGATCGACAGCATCTCCGCGATGTCCTCGGCCGTCGACGTCCGGCCTTTCATGCCCAGCTCGAGGACCCGGCGCACCTGCGCCGACGCCGTGCTGTCGTAGTCACGCTCCGACATCAGCAGCGTCGGTGACTCCCGGAGGTAGTCCTCGAGCGTCTCCTCGGTCTGGATGATCGGCGCCCGCATGACCGCGTTGTCGAATTCGATTGCGGGAATGTCGGAATCGAAAGTCACGGGGACGCCGAAGATGTGATCGTAGTTCTCGGCGAGCTGCGGCAGCGGCGCCGGATACGGCAGTTCCACGGCCAGCAACCGGACCCTCTTGCCCACGAGCCACGCCGCGAAACGGTGGAGCAGGATCAGCAGGAAATCGGTGGTGACCCGCGTGGCCTCGAGCGACGACTGCACGTCCTCGGTGGACCGTTCGGCCGCGGCCGGGCGGATGTCGATGGTCATCCGGGTTCCGCCGTTGATACCGGGACCGATGTGCAGCGCGGGCAGTGACGGCAGGGCGCGCAGGATGTCGGCCATCCGCTCGAGGGCGGCGGACAGGTCCGCGGTGTGGATCAGGGCGAGGCAGACGAGCCGAAACGTGCCGCGGGGGACCGGGGCCGGGCCAAGCCCGAACAATTCGTCGCCCGTGATCTGCCAGACCGCCTGGGTGAACGCGGTGACCTGGGTCGGCGTCAACCGGGCCAGCGGATCCTCCAGCGACGCCGTCGTGATTCCCGCCGCCGACAGCGCGGGGGAGAGATCGACCCCACTGCGCGCCGACAGTTCGAGCGACCGCCGCACGAAGTCGGCGGGGATGGTGCGGGCAGTCACGATCCGGGCTCCCCGAGGGTCCGGAGCCGCCGCGCCGCCTCCTCGAGCACGTGATCCTGCTTGCAGAACGCGAACCGCACCAGCGGGTTCCACGGCTGCGGATGGTCGGTGAACACGCTGACCGGCACCGCGGCCACGCCGATGCGCTCCGGAAGCCTGCGGCAGAAGTCGATGCCGTCGCGTTCACCGATCGCGGTGATGTCGGCGCACAGGTAGTACGTGCCGCCACCCGAATGGACCTCCAGACCGGACGCGACGAGCGCGTCGTACAGCACGTCCCGCTTGGCCTGGAGACTGTCGCGCAGTTCCTTCACCCACTGCTGCTCGTGGCTCAGCGCATGCGCCACCGCGGGCTGGAACGGTCCGCCGCCGACGAACGACATGTACTGCTTCGCGGTCCGGACGGCGTCGATCAGTTCCGCCGGACCGCACGCCCAGCCGATCTTCCAGCCGGTGACGTTGAACGTCTTGGCGGCGCTCGACACCGAGACGGTCCGTTCGTACATTCCCGGCAGAGTGGCCAGGGCGGTGTGCGTCCGGCCGTCGAACACCAGGTGCTCGTACACCTCGTCGCTGAGAACCAGCAGGTCGTGCTCGCACGCCAGCTCCGCGACGGCGGCGATCTCCTCCGGGGTGAACACGGTGCCGGTCGGATTGTGCGGGGTGTTGATCACCAGCATCCGGGTCTTCGGCGTGATCGCGGCCCGCAGAGCGTCGAGGTCGACGACGAACTTCGTGCCGGAGCGGGCGAGCGGCACACTGCGGCGCACCGCCCCCGCCAGCGCGACAGACGCCGCGTAGGAGTCGTAGTACGGCTCGATCAGCACCACTTCCTCACCCGGTTCGACCAGCCCCAGAATGGCGGCGCTGATGGCCTCGGTGGCGCCGACGGTAACCAGCACCTCCGAGTCGGGGTCGTGGTCGAGCCCGTACCGGGCCAGGCGGTCGGCCGCGACCGCCTGGCGGAGCACGGGCATGCCGGGGCCGGGCGGGTACTGGTTGAGCCCGTCCGCGATGGCTCGGCGCGCGGCGTCGAGCATGGACGCGGGACCGTCGGTGTCGGGGAAACCCTGACCGAGGTTGATGGCGTCGTGGCGCACGGCGAGCGCGGTCATCTCGGCAAAGATGGTGGACGCGAACGGCTGCAAGCGCTGGACGGTGCGGTTGCGCGGCGTTGCGGGCATTACTGCAGCGTAGTCGGTGTGACGGCGAGGGTTGCACACGGCCGCGTCACGTTCTGCAGGGCTGTCTCGTCTTCTCTGTAGACGGCGCGCGAAGGGCGCCCGGTGACGATGGAGGACGCAATGCCCCGCATTCCCGCAGTGGCCCCGGCGGACGCGAGCCCGCTGGTGAAGGTCGCCTACAAATATGCTGCCCCACAAGTTCGACGAGGTACCCGAACCGTTCACCGTGCTCGCCCATCACCGCAAGCTGTTCGTCGCGTCGGCCCGGCACGAGCTGGCGGTGCAGAAGGCGTCGACCGTGCTTCCCGCGAACGTGCGGGAGATCGCCGTCTACCGCGTGGCGTGGACGATCGGCTGCTCGTGGTGCGTGGACTTCGGCACGATGCTGCAACGCCTCGACGGCCTGGACGTGGAGCGGCTCCAGCACATCGCCGACTACGCCGACTCGCCCGCGTACAGCGAGGACGAGCGCGCGGCCATCGCATACGCCGACGCGATGACGGCGACGCCCACCACGGTCACCGACGAACAGGTGGCGGACCTCGAGCGCCGGTTCGGCCGGGCCGGTGTCGTCGAACTGTCCTACCAGATCGGCATCGAGAACATGCGCGCCCGGATGTACTCGGCGCTGGGCATCACGGAACAGGGTTTCGGCACCGATTCGTGCCGGGTGCCGTGGGCCGACGATGCGGCGGTCACGAAGAATGGTCCGGCAGCCTGATCCCGCCGAACTTCTCCGGATTGGCGATGTCGTACGCCGCGTAGACGAGTCCGTCCCGGACGGTGAACCCACCCACTCGCGGCGGCGAGCTGCGGTGGGCCTCGTCGCCGGTGAATGCGGCACTGAAGAAGCCCAGCTGGCCGTTGACCAGGGCCGGCTGCATGACGGTGAACACCGCCGGCCCGTACCGCTTGATGAGGCCGAGAAAGAAGCGGGCGAACTTGTCCGCGCCGTGGATGACGTTGACGGCGGTGCTCGTGGTGCCGTTGGCGTCGCCGATGACGAGGGCGTCCGGGTGCAGCGCCGCGATCACCGCGTCGAGGTCGCCGGCGGCGAGTGCCTCGAGCAGTCGCTGCACGGCGAGCGCATGCTCCTCGTCGGGGACGGCGGGTGTGGTTGCGGCAGCGGCCTTGCGGGCCCGCGACGCGAGCTGACGCGCCGCGGGCGTCTCGATGCCGAGAATCCCGGCCACCTCGTCGAACGGGACCCCGAAACCGTCGTGCAGCACGAACGCGACCCGTTGTGCAGGGGTGAGCGTGTCGAGCACGATCAGCGCGGCGAGGCGGTTGTCCTCGTCCCGGACGACCGCTTCCAGCGGGTCCGGCTCGGCCGACGGCGACAGTCCGGTGACGATGGGTTCCGGAAGCCATTGGCCGACATACTGTTCCCTCCGCACCGCCGCCGACCGCAACCGGTCGAGGCAGATCCGCCCGACCACCGTCGTGAGCCACGGCCGGAGGTCGCGGATGTTCGCGGCGTCCGCGTCGTCGAGTCGTAGCCACGACTCCTGCACGGCGTCCTCCGCGTCGCTGACGCTTCCCGTCAGCCGGTACGCTACGGAGAGCAGATGCGGCCGGTGGGACTCGAATTCGTCTACCAGCGTGGCAGTGGGCATGCCGATATCCTACGTGCGGTCCAGACATAAAATCCGTCGTGTGCGTAACCGTTGACCCTGGTGGTGGGTCCGGACGTATGGTGTGGCGACCACACCACCTCCAGGGAGTCTGCCATGTTCCAGTGTTTCGGCTGTCGTAGCTGACCTGGCTTTTTCGCACCCCTTTTTCTTCTGCACGTCCTGCTCACCCGTCCGGCGACCGCCGGGCGGGGTTCGGGAGTGCGCTCGCACGACCCGCCGCTTCGCCGTGGGCGGGCAACACACACTAGGAAGACCTTCGATGATTCGTCCACGTTTCGCGCGGACTCTGGCCGCAGCGGCCGCCCTTCTCACATTCACCAGCCTTGCTGTCGCGTGCTCCAGTTCGGAGACGACCACGACAGCCGACGGGAAGACGGTACTTCGCTACGAGGGGACCACGGGACAGGTCTCGTTCCCGGAACTCGCGGCCGACCTGGGCTACTACCAGAAGGTCGAACTGAACTGGATCGGCGACACCACCAGTGGGCCGCAGAGCATTCAGAATGCCGCCACCGGGCAGACCGACTTCGGTGGCGCGTTCAACGGTGCGGTGCTGAAGCTGGCCGCGGCCGACTCGCCGATCACGTCCGTCATCGGCTACTACGGCTCCGACAAGGAGACGTTCAACGGGTACTACGTGCTCGACGGAAGCCCGATCACGTCGGCACGTGACCTGATCGGCAAGAAGGTCGGCATGAACACGCTCGGCGCACACCACGAGTTCCTCGTGCGTGAGTGGCTGGCGCGGGAGGGGCTGACCCCGGACGAGATCAAGCAGGTCGAGCTGACCGTGGTGCCGCCGGTGAACACCGAACAGGCGCTGCGGCAGGGGCAGATCGACGTCGGCACGCTCGGGAGCGTGTTCCGCGACAAGGCAGTCGAACGCGGCGGCATCCGCCCGCTGTTCACCGACGAGTCCATCTTCGGTTCCTTCACCTACGGTTCGCTGCTGTTCCGCAACGACTTCATCGCGAAGAACAGGGACGCCGTCGCTGACTTCGTGCAGGGCACGGCCCGCGCGATCCGCTGGACCCAGACGACTCCGCGCGACGACGTGATCGCGAAGTACAAGGACATCATCACCAAGCGCGGCCGCAACGAGACCACCGACCTCGTGGACTACTGGAAGTCGCCGGGTGTGGCGGGTCCCGGTGGCGTGATCACCGACAAGGAGATCGAGACCTGGATCGACTGGCTCGTCCGCAACGGGGAACTCGAGGACGGCAAGCTCACGCCCGCCGACGTCTACACCAACGAGTACAACCCGTACGCCAACGGCACGTACCCCGCCGACAGCGGCCCCGACGGACAAGCGCTGGCCGCCAAGTGAACTCCACCCCAGGTCCCCACGAGAAGAAAGTGATGTCGATGTCCCACTCCCGGTTCCGGCGAGGCGCCGTGCGCGCCCTCGCGGCGACCGCAGCACTGTTCACGTTGGCCTCGGGAGTGGCGGGGTGCGCCGGCTCGTCGGATACTGCCACCACCGAGGACGGGAAGACAGTCCTGCGCTACCAGGGGTGGGCCGGGGACGTGGGATTCCACGAACTCGCCGAGGACCTGGGGTATTACGACAAGATCAAGCTCGAATGGGTCGGCGACACCACCAGCGGCCCGCAGGACATCCAGTCGGCGGCCACCGGCGACATCGAGTTCGGCGCGGCATTCAACGGAGCCGTCGTCAAGCTCAATGCCGCGGGGGCACCGATCACGTCGGTGCTGAGTTCCTACGGTGCGGACGCCGGTGAGTACACGGGATACTTCGTGCTGGACGGCAGCCCCATCCGCTCGGCGCGCGACCTGATCGGCAAGAAGGTCGGGATGAACACGCTCGGTGCGCACCACGAGTTCCTGGTCCGGGAGTGGCTGGCCCAGCAGGGGTTGACCCAGGACGAGATCAAGCAGGTGGAGCTGACCGTCGTCCCGCCGGTGAACAACGAAACGGCCCTGCGCGAAGGTCAGATCGACGTGGCTGCCATCAACGACATCTTCCGCGAAACAGCCCAGGAGCGTGGGGGCATCCGGCCGCTGTTCACGGACCGGGATCTGTTCGGCGCCTTCAGCTACGGCACCTACGCAGTGCGCGACGACTTCCTGGCGAAGAACAAGGACGCCGTCGCGGACTTCGTGCAGGGCACGGCCCGGGCCATCCGATGGACCCAGGTCACTCCGCGTGAGGAGGTCGTCGCACGGTTCAAGAGCATCATCGACAAGCGTGGCCGCAACGAGAGCGACGAGGCCATCGGTTACTGGCGCAGCTCCGGGATTCCCGTCGCCGGGGCCGTGATCCAGGAGAAGGAGCTGCAGACCTGGGTCGATTGGCTCGTCCGCAACGGTGAGCTCGACGAGGGCAAGTTGACCGCAACCGACCTCTACACCAACGAATTCAACCCGTACGCCAACGGCACGTTCCAGCCCGAGAGCGGGCCCGACGGAGAAGTACTGGAAGGACAGAAATGAGCACCACCGCCTCGAACCCCGATCGGGTTCAGACGCCCAAGCTCCGCCTCGAGCACGTCACCAAGCAGTTCGACGTGCGCGGGTCCAAGGACAAGTTCACCGCGATCGAGGACATCGACATCGATCTCGCGGACGGCGAATTCCTCGTCCTCGTCGGTCCGAGTGGTTGCGGAAAGTCCACGCTGCTCGACCTGCTCGGCGGGCTCAGCACCCCCACATCGGGTCGGATCCTGCTCGACGGGCAGCCGGTGACCGGGCCCGGTCTCGACCGCGGAATCGTCTTCCAGCAGTACGCACTCCTGCCGTGGCGGACGGCCCGGCACAACATCGAGTTCGGGCTCGAGGCCAAGGGACTGCCCAAGAAGGAACGGCGCGAACTCGCCGAGCACTACCTCGAGCTCGTCGGCCTGAAGGGGTTCGGCGACCGGTACCCGCACGAGCTGTCGGGCGGCATGAAGCAGCGCGTCGCGATCGCCCGCAGCCTCGCGTTCGATCCCGAGGTGCTGCTGATGGACGAACCGTTCGCGGCGCTCGACGCGCAGACCCGTGAGTCGCTGCAGGACGAACTGCTGCGCATCTGGAAGGCCACCGGCAAGACCATCCTGTTCATCACGCACGGCATCGACGAGGCCATCTACCTCGGGCAGCGGGTCGCGGTCCTGACGTCGCGGCCCGGCCGGGTGAAGACGTTCGTGGACATCGACATCGACCGCAGCGGCGAGGACGTCCGGTCCAACGAGCAGTTCCGGCACTACCGCCACCGCATCTGGACGCTGCTGCACGGCGAAGTGGAGCGTGCACAGGTAATCGAGAAGGAGGAAGCACATGTCTAGCGCACTCGCGTCACCGGAAGCTCCCGTTGCTATCGATCCGCCCGGGACGTCGGCTCCGTCGCCCGCTTCCACCCCACCGCAGCCGGGTGCCGTCCAGCGTGCCGGTGCGGCACTGCGTCCGGTCGTCTGGCGGATCCTCAAGCCGTCCGTCGCGATCGTCGCCTTCCTGGCACTGTGGGAGATCGCTCCGCGGGTCGGTCTCGTCGACGAGGTGTTCCTGCCCCCGTTCACCACGGTGGTCGAGGCATTCTTCGACCTGGTGCAGAGCGGTGAGCTGTGGCAGCACGTGTCCGCCAGCCTCTCCCGCGCCCTGATCGGCTTCTTCGTGGCGGTCGTGATCGCGATCCCGCTGGGCATCGCGATCGCCTGGTACCGCCCGGTGTCGGACTTCCTGAACCCGATCCTGGAGCTGTTCCGCAACACGGCGGCGCTGGCGTTGCTGCCCGTGTTCATCCTGATCCTCGGCATCGGTGAGGAGTCCAAGATCGCCCTGGTGATCTACGCGTGCACCTTCCCGATCCTGCTGAACACGATCTCCGGTGTGCGCACCGTCGACCCGCTGCTGATCAAGTCGGCGTCGTCGCTGGGACTGTCGCCCGTGCGCCTGTTCCAGAAGGTCGTGCTGCCCGCCGCCGTTCCCACCATCTTCACCGGCATCCGCATGGCGGCGGCGTCGTCGATCCTCGTGCTGATCGCCGCCGAGATGGTCGGGGCCAAGGCCGGCCTCGGCTACCTGATCACGGCCTCCCAGTTCAACTTCCAGATCCCCAACATGTATGCGGGCATCGTCGCCATCTCGGTTCTCGGGCTGACACTCAACGCCGTTCTCGTACTGATCGAACGCAGGCTGTCCCGCTGGCGGGTCTAGTCACTTACCGGAAAAGAAACTCCACATGTCACAGGATTCCCAGTTCCACCTCAACGCCTTTCTCATGGGTGTGGGACATCACGAGGCGGCGTGGCGCCATCCCCGCACCGAGGCGCACCGCGTTCTGGACGTCGCACACTTCCAGGAACTCGGCCGGATCGCGGAGCGGGGCAAGCTCGATTCGGTGTTCTTCGCCGACGGTCTCGCCGTCGGACCGCGGATCAAGCACAACACCCAGGCGATCTTCGAGCCCGTCACGTTGCTGTCGGCGATCGCCGTCGCCACCGAACACGTGGGACTGATCGCCACCGCGTCCACGAGTTACTCCGACCCGTACAACCTGGCGCGCAAGTTCACGTCGCTCGACCACATCAGCGGCGGCCGGGCGGGGTGGAACATCGTGACCTCGGCCGGTGCGGACGAGGCTGCGAACTTCGGCGTCGACGGTATCCCCGCACACAGCGGACGGTACGAGCGCGCAGAGGAATTCGTCGACGTCACGCTCGCCCTGTGGGACAGCTGGGAGGACGGCGCGGTGGTGCTCGACCGGGAGACCGGCGTGTTCGCCGACCCCGGCAAGGTTCACACCATCGACCACGACGGACCGCAGTTCCGGGTCAAGGGGCCGCTCAACTCGCCGAGGTCCGCCCAGGGACGGCCGCTGCTGGTGCAGGCCGGCTCGTCCGAGAGCGGCAAGGAGTTCGCCGCGCGGTACGCCGAGGCCGTCTTCACCGCACAGCGCACCCTGGAACAGGGTCAGGAGTTCTACCGCGACCTCAAGGCGCGTGTCGTCAAGCACGGCCGCAATGCCGGCGACCTGAAGGTGCTGCCCGGCATCGTGCCGTTCATCGCGGACACCGAGGAGGAGGCGAAGGCGCTCGAGCAGTCGTTCACCGACCTGATCTCGCCCGAGTACTCGCTGCGTCAGCTGTCCACGATGCTCGGTGTCGACCTCACGAAGCATTCCCTCGACGCCCCGCTTCCGCCGCTTCCGCCGCTGGACGAGATCCAGGGCAACAAGAGCCGCTACCAGCTGGTGAAGGACCTCGCGGCGGACGGTTCGCTCACCGTCCGGCAGCTGATCGGGCTGCTCGGCGGCGGACGTGGGCACCGCACGTTCGCCGGAACCCCCGAACAGGTCGCCGACGAGCTGCAGACGTGGTTCGAGCAGGGAGCGGCCGACGGTTTCAACATCATGCCGCCCTACCTGCCCGGCGGACTGGACGACTTCGTCGACCGTGTCGTCCCGATCCTGCAGCAGCGCGGACTGTTCCGGACGGAGTACACCGCGACCACCCTGCGCGGTCACTACGGTCTCACGGACGTCGGTAACCGGTTCGCGGGTGCGGTCGACGAAGCGAGCGTATGAGCGGCGAGACCGGTCTGAAACCTCTCGTCACCACCGTCTTCGTTCCCGCCGCGATCTTCGGCATCGGCCAGGGGGCCGCCGCCCCGGTGATGGCACTGACGGCCCGCGAACTGGGCGCGTCCGTGGCCGTGTCCGGGCTGATCGTCGCGGTCGTCGGGCTCGGCGCCGTCCTGGGCGACCTGCCCGCGGGCCGGATCGTCGCCAGGTTCGGGGAGCGGCGGTCCATCATCGGCGGCAGTACCGTCGGCGCCGCCGGAGTGCTGGTCTGTCTGCTCGCGCAGACACCCTGGATGCTGGGTGTGGGGGCACTGCTGACCGGGCTCGCCAACGCCGTGTGGGGGCTGGCCCGCCAGAGCTACCTGGCCGACGCCGTGCCGATCGGGCTGCGGGCCCGGGCGATGTCGTCGTTCGCGGCGATGTGGCGGCTCGGCTTCTTCGTGGGACCGCTGCTGGGCGCCGCCGTGATCCTGGTGGTCGGCGCCCGGGGCGGATTCATGGTGCAGTTCGTCGGCGTCGTGCTGTCCGGGTGGCTGATGTCGAGGGTCCCCGACCCGCCGCGGCGCCACGCAGGCACCGCCGGTACCCACGCGACGCTGCCGTCGATTCTGCGCCGGCACCGGAAGCTGCTGGCCACGCTCGGCGCCGGCTCGCTCCTGATGGGTGCGGCCCGCGCCTCGCGGGAGGCGGTGCTGCCGCTGTGGGCTGCCCATCTCGGACTCGACGCCGCCCAGGTCAGCCTCGTCTTCGGGGTCGGAGCGGCCGTCGATCTGCTGTGCTCGTATCCGGCCGGACACTTGATGGACCGGTACGGCCGCCGGTTCATCGCGGTGCCCTCGCTTCTGGTGATCGGGGCGTCCTACCTGGCGTTGCCGTTCTCGCACGACCTCCTGTCGATCGGGGTCGTCGCCGTCGTGATGGGCATCGGCAACGGGCTCGGCAACGGCGTCATCATGACGCTCGGCGCCGACATCGCCCCACCGGCGACGCGCGCCGAATTCCTCGCCGCCTGGCGGCTCACCCACGACACCGGCATGTTCGCCGGACCCTTCGGCGTCGGCGCGCTCGCCGCGGTGGTCCCGCTCGGGGTCGCCGTCGCCGCGATCGGGGGAGCGGCGCTGGTCGGCGCCGGCCTCCTGTTCCGGTTCATCCCGGTCTATTCCCCGTGGCCACCGCCGGCCGCGTCGGAGCCCGGATCCTCACCGCTCGAAAAACAGGAAGCATAGGTACATTCGTTTCATGCGCTTCGGATTGTTCGTTCCTCAAGGTTGGCGTCTGGATCTCGTCGGAATCGATCCCGCGGATCAGTGGTCGGTGATGCGCGACTTCGCGTTGCGCGCCGATCAAGGTTCGTCCTGGGATTCCCTGTGGGTCTACGACCACTTCCATACCGTCCCGGCACCGACCGAGGAGGCCACGCACGAGGCGTGGACCCTCATGTCCGCGTTCGCGGCGGTCACCTCGCGGGTGCGTCTCGGCCAGATGTGTACGGCGATGAGCTACCGCAACCCGGCTTACCTCGCGAAGGTCGCCGCCACCACCGACCTCATCTCGGGCGGGCGCGTCGAGATGGGTATCGGCGGCGGCTGGTACGAGCACGAGTGGCGGGCATACGGATACGGATTCCCCTCTGCCGGTGTGCGTCTCGGTCGCCTCGACGAGGGCGTGCAGATCATGCGTCAGGCCTGGGCCAACGGCATCGCGACCCTCGAAGGCAAGCACTACCAGGTCGACGGTGCCATCGTCCGCCCACTTCCGTTGCAGGAAGGCGGCATCCCGCTGTGGATCGCCGGTGGCGGCGAGAAGGTGACGTTGAAGATCGCGGCAAAGTACGCGCAGTACACCAACTTCGACGGCACACCCGAGGGCTTCGCGCAGAAGTCCGAGATCCTGCGGAAGCACTGCGACACCGTCGGCACCGACTTCGACGCCATCACCCGCTCGGCCAACTACAACGTCGCGATCGGCACCACCGAGGCGGAGGTCGAGCAGCGGTTGCTCACCCTGAAGGACCGGCTCACCCCCCACGTCGGCGCCGACGCCGCCGAGGGTGCCCTGGGAGCCTTCCGCGGAATGCCCGGTGTGGGAACGCCGGAGCAGATCGTCGAGAAACTGTCGGCGCTGAAGGAGCAGGGCATGTCCTACGGCGTCTTCTACTTCCCCGAAGCCGCGTACGACACGTCGGGCATCGAACTGTTCGAGAAGGAAGTGCTGCCCGCGCTGCGTTGATCCATAGGCCGCCTTACCGGGCATAGAGTGGCGGGCATGTTCGTCGTCACCCTCGCCGCCGACACGCTGTGGCTGAGCCCGCCGGTCGTCACCGACGTCGACGAGATCTGCGCGGCATGCAGCGACGCGTCGATCGCCGAGTGGACGACGATGCCCGCGCCGTACACAAGCTCGGACGCCGAGCAGTTCGTGCGGCAGACGGTGCCGTCCGGCTGGGCCGACCGCAGTCCCACCTGGGCGCTGCGCGAACGCGAGGACGGTCCCGTGCTGGGGATGATCGGTCTGATGGCGCGGGATGTGACGGCGGCGGAGATCGGATACTGGCTGTCGCCGGCGGCACGGTCGCAGGGCCTCATGACGACCGCGGTGAACCTGGTGTGCGATTTCGCGTTTCGGCCGGACGGTATGGGGCTCGAACGCATCGAATGGCGCGCGTTCGTCGGCAACCTCGACTCGGCGGCGGTCGCCCGCCGGGTCGGCTTCCGGTTCGAGGGCGTCCAGCGCGCCGGACTCGTGCAGCGCGGCGTCCGCCGTGATTCGTGGGTGGCCGCCCTGCTCGCCGGCGACCCGCGGCAACCGGCCGAAGGCTGGCCCTAGCGGCCGATCAGCGCAGGCCCTCCGGAAGGTCGTGCTCGGACACCGCGACTCGCTGCTCGGGGCTGGTCCGGATGTGCTCGGACTCGGGGATCCGGCTCTGCAGGAAATCCCATTCGACCTGATCGATGGCGTCTTCCGCGCGGGAACGCACCGCCGCGTCACGGGTGCCCCACGCGATCGGCATCGGGCTGACCATCTCCCACGTGGCGGCGTCGTTGCGGGTGCTGCGGTCGTTCAGGAGTGCGACGGACGGCACCCTGTCGCCCACCCTCTGCTTCTGACCGGTCCGGATCGGAACGTTGCGAGTGACGAGGGCGTACGACGCCCGGCCCGCGGAGGGCTTCGCGACGTCGATCAGCGACAGCAGGGTGACCGCGCGGGGATGGACCTCCGAGACGACGGCAGGCACCAGCGGGCTCTTCGCGTACAACTCCTCGATGCTGCCGACCTTCTTCGGCACCCAGAACGCCACCCACACGGACGTCAGTGCGGCGATCGCCACGACGACACCGAGGATGATCGACCAGGGGTGGGCGAGCAGGATCAGACCGGCAGCGGCGGCCGCGAACAGCAGCGCCACCACGATCGCCGACACCTGCAGGCGTCGCATGTCGGCGAACGTCTGGTTGACAGACTTCGCGTAGGGCCGGTCGACGGTGAACTCGAAATGTCGCACGGCCCCAGCTTAGAGGCCCCGGTCCGGTGGCAGGCGGTCACCCGATGGCGGGGCCCAGCAGATCGTCCGCGTCGGTGATCCGGTACGCGTACCCCTGCTCGGCGAGGAAGCGCTGCCGGTGGGCGGCGTACTCGGCGTCGAGCGTGTCGCGTGCCACCACCGAGTAGAAGTGGGCCTGGCCGCCGTCGTGCTTGGGTCGCAGCAGGCGGCCCAGACGCTGAGCCTCCTCCTGGCGAGAACCGAACGTACCCGAAACCTGAACGGCGACAGACGCTTCCGGCAGGTCGATCGAGAAGTTCGCGACCTTGCTGACGACCAGCGTCTGGATCTCGCCCGCCCGGAAACGGTCGAACAGCTCCTCGCGCTCCTTGTTCTTGGTCGACCCCTTGATGACCGGGGCGTTCAACGCCTCACCCAGTTCGTCGAGCTGGTCGAGGTACGCGCCGATGATCAACGTCGGTGCATCGGTGTGCCGTTCCAGGATCGACTTCACCACCGCGATCTTGGTGTGCGCGGTGGAACACAACTTGTACCGCTCGTCGGGTTCGGCGACCGCGTACGACATCCGTTCGGCGTCCGTCAGCGTCACCCGCACCTCCACGCAGTCGGCGGGCGCGATCCACCCCTGCGCCTCGATGTCCTTCCACGGCGCGTCGTACCGCTTGGGCCCGATCAGCGAGAACACGTCGCCCTCACGGCCGTCCTCGCGCACCAGGGTGGCGGTGAGGCCGAGGCGTCGACGGGACTGCAGGTCGGCGGTCATGCGGAACACCGGGGCGGGCAGGAGGTGCACCTCGTCGTAGATCACGAGACCCCAGTCGCGGGAATCGAAGAGCTCCAGATGCTTGTATTCGCCCTTGGTGCGCCGGGTGATCACCTGGTACGTGGCGATCGTGACCGGACGGATCTCCTTGCGCTCGCCCGAGTACTCGCCGATCTCCTCCTCGGTGAGCGACGTGCGTGCGATCAGCTCACGCTTCCACTGCCGTCCCGCGACCGTGTTCGTCACCAGGATCAACGTGGTGGCCTTCGCCTTGGCCATCGCCGCCGCACCGACCATCGTCTTACCCGCACCACACGGCAGGACGACGACACCGGACCCGCCCGCCCAGAACGAGTCGGCGGCCATCTCCTGATAGTCGCGCAGGTGCCACGTGCCGTCCGCGGACCCGGGGGACGTGCCGTCGAAGTCCAGGTCGATGGCGTGCGCCTCACCGTCCACGTACCCGGCGAGGTCCTCCGCCGGCCAGCCGACCTTGAGCAGCAACTGCTTGAGACGACCGCGCTCGCTCGGGTGAACCACCACCGTGTCGTCGTCGACGCGCGCACCGAGCATCGGGGCGATCTTCTTGTGCCGGGTCACCTCGGTGAGGACCGCGCGGTCCAGGCTGACCAGCGTCAGACCGTGGGCCGGGTTCTTCACCAGCTGCAGGCGCCCGTACCGGGCCATCGTGTCGACGATGTCGACCAGCAGCGGCTGGGGCACCGCGTACCGGGAGAAGTTGACCAGTGCATCGACCACCTGCTCGGCGTCGTGTCCGGCGGCGCGCGCGTTCCACAGGGCCAGCGGGGTGATCCGGTAGGTGTGGACGTGTTCGGGCGCGCGCTCGAGTTCCGCGAACGGCGCGATCGCCTGACGGGCGTCGTTCGCGCGTTCGTGATCGACCTCCAACAGCAGGGTCTTGTCGGATTGGACGATCAACGGTCCGTCGGTCACGGAAGCCTCCTCGAAAATGCGGTGCCGGATGTAGCCAGCCTGTCCATTGTCCTGATCTGAGCGACACCGCGCCACGTCGCGGCCTTCGACGCGGCCCGATACCCGCACATCCGGGGCGGTCGGGGCCTAAATTGAGGGACAGCCGGATGGATCGACCCAGAGACGAGGCTCGCGATGACCCAGCCCCCCGACGACCCCAACCGTCCCGATCCGAACGTCCCCGGCGAACCGCCGAACAACCCGCAGCAACCGTACCCGCAGGGTGCGTCGCAGCAGCCCTACCAGCAGGGTCAGTACCCGCAGCAGCCGTACCCGCAGGGGCAGTACGCGCAGCAACCCGGCCAGTATCCGCCCGGCCAGTACGGGCAGCAGCCCGGCCAGTACCCGCCCGGCCAGTACGGGCAGCCGCCGAAGAAATCGCGGAAGGGGCTGTTCATCACCCTCGGCGTCGTCGCCGTCGTGATCCTCGCCGCTATCGCCGCGTTCGCTGTGTTCGCCGTGAAGAGCGCCGACAAGAACGCTCTCGACGTCGGCGACTGCCTCTTCTTCGAGTCCGCGTCGACGACCGCGGCCGACACCTCACACGAGAAGCGGGACTGCTCCGACAGCGAGGCCACGTACGAGGTGGCGCAGAAGAACGACGGCGACGTCCAGTGCGCGGAGGACTACTTCTCGTACACCCTCGTGAGCGAGGACGAGGACGTGCAGACCACGCTCTGCCTCGTTCCGAACATGCTCGAGGACTCCTGCTACCTACTCGAGGACGACGGCCGGATCGTGCCGTCCGACTGCACCGACATGCAGACCGTCAAGGTCGTGAGACGCGCGGACGGCCAGAACGACGAAACCCTGTGCAACGAGTTCGACAACGCATTTCCCATCGCGTTCTCCGAACCCGAGCGCACGTACTGCATCGAGGTCAATCTGGGTGGCTAGCCCCCGTGAGTACTTATTAACCGCCCGTGGTTAACAAGTACTCACAGGGAGTTAAATTCACGGGAATTGAGTCCGTTGAACTGCACGTTCCTCTTCGATAGCGTTCGAGATCAACCGAAATCACTGCGCGCGGGGAAGGTGGGAACGATGGCGCGAACCCAGCCCGACACCCGGCGTGGTGCCGGTCGTTCCGGCGCCAGCGCGGGCACGGTGCTGCGCACCGTCCTCGACCACGGGCCGATCGCGCGCAGCACGATCGCGCGGGTAACCGGACTCTCACCCGCGACGGTGACCACCGCCAGTGCGCAGCTCGTCGAACGCGGTCTGCTGCGGGAACTGCCGGAGATCTCGGGTCCCACCGGTCTGGGACGGCCACACGTCCCGGTGGACCTCGACGACACCCGCTTCGTGGTCTACGGCATCCACCTGGCGATGACCCACGTGACCACCGCGTTGCTCGACCTGCGCGGGCAGGTGCTGGCCCGATCCCGTGATCCGCACTTCGGGCTCGGACCGGCCGAGATCCTGCGGAACGCCGTGACGACCCTCGAGGGGCTGGCCGCCCGACACGGTGACGTGTCTGTCCCGATCGGCGTCGGATTCGCGGCCGGTGGCTGGATCGACTCGGAATCAGGCGTGGTGCGTGAGCATCCGATCCCCGGGTGGAACGGATACCCGGTCCGGGCGGATCTCGAGCGCCGCACGGGTCTGGACGTGCGGATGGATTCGCACGCGCGCGCCCTCATCGACGCGGAGGTGTTGTTCGGGGAGCCGAGGGCACGGGACAGTGTGGTGCAGCTCTTCGTCGGGAACGTGGTGGACGCCGCGTTCGCGACCGGAGGCGTGGTCCACCACGGCCCGCGCGCGGCGGCAGGCGCGGTGGCGCACGTGCCCGTCGAGAACAGCGTCGAGGAGTGCGCCTGCGGGCGTACCGGATGCGTGCAGGCCACCCTGTCGGATCGGGTGCTGGTGCGTAGGGCGATGCAACTCGGCATCATCGAGCGGCCGATTTTCGGCGACCTTCTCGACGCGGGTCGACGTCGGCAGCCGGCGGCTTTGGCACTGTTCGAGGAACGGGCGCACGGCGTGGGGGTGGTGGCTGCCCGGCTGCTCGATCTGTTCAATCCGGAGGTCCTGATCGTCTGCGACCAAGGCGTGAGCCGGATTCCGGGCAGTCTCGACACGGTTCGGCGAGCAGTCGGGGAGTCGTCGGCGACATGTGACGACCCGTCACGGTCGGTGCTGTCCACCAGTTTTCCGGGGCGGGCACTGCCGGTATCCGCCGGTTCCGTGATCCTCGCGGAGCTCTACCGGGCGCCTCTCACCAGCTTCGTGCGGCCGTTGGCCGGCATATCGTGACGTGTATCACAGGGCCGGAGTTAATTCGGTGGGAAGCAATGTTGACGTCGATTGCGCTGGATCGCAAGGATATTGGTGTGAACACCACCATGGCGGACAGTGTGCGTACATCCTCGTGTCGCTCCGAGTCCTGTTGTCGCCGCACGCGACCGGGTCGCATCTGACGCCTCCGCGCTGACTTCGGCGGACGCTCGAAACACCTTTCCGTTCTTCCTTTCTCGCTCCACTGTGGCACCCGACCGACCGCGTCCGGTGTGCCCGACCGGAGATCACATCCTTCGAAGGATCAATCATGTCCAGTTCACTCGTGTCTTCCGCCGGGTATGGTCGCCTCACACGCGCCGCCTTCGCCGGCGTCGTGGCGCTCGGGCTCGCGTCCTGCTCCTCCGGTTCCTCCGGCGGTCTGGCTCTCGATGACGCTGTGCCCGATCAGGTTCCGGACGGAACCTCGCTCAGCGTGTCGATCAAGACCACCCGGCTTCAGCTCGAGGCGACCGGCCAGCTCGCGGACCTCCCGTTCACCGTGTCGGACTGGCCGGACGTCAGTGCCGGTCCCGACGTGATCCAGGCCTTCCGGGGCAACGCGGTCGATCTGGCCACCAACGCCGCGATCCCGCCGATCCAGGCGCACGCCACCGGGCTCGACGCGAAGATCGTCGCGGTCCGGGAGAAGGAACAGCCGCAGTACCGGCTGGCCACCGCTCCCGGCTCGGACATCACGGAACTGCCGGACCTGCGGGGCAAGAAGATTGCGTTCTCACCCGGGCAGGCGCAGGGTGTGGTGATCCTGCGAACGCTGAAGGCGCAGGGTCTGACCACGAAGGACGTCCAGCTCGTCGAACTCCCCAGCCCGCAGTTCCTCACCGCGCTGCAGTCGAAGCAGGTGGACATCGCGCCGCTGTCGGAGCCGACGGTGACGAAGTACCTGAACCAGTACGGGCCGGACGGAGCCACAGCGTTGGCCACCGACGCCGTGGACGCGCTCACCGTGCTCTGGGCACCGGTTGAGGTTCTCCAGGACCCGGCCAAGGCCGCGGCGATCAAGGCGTTCATTCCGTTCTGGGCCCGCGGGGAGATCTGGGCGTGGGAGAACCAGGACGCCTGGATCCAGAAGTACTACGTGGAGAGCGAACAGGTATCGGCCGAGGACGGCAAGCGCATCGTCGCCTCCGTCGGGCAGCGCCCGGTCTACCCGGCCAACTGGGACGCCGCCGTCGAGTGGACGCAGGACACCGTCCAATTGCTCTCCGATGCAGGCTACTTCAGTGAGTTCGATGCCAACGAGTTGTTCGACCGCCGATTCGAGACGATCGCCGCCGACGCTGTTCCGGCCGAGTACCGGGGCGGTGTGCAGCGATGACCAGCACTCTCTCCGCGCCGGCACCGGCGCGCACCGTCGCCCCCGAGGCCCCGAGGCTCGGCGTCGCCGATCGGCAGATCCGCCGACTCGGGTTGCGTAAGGCGTTTCCGTTCTCCCGGCTGGCCGGTGTCCTGCTCCTCCTCGCGGTGTGGGCGGTAGGGAGCCTGACCGGCCTCATCGACGCGCGAAAGCTGTCCGCGCCGTGGACCGTGGTCACCACGGCCGTCGACCTGATCTCCACCGGCATCCTGCAGGAACACGTCCTCGCGTCGTTGAGCCGCGCCGCCACCGGTTTCGCATTCGGCGTGGTGATCGGGACGGCCCTGGCCGTCGTCGCCGGTCTGACACGTTCCGGTGACGCCCTGATCGACGGACCGATCCAGCTCAAACGCGCCATCCCGACGCTCGGCCTCATCCCGCTGCTGATCCTCTGGCTCGGCATCGGCGAGACGTTCAAGATCGTGATCATCGCGCTCGGTGTCGTCGTCCACATGTACATCCAGACGCATAATTCGTTGACGTCGATCGACAACCGGTACGTCGAACTCGCCGAGGTCCTCGGGTTGTCCCGGGCCACGTTCATCCGCAAGGTCGTACTGCCGGGTGCGATGCCGGGATTCTTTCTGGGACTGCGCCTCTCGGTGACCGGTGCCTGGCTCACCCTCATCGTCGTCGAGGGAATCAACGCGGTGACCGGTTTGGGAAAGATGATGTACAACGCACAGAACTACGGACAGTCCGACGTGATTCTCGTGGGGCTCGCGGTCTACGGCATCTTCGGTCTCCTGTCCGACTCCGTCCTCCGCTACATCGAAAGGCGGTCGCTGTCATGGCGCAAGACGCTCGCCGGCTAGAACCCGCCGCCGTGCAGGTGCGATCCCTCGTCCGCGGATTCGGCGACAAGGCCGTCCTCGACCGCTTGGACCTCGACATTCCCGACGGGCAGTTCGTGGCCCTGCTCGGAAAGAGCGGGTCCGGCAAGAGCACGCTGCTCCGCGCGCTCGCCGGCCTCGACTACGACGTCGAGGGCCGCGGCGGAACCCTCACGGTGCCCGAGGAGGTGTCGGTGGCATTCCAGGACTCACGACTGCTGCCGTGGCTGAGGGTGCTGGACAACGTGACGCTCGGACTGGGCCGCAGCGGCACGAGCAAGGGAACGTCGGCGCTCGCGGAAGTCGGGCTCGCGGGCCGGGAGAAGGCGTGGCCCAGCGAACTGTCCGGCGGTGAACAGCAGCGGGTGGCGCTGGCCCGAGCGCTGGTCCGCGAGCCCCGACTGTTCCTGGCCGACGAGCCCTTCGGTGCTCTCGACGCGCTGACCCGGATCAAGATGCACGCCCTCCTGCAGGAGTTGATCCGCCGCCACCGCCCGACCGTCCTGCTCGTCACACACGACGTCGACGAAGCGATCGCGCTCGCCGACCGGGTGCTCGTTCTCGACCGCGGGCAGATCGTCGTCGACGAGAGCATCGACATCCCGAAGCCGAGAGCGCTCGGCGACAGCAAGTTCCACGAGTTTCGCAACACGCTGCTCGGCGCCCTCGGCGTCGAGGTAGCGGCACAGTAAGGGAGTTACACCATGAGTTCGTCACCCCAGCGCCGGCTGCATCTCAACGCATTCCTGATGGCGATCGGACACCACGAGGCCGCCTGGCGCCTGCCCGAGAGCGATCCGAACGCCAATCTCGATATCAAGCACTACATTTCGTTGGCGCAGACCGCCGAACGCGGAAAGTTCGACTCGGTGTTCCTCGCCGACAGCCCGGTGCTGTTCAGCAATCCGGAACGCAGGCCGAGCGGCAAGCTGGAGCCGACGATCATCCTCACGGCGATCTCCGCGGCCACCGAGAAGATCGGCCTGATCGCGACCGCGTCGACCAGCTATAACGAGCCGTACAACCTGGCGCGGCGGTTCGCGTCCCTCGACTTCGTCAGCGGCGGACGCGCCGGCTGGAACATCGTCACCACGGCCGGCGCCGATGCGGCACAGAACTTCGGTCTCGACGACACTCCCGCGCACCGGAGCCGGTACGAGCGGGCCGCGGAGTTCGTGGAGGTGTCCACCAAGCTGTGGGACAGCTGGGAGGACGACGCCATCGTCGCGGACAAGGAGGTCGCGATCCATGCCGACTCCGCCAAGGTGCACGTCATCGAACACGAGGGCCGGTTCTTCACGGTGCGGGGACCCCTCAACGTGCCGCGGTCACCGCAGGGATATCCGCTGCTCGTGCAGGCCGGGTCGTCCGAGGACGGAAAGGATTTCGCCGCCCGGTACTCGGAGGCCATCTTCACCGCCCAGCCCACCCTCGACGAGGGGAAGGCGTTCTACGCGGACGTCAAGGACCGTGTCGCGAAAGCGGGCAGGGACCCCGAGCAGGTGCTGATCCTGCCCGGCATCGTGCCGGTCATCGCTGACACTGAAGAGGAGGCCCGCGAGCTCGAGGCCGAACTGGAGAGGTTGATCTCGCCGGAATACGCCCGCAAGCAGCTGGCGCAGCGGTTCAATCTCGAACCGGAGCAGCTCCCGCTCGACGAGGAACTTCCCGAGGACTTGCCGTCCGAGGACGAGATCGAGGGTGCGAAGAGCCGGTACACGCTGATCGTGGACCTCGCCCGCCGCGAGAAGCTCACCGTCCGGCAGCTGATCGGGCGACTCGGTGGTGGTCGCGGCCACCGCACGTTCGCGGGCACCCCGCTCCAGGTGGCCGACACGATCGAGTACTGGTTCCGGAACGGCGCCGCCGACGGATTCAACATCATGCCCGCGGTCCTGCCGTCCGGGCTGGAGAAGTTCGTCGACTCCGTTGTCCCGATCCTGCAGGAACGCGGACTCTTCCGCACCGACTACACCGAGACCACACTGCGCGGGCACTACGGCTTGCCGCGGCCAGCCAATCAGTTTGCGGTCGAGAAGGATTCCACGCTGGTGTCTGCGCAGTGACGACGGAAGCTTCGAGGGAGAACGTCGGCTGGCTGCGGTACCTGTTCGGGTACTGTCTGCGCCAACGCCGCAATCTCGTTCTCGCGTACGGCGCGGCGGTGGTGGCGGCCGCGGCCACCGCCACCATTCCGCTGGCCGTCCGGCACGTGATCGACAACGCCGCGGTCGACACGAATCATGCACTGGCGCCGTGGATCGCGGTACTCATCGCTCTCGCATCGCTCCGTTTCGCCGCCGCGTACACGCGACGGTACCGCTCCGGGCAGCTGTCCCTCGGAGTGCAGTACGACCTGCGGGGCGACGCCTTCCGGTCCCTGCTGCGGCTGGACGGCGTCAAGCAGGACGGGCTGCAGACCGGGCAGGTGGTCAGCCGGTCGATCTCGGACATCACGCTGATCCAGATGCTCCTGCAGTTACTGCCGCACATGGCAGGGAACCTGCTGATGTTCGCGATCTCCCTGGCCGTGATGGCCGTGCTGTCGCCGATCCTCACCCTGGTCGCCCTGGCCGTCCTGCCTGCGTTGTGGTTCATCTCGATGCGCAGCCGCGTCGACCTGTTTCCCGCCAATTGGCATGCCCAGGAACAGGCGGCGATCGTGGCCGGGGGAGTCGAAGCCGCCGTCACGGGGGTGCGCGTCGTCAAGGGATTCGGCCAGGAAGGCCGCGAACTCGAAGACCTCGAGAAGCGGGCACGGGACCTCTTCCGTTCCCGGCTGCGCGTCGCACGGCTGACCAGCCGGTACAACCCTGCACTGCAAGCGGTCCCGATGCTGGGGCAGGCACTCGTCCTGGCACTCGGAGGATGGCTGGCGCTGCACGGCACGCTGTCGCTCGGCACGTTCGTCGCCTTCACCACGTACCTGGCGTCGTTCGCCTCGCCCGTGCGTCAGCTCGCCACGCTGCTGACCGTGAGCCAACAGGGCCGGGCCAGCGTCGAGCGCGTCCGCGAGGTGATCGACAACGCCCCCGCCGTCACGACCCCACCCGGCGCCGTGGACTTGCCGCGCGGTCCCCTCGAGGTGGTGTTCGACGACGTGGCCTTCGGATACGACCCGTCGAATCGCCTCCTCGACGGACTGTCCCTGCGAATCGCACCCGGCGAGACGGTGGCGGTGGTCGGCGCGGCCGGATCAGGGAAATCAACTCTGGCCATGCTTGTTCCGCGGTTGTACGACGTCGACGCGGGTGCGGTCACCGTCGGGGGGATCGACACCCGCCGGCTGTCGCTCGACTCGCTGCGCTCCGCGCTCGGCGTCGTCTTCGAAGACAGCTACCTGATGTCCGAGACGATCCGCGCCAACGTGTCCTACGGCCGGCCGGATGCCGACGAGGCACTGGTGCGTGAGGCTCTCCGCGTGGTGCAGGCGGAGGAATTCGTCGACGCACTGCCGGACGGCCTCGACACCGTCGTGGGGGAGCAGGGGGTGACGTTGTCGGGTGGGCAGCGGCAGCGGATCGCCCTCGCCCGGGCATTGGTGACCGATCCGCGGATCCTGGTGCTCGACGACGCGACATCGGCGGTCGACGCCCGTGTCGAGGCCGCCATCCACCACGAACTGTGCGTCGCGACCAGCGAACGGACCACGCTGATCATTGCGCATCGCCGGTCGACGCTCGCATTGGCCGACCGTATCGCGGTCCTGGCGCACGGGCGCATCGTCGATGTGGGCACGAGCGCCGAACTCGACGAGCGGTGCCCCCTGTTCCGCGCGCTGCTGTCGAGCGCGGACGACGTGACCGCTCCGGACACGTCGAACGAGCCACCGGACGTCGACGGTGTCACCGCCGAACTGTGGCGCCGGGAGGACGGCGACGAGGCTTCCGGGATGTTAGATGCCAGAGCCGCAGCGGCTTTCGCGACCGCAGCCGCGGGTGCCAGTGGGCCGTCACGCGGAGGCGCGTCGGGCGGCATCCTCTCGTCGGCGCCGCCCAGCCCCGAAGTAATGGCTCGGCTCGACGACCTGCCGCCACTCACGGGAGACCCCGACGTCGCCGCGGACGAGGCCCGGGCCGCCGACCCGGCGTTCGGACTCCGCTCACTGCTGCGTCCGCTCCTCCTGCCGCTGGTCGCAGGCTTGGCGCTCGTCGGGCTGGACGCCGTCGCGCAGATCGCGGTGCCGGTCCTCGTCCGTACCGGGGTGGACCGGGGAGTGCTGCAAGGCGCCCGCGACCTGCTGCTCCTCGCGGCGGCCGCGACCATTCTGGTGGTGCTGCTGGACTGGGCCGTCAACATCGCCCAGGCGCGGGTGACCGGGCGGACGGGCGAACGGCTGCTGTACACATTGCGGGTCAAGACGTTCGCGCAGCTGCAGCGGCTCGGGTTGCAGTACTACGAGCGAGAACTGGCCGGCCGGATCATGACACGCATGACCACCGATGTCGACAGCCTGTCCAACTTCCTGCAGACAGGTCTGGCGACGGCGGTGGTGAGCGGGCTGACGATTTCCGGTGTGCTGGTGGCACTCCTGGTGATCGACGCGGAACTGGCCTTCGTGCTGGTCCTCGTGGTGCCCGTCCTCGTCGCGGCCACGGTGGTGTTCCGCCGAAAGTCCGTGCCCGCCTACGCGGAGGCGCGTGATCGCGTCGGGGTCGTCAACGCCTACCTGCAGGAGAACGTGACGAATATCCGCGTCACCCAGGCATTTCGGCGCGAGGATTACAACGCGGCCCAGTTCGCCCGGCGGGCCTGGGACTTCCGGGAGTCGCGGCTACGGGCCCAGCGGTACATGGCCCTGTACTTTCCGTTCGTCGAGTTCCTGTCGGTGGTCGCGACCGGGCTGGTGCTCGCCGCAGGGACGGCGCGGATCCACGGCGGAACCCTCACCGTCGGCACCCTGATCGCCTTCGTGCTCTACGTCGAACTGTTCTTCGCGCCCGTACAACAGCTTTCGCAGGTGTTCGACGGCTACCAGCAGGCGGTGATCGGACTCGGTCGACTGCGGGGGCTGATGAGGACCCCGACCACCACGCCGCAGGCAGGCGATCCGATCGTCCTCGACCGCCTCCAGGGCGGCATCGTGTTCGACGACGTCCACTTCGCGTACGAATCCGGCAAGGGAGAGGCGCTGCGAGGGGTGGCGCTTCGCATCGAACCGGGCGAGACGGTCGCCCTCGTCGGTCAAACCGGCGCGGGCAAGTCGACGGTGCTCAAGCTGCTCGCCCGGTTCTACGACCCCACGCAGGGTGCGGTGCGCGTCGACGGTATCGACACCCGGTCACTCGACCTCGCGTCGTTCCGGCAGCGACTCGGAGTCGTACCGCAGGAGCCGCACCTGTTCGGCGCCACCGTCCGCGACGCCGTCGCCTACGGGCGCCCGGACGCGACCGACGCGGAGGTCGAGGCCGCAAGCCGAGCCGTCGGGGCCCACGAGATGGTGTCCGGCCTCGCCCTCGGATACCTGCAGCCGATCGGGGAGCACGGGCGCAACCTGTCGGCCGGACAACGTCAGCTGCTGGCACTCGCCCGCGCCGAACTGGTGGACCCCGACATCCTGCTGCTGGACGAGGCCACGGCGTCACTGGACCTGGCCACCGAGGACCGCGTCCGGCTCGCGACCGAGAACCTGTCCCGGCGGCGCACCACCGTCGTCGTGGCGCACCGGTTGAGCACCGCGGCGCGAGCCGACCGGGTGGTGGTCCTCGACGGCGGACAGGTCGCGGAAGTCGGAACACACGACGAGCTGCTCGACCGGGGTGGTGTCTACCGGGAACTCTGGGACGCCTATGCGGCTTCGCCGCCCGTGAGTACTTATTAACCGCCGGACGTTAACAAGTACTCACGGGGCCGGAGGCCATGGTCAGGCGCCGATCGACGCCTTCATCATCGGCAGCATGGCCCACAGCTGGTCCTGCCAGTAGCCCCAGCTGTGGGTTCCCGTCGCCGGAAAGTCGTAGTGCGCGCCGATGCCGAGGGTGTCGAGCCGCACCTGGAAGGCACGGTTCTGGGCCAGCGCGATGGCCTCGAGACCCATGCCGGTTCCGACGTTGAAGACGTCGATGGCGGATTGCGGCTGATCGTGCGGGCCGGGGAGGCCGGCGCCCGCCGAGATCCACATCGGCAGCCCGCGCATGAGGGGCGCCGCGACGAACGGGTCGTTGCGGAGCCACGCCGGATCCCACGGCGGGCCCCACATGCAGTCGGCGTTGTAGCCACCGGAGTCGAGCATCGCGATACGGATCGCCTCACGCATGCCCGGGGCCGACAGGTTCAGGTACCCGGACATCGACCCGGCGAACGTGAACTGGTCGCGGTGGTAGGCGGCGAGGATCAACGCCGCGTTGCCGCCCATCGACAGTCCGGCGATGGCGTTGCTGGTGCGGCTGATGCCGTAGTTGTTCGCCAGGAAGTCGGGCAGGTTCTGGGTGAGGAACGACTCCCACTTGTACGTGTACGGCTGACCGTTGGTGTTGCTGGGCGCGTACCAGTCCGTGTAGAAGCTGGACTGTCCGCCGACCGGTTCGACGACGGTGATCCCGTGGTCGGACAGCCACGCGGCGTTGGTCTCGTGCTCCCACCCGCTGACGTCGTTGGTCGCGCGGAGGCCGTCGAGGAGGTAGAGGGCTTTGTTGCTGCCGTTGTTCGCGAGCCACATCCGCACCTTGATCTGCCCGACCCCGCCGGGTGCGTCGACCCAGTGCTCACGCAGACGGCTGTACGGGTCCGCCGAGGCCGTTCCGCCGCCGACGAGGACGAACGCCAGCGGCAGGATCACCACGGCAACCATCAGCCGGACGACGCCTCGTAACCAACTTTGTGACGGCTTCGTTGCTGTGACAATCACGGTTCTGCCTCCTGGTAGTCGTCCCCGGCCAGGTACATACCAGCATCACGGTATTGCGCGTCCCGGAATTCCTCGGCGTTTGCGCAGAATCGTTATCTGACCCGTGAGTACTTGTTAACCGCCTGTGGTTAACAAGTACTCACGGGTCAGTCGACGCGGGCGACGGACGTGATGCGGTGAAGGGTGAACCGCCGGACCGCGCCGCTCGCCGGGTCGAACGCGTCGAGCTGGCCGCCGCCGACGCTCACAGGATCGACGATGCGGTGCGTCGCCACACCCTGAGCGTCGACGTAACCGATGGTCACGCTGGTGCGTTCCCGCGCCGCCGCGTTGAGCAGGGCGATGGTCGCGGCGCTACTGGCCCGCGACCCGTCGGAGCGGATGCTGCCGGATCCCCGGGCCGACGCGGCCAGGTCGCCCGCGCGGAGGGTCCGGACGACCGCGTCGAGTTGGGCGTCCGTGGCGACGGCCGGGGTGCGGCCGGCGGGAGCCTTGCGCCGGGTCACGACCCGGGCGCCGCGGGGGCGCAGGTCGACCAGGGCGCCGGACGAGTCCTCGCCTGCGGGCGCGAAACCGGCCGCCCGCAGTTCGCCCAGTACTTCCCGCAGCGGTGCCTGCGACACCGCCACCGTCGGAGCCAACGCACGCAGGGCCAAAGTTGCGGCCACCGGCGACGCCAGGACCTCCGCGAGCAGGGTGGGGTCCTCGCAGCGGACGAAGGACGCCGCGACCCCGGCCCGGAGCCGCCCGTGCCGCCTCGCGACGTCGTCGATCAGATACGACAGCGACTGCGGGACGGGTGTGCGCGACCGGGTCGCGAAGAGGCTGTGCAGTTCGGCGGCCGTCATCCCGACGTCGAGGGCACGCCGGACGCTGTCTTCGCTGATCCGGTACATCGACGCCGCACCGGCGGACTCGATGTCCGCGACCAGGGTGATCTGCTCGAGCAGGTCCGGAGTCAGCGGTCCGGGGGCGACGACGGTGAGGTCGGCCTGGACGAGGACGTGGTCGACGGGTTCAGGCAGCGACGCGTGCATCTCGGCCTCGGCGTCGCCGCCGTGGAGCAGTGCGCGTCCGGGGGAGCTGAGCGCTCCGCGGGCGACGAGTCCGAGCGTCGCGGCCTCGTCGAGGGTGCGTTCGACCGCGTGGACCCGCAACCGGGCACCCCAGCGGGGGCGGCGCCACGCCAGCAGTCGGCTGACCTCCGCCGGATCCGCGGAGTGGCCGCTGCCCAGCTCCGCCAGCAGTCCGAGTATCGCCTGCCGGTCGCGCGGCGCGGACGGCGCGCGCACCTCCTCGGACAGCGCGGCGACCGGTTTGTCGTTGGCATCGCGCATGCCGATGAACCACGCCATGCGCGGGAGTTCCAGCCATGCGGCGGCCAGAGCGTGCCACCGCCGGGCGACCGGCGCGGTGAGCCAGTTGTCGACCGCGGTGGTCGGGGCCCAGTAGTTCTCCCCGCTGTCGGACGTCGGCGCCGGATCCGGGGTGCCGCCCGCGATCAGTCCCGCGGCGGAGAGTAGTTCGACGAGCAGGCTCAGCCGGTTCTCGTCGATGCCGGACGTCTTGGCGATGCGGCGCAGTTCGCGGACACCGAGCCCACCTGCCCGCAGGGAGGGCGCCGGGATCTCGCCGAGAGCCTTGACGACGTCCTCGCAGTGGCGAACCAGTTCGAGCGCCTCGCCTGCCGCGGCGGCGTTGATGTCGGCCGGCTTGTGCTTGCGGCCCGTCACGGTGGGCGCGGCCAGCGACGTGGGGTCGAAGACGGCCTCCCCGCGCAGGACCTGCCGCACCTGATAGGGCAGTTCGACGGTTTCGTCGTCGATCCACCGCAGCAGCCCGGCCGCGAGGAGCCGCTGCACGGGACGGTCGGGGGGTGTTCCGGGGGCGGCGTCCCGGGTGCGTCCGATCGAACTCGACTTCGACAGGGTCTCGAGGATGTCCCGCTCGACGCTCTGCAGTCCGGCCAGCGCGGCCGTGATCCCGGGTTCGTCCAGCGTCTCGACGGGTTCGGCGCTGCGTCCGACCCGCCACGGGATGGTGGCCACGACAGCGGGAACGATGCGCAGCGACGTCTTGTCCCCCCAGACGATCCCCACGGACCGCAGGCCGTCCAGCGTGGCGTCGACGGACTTCTTCGTCGCCTTCGACCCCACCGCGTCCTGCAGGGTGGCCCGCGGCACGGCGACCTCGTCGGCCCGTTCGAGCGCCAGCAGTTCGAGGATGCCGAAGTCCAGCGACGTCAGGTTGTCGGCCGCGCGGGCCACCGATGCCCGCTGTTCGGCGCGGCCGGCGAGGACGACGATCGTGGCAGGCGGTGGAACCGCCAGGTCGGGTCGCTTGCGGAGCAGATCCGTCAGTTCGGCGTCGCTGCGCGCGGCCAGCCAGTCCGCGAGGGTCGCGGCGCCGCGCGGGGAGGCAGCGGTGCCGTTGGTGCTCGCGGTGGCGTCGTCGGTGTCGGTCATCGACTATCAGATTAGAGACCTGGGCTGTACGTCGCCGAATGCTCCTGTCAAAATGGCACCGTGGCTAACAATTCGAAGAAGCAGTACGTGGATCCAGGGTGGCCCGAAACCGCCGATGGAGATAGCGCCGTGACCGAACTGTCGTCGAGCCGTGCGGGCGGATTGTCCCCGTTCGGCGAGGACACCGAGTTCCCGCTGCCGGCGGACTCGCTGCCGTACGCGCATCCGCACACCGTGATCAACCGCTGACCCGACGACACAAGAGGGGCCCTGCACCGGATCGGTGCAGGGCCCCTCTTCTGTGAATCGCGGGGGATTACTGCGGGAGCAGTCCCTTGTTCGCGTCGATGAGCTGCAGGATCTGGGGATCGATCGCGATGCCCTGGGCCTTGACGGCCTCGATCGCGCTGTCGACGACACCGGCGTACTGCGAGGTGCCGTTGGTGCTGGGGACGCCGCCCGTGAGGTCGGGGAGTGCCGGCGCCGCGGGGGCCTCGGGCACGGTTGCGGGGGCGGTGCGCTGGGTGGGTGCGCTGCTCAGGCCGAGGCTCGAGGAGCAGGACGGCCATGCGCCCCAGCCCTGGGAGTCGAGGACCTTCTCGGCGACGACGATCTGCTCTTCACGCGAGGCCTGGTTGGCGGTGGCTGCGTACTGGGTGCCACCGTGTGCGTTCCAGGTGCTCGGGGAGAACTGGAGTCCGCCCTGGAAGCCGTTTCCGGTGTTGATTCCCCAGTTTCCGCCGGACTCGCACTGCGCGAGGCGGTCCCAGTCGGAGTCGGGTGCCGCGTTCGCGGTGCCCGAGAAGGCGGCTCCGGCGACGCCCATGATGGCGCCGGTGACGGCGACCTTGGCGACGGTGCGGCCGGTGGTGGTGGGCTTGCGATGGCGTCCGCTCATAGTGGTCGAGATCCTCTCCACACGCGCCTGCGAGGTCAGCTGTCGGGTTCGGGCTGAGAGGTCGCCCGGCCTCGCCTCTCCTGGCTGGAGAGGGTCTGGCTTCACCCCAAGATCCGAGTGTGCGAGGCACATTCGGGCCGGTGTCCGTCTGAGAACTTGCGTTCCCTGGAGGACTTTGGGTCCCCCGTCCTCGTCCCTGGAATGCTTCGTCGGGACTCCGGTACCCGCGGGACGAGGTTTGGCGCGGCGGGCCGGATGTGGCCGATGTTTCCTCGGCCGGTGACGACGGTAACGGGCCGAGGCCGCAGTGTCACCATTTGATAACGCGGAGTGTCTTCGCCTGTTGCGGGGCCTCATTGGGCGCGCAGGAACTCTTCCCAGCTAGTGGCGACAAGACGTGCGTATCGCCGAGCCGTTGCCCTTCCGTTACCGGGCCGTTATGTGAGTAAGCTCACATCACTGGGGAGCGTCGATGATGTCCTTGCCGAGGGGCATGAGCGAGATGGGGATCATCTTCAGATTTGCGACCGCGAGGGGGATCCCGATGATCGTGATCGCCATGGCGATTGCCGTGACGACGTGCCCGATCGCGAGCCACAGACCGGCGATGACGAACCAGATGACGTTGCCGATCAGCGAGGCCACACCGGCCGTCGGCTTGTCGACCACGGTCTTCCCGAACGGCCACAGCGCGTAGACGCCGACCCGGAACGACGCGATGCCGAACGGGATCGTGATGATCAGGATGCAGCACAGGATTCCGGCGACGAAGTACCCCAGCGCCAGCCACAGACCGCCGAAGATCAGCCAGATGATGTTGAGCAGAATTCTCATGATCGTCCCATCGGTCGGTGGTCGGGTGTGTCAGCGCGAGCGTCTGCCCTGCCTCAGTGCCGCGACGATTCCGAGGAGGAATCCGATCGGGCACGCGAGGGCGATGAGATAGAGAACGAGGCCCGGTTCGGAATCGGAGAGCACCGGGGTCAGGAAGATCGCCACGATCGCGACGAAGCCGACCGCGAAGAGGGCGAGTGCGACGCGCAGGAGTCCGTCGCCCCTCCGGGGTGTCTGAGGAGTGCTCGAAGGAGTCGGTTCGTGGGCCACACCAGCAACGATAGTGCCTGGAAACCCGGATGCCGGAGGGGGTCTCTGCAAGGTAGACTGTGGGCACTGCGCGTCCCGCACCAGAGGTGGGGCGCGCTGTTTTGCATACCAAGTGCAACCAACTGCACTCCAAGTGATGAGCGGGTGAACGCGGTGCCGACCGGCAAGGTGAAGTGGTACGACGTCGAAAAGGGCTTCGGCTTTCTGTCGCAGGAGGAGGGGGAGGACGTCTACGTGCGTTCGTCCGCTCTTCCCGAGGGCGTCGAGGGCCTCAAGGCCGGTCAGCGCGTCGAGTTCGGCATGGCCGCCGGTCGACGCGGCCCCCAGGCTCTGAGCCTGAAGGTGCTCGACCCGGCGCCGTCGCTGCGTCAGAACGCCGCACGCAAGGAGCCGTCCGCCAAGAAGCACACGCCGGACGAACTCCACGGCATGGTCGAGGACATGATCACGCTGCTCGAGGCGAAGGTCCAGCCCGATCTGCGCAAGGGCAAGTACCCGGACCGCAAGACCGCCCAGCGCATCTCCGAGGTGGTCCGCGCCGTCGCGCGCGAGCTCGACAGCTGATTCGACGGACAACGGGAAGGCCCCTGCGCTTCGGCGCAGGGGCCTTCTTCGTGTGTCGTGTCAGGCGGTCTTGATCGACCAGGCTGCCCGGGCCTGCGTGAGCCCCTGCTCGTCGATGACGGCGGACGGCAGCTGGATCTCGACGCCGGCCAGCTGCAGGTCTTCCGAGGAGGGCACGGTCACGGCGCGGGTCTCACCGGCGCGGTGAGCCTGTTCCTGGACGAGGACCTGCCCCGACGCGTCCTGGTAGACGACGAGCATGCGCCACGGCGCGTCGACGATCTCCTGTGGCAGCGACAGCTGCAGCGAGGAGCCGGGTGGCACGTCGAGTTCGGCGAGGTCGCCGGTCGTGCAGTCCTCGAGATACAGGTTGCAGTACGCCAGCGGGGGGATCTGCTCGGCCCGGTTGTGCGCGAAGGCGGTGATCTCGGGCAGGCGGGGCGAGGAGTTGCGGACCAGTGCGTACAGGACTCCGACGAAGGCCACCAGGACCACCATCAGCCCCACCACGATCAGTGCCAGGATCTTCTTGGTTCGCGCCTGCATTCTCACTTACGTCACATTTCCTGTCGATCGGTCGGCCCGGTGGGTCGAGTGGGGCTCGGTCACTTCTTGTTCGGCCAGGTCGGGACGTTTGCCGCCGAGCCCGGGCAGGAGGGTGCTCCCGCGGTAGGTGAGGACGGTCTGGACGAGCCCGATGGTCATGACGGCAGACACCACGGAGAACCCGATCCAGTATTCGGTGGGCAGGAGGACGCCCAGCGCGCCGCCCACGACCCAGCTCAGCTGGAGGACCGTCTCCGACCTACCGAATCCGGACGCGATCGATTCCTCGGGCAGGTCGTGCTGCAGCGACGCGTCCAGCGACACCTTGGCCAGGGCGCTGGCCGCCGACGCGACGAGGGTGGCCAGGGCGGCGGTCAGCAGATTGTCGGTGATCGCGGCAAGAACCGCGATGATCCACACGGCGCCCGTGCAGCGCAGCACGATGAGGGCGGGGCGGCCGAGTTTGATCCGGGCGCCCGCGGCGTTGCCTGCGAAGTTGCCGATGCCTGCGGCGGCGCCGACCAGGCCGAGCATGGCGGCCTGCACCAGCGGCTCGTGGTCGGTCTTCGACTTCGCGACGAACGCGATGTACAGCGTGAGGAACCCGGTGAGCACGCGGATGGTGCTGTTTCCCCACAGTCCGGTGATGACCGCACGGCCCAGCGGTTGCCTGCGTTTACCGGATTTCGCGGTGGCCGCGGCTTCGGCCTGCAGCACGCGGGTGCGGCCCAGCACCTCGGTCGGGTGCTCGTCGCCGTGGTAGGTGAGGGTGGCGGGCACCTCGCCCTCGGTGACCTCCACCCACGACGGGATCCGCATGCTGAGGTACGCGCCGAGGGCGGTGATGACCGCCGCCAGCCACAGCGCGCCGACGGACCCGGTGGCCATCGCGAGACCACCCGCGAGGGCGCCGGCACCGATGGTTCCGCCGAGCAGTCCGAACACGGTGAGCCGGGAGTTGACCCGCACCAGGTCGATCTCCGGTGGCAGCACACGTGGTGTGACCGCACTCTTGAGCACCGAGAACGACTTGCTCAGCACCATCATTCCGAGCGCGGCCGGATACAGCACCCAGCTGTCGAAGTTGAAGACGAGAACGATCGCCAGGATCGTCCGGAGACCGAACGACGTGGCCAGCGCGACGCGACGGCCGTGCTGAAGCCGGTCGAGCATCGGACCGATCAGCGGAGCGATGACGGCGAACGGGGCGATGGTGATCAGTAGGTACAGCGCGACCTTCGTCTTGTCCTCGCCCGTCGCGGCCGAGAAGAACAGGGTGTTCGCCAGGGCGACGGCGATGGCCGCGTCGGTCGCGTTGTTGGCCATCACCGCGTAGGTCAGCGCGGTGAGCCCCGACTTGTCCGCGCCGTCCGCCTTGGCCGCGCGATGGAACGTCGCGATGCCCTTGTTGGTGAGTTCCCGGCTGCGCATCGCCGCGACCCGGGTGACGGTGAGCTTGCGCGGCATCGGCGGCGCTTTGGGGGCGTCGGCCCGTTCCTCGTCGGAACGGGGACGCTGCCCGCCGCCGACCGGATGGAGGGGAGGGAGCGGTGTGCGTCGACCTCCCGAGCGTGCGGCGGGCGGGTATTTGTCGTAGCCGGGATGAACGGGGGGCCCGGAATTCTCGTCAGGAGCCCGACCGCCGTCAGGCTCGTAGGGTTCGCGCGGTCCGGTCACTCCCTAATTCTGTCCTAGTCGGGAGACATGCGACCACAGCAACCCCGGCCAATGCTGGTCAGATCGGCCTGTCAGGGAACGAACTGCACCTCGAACATGCGCGGCCAGTACTTTCCGGTGACGAGGAAGCGGTCCGTTCCCGGGATCTGCGCGATGCCGTTGAGGACGTCGACGTCCCGCGGGCCGGGCGGGAGCGCGTCGCGGACGGCCGAGGCGTCGATCTCCGCGGTGACCCGCCCGTCCGAGGGATCGATGCGGACGAAGGTGTCGGTGGTCCAGACGTTGGCGTAGATGGCGCCGTCGTCCGCGCATTCGAGTTCGTTGAGGCGGCCCAGCAGGTTTCCGTCCCGCACCGCCTGCACGGTGCGCCGTGGTTCGAACGTGACCGGGTCGCGGAACGTGAGGGTGGGTGAGCCGTCGCTCGTGACCAGTGCGTCGGGCAAGGCGCAGATGCCCCACCCTTCGCCGTCGAACGGGACGCGCCGCTGTTCGGCGAGTGTCGCGCGATCGCGGGCGACGGCAACCCCGTCACGCCACGTCAGCTGCCAGACCGTGTCGCCGCTCACCGTGATGCCCTCGCCGAACAGGGGCGACGGCAGTTCCGCGCGCGTCCGGACGGTGCCGCTGTCGAGGTCGGTGGCCTGCACCCAGGACTCACCGGGCCGGCCGGTGCCCTCGAGCAATTCGGTGCCGTCGATCTCGAGTCCCTGGGTGAACGCATTCGGGTCGTGGTCGAGGGTGCGGAGGATCTCCACACGAAGGTCCGCACCGGACGCGCCCGCCGCCACGGGACTCTGCGGGGAGCACGCGGTGACCATCCACGCCACCGCGAGCAGGGCTGGGACGAGGTGCCTCCGGCCGGTCATCGGACCAGCATGACAGCCCAGGTGGGCACGCACTTGCGGTGGTGCGGCAAACTGGTGGTGTGAGTGTTGCTTCTTCCGACGAGCGCGCAGTGGCGCGTCCCGTACTGACCGACGCCGTCGAGCTCGCCCGAACCGCCTTGGTCGAACTGCAGGAAGGGGGAGTCGGCGACTACCTGGGCGTCACGTCCGAGGACGCGTGCGCCGCGACTCACCGTTTCGTTGCGGACCTTCCGGGCTACCGGGGCTGGCAGTGGGCGGTGGTGGTGGCTGCCGATCCCGAAGCGGACCATGCCACCGTCAGCGAACTCGCCCTCCTCCCCGGACCCGATGCGCTGGTCGCACCCGAGTGGATCCCGTGGGACCAGCGCATTCGCCCCGGCGATCTGTCCGCGGGCGATCTGCTGGCACCGCCGGCCGGTGACCCCCGCCTCGTCCCGGGCTATGTGGCGACGGGTGACCCCGAGATCGACGAGACCGCCCTCGAACTCGGCCTGGGCCGCAAGCAGGTGATGAGCCTCGAAGGCCGCGTCGACGCTGCTGAACGCTGGCACGACGGCGACTACGGCCCCGATTCCGAGATGGCCAAGGCCGCGCCGTCGACGTGCGGGCTGTGCGGCTTCTACCTCCCGCTCGCCGGTTCGCTGCACGCGTCGTTCGGGGTGTGCGGCAACGAGATGGCCGCCGACGGGCACGTTGTCGACGCGGCCTACGGTTGCGGCGCCCACTCCGACACCCTGCTGCCGACGGGTGCCGGTTCGCCGCAATTCGACGCCTACGACGACGGCGCCGTCGAGGTAGTCGAGCGGGCCGTCGCCGAAACGGAGAACGAGCCCGAAGCTGCTGCCGAGGTCACCGAGGCCGAGGAATCCGCATCGACCAGCTAGCCGATCCTTTCGGCACCGCCGCCCTGAGGGATTCGACGCTTCTGGCGTGGCGAACGTCCCCGACCCGTCTGCGGGAGGATGCGGCGGCCGAATCCGATCTGGCCCGCGCCGGCTACCGCGACCGGCTCCTCACCGAGCTGGCGCAGAACGCGGCCGACGCCGCCGCCCGCGCCGAAGTGCCCGGCGAGCTGTCCGTGCAACTCGACGGACGCGTCCTGAGCGTGTCCAACACGGGCACGCCGCTGGACGAGCCGGGAGTCCAGGCGCTGGTCGCGTTGCGGGCGTCGAACAAGTCCGGCACGACCGTCGGCCGCTACGGTGTCGGTTTCACGGCGGTGCTGTCGGTGAGCGACGAGGTCGAACTGCGGTCGACGTCCGGTTCGGTGCTGTTCTCCGCGGAACGGACGAGGTCCGAGCTGCGGGAACTCGACGGTGCGGACCCGGGAGCGGACGTGCCTGCCCTTCGGCTGGCGTGGCCGACGGAAACCCGCCCGGCCGCAGGCGCGGCGTCGGAAGTCGTGTTGACGCTGCGCGAGGACGTGGACGGTGAATCGCTGCTCGCCTACATGGCCCGCGAGGCGCCCGACCTTCTGCTCGAACTGCCGGCGCTCGTCTCGATCACCGTGGGCGACAAGCAGTTCCGCCGCCGCGAACGGCCACTCGATTCCGGGTTGACCGAGGTCGCGATCGGCGACGACCGCTGGTGGCAGTACGAGTCCGGGCGCGCACGCTGGCTCGTCCCGGTCCGCGACGGCGTCGTCTCACCCGTGACGGAGGACGTCCTGCGCGCCCCCACCCGGTCGGACGAGGAACTGTCGATACCCGCGATCCTCGTCGCGGACATCGCCATGCAACCCGACCGCAGGCGCATCCTGCCCGGCGCCGCGATCGCCGAGTTGGCGTCCGGTTACGCCGAGTTCGTGGCCGCGGTGCCGCCCGGGCAGCGGCTGGCGCTGGTTCCCGTTCCCGCGTTCGCGCGCAGCGAGGTGGACTCGGCGTTGCGGGACCATCTCGTCACCGAACTCCGGGAGCAGCCCTGGCTGCCGACCGTCGGCGGCACGAACAAGGCCCCGGTTCGGGCGTCGGTGGTCCCCGGGCTCACCGACGAACTCGCCGAACTCCTCGCCGAGATCGTCGACGGCCTGGTCGTCCCGGATCTGTCCGGGCCGCGCTGGGCGCCCGCGCTGGCCGCCGTCGATGCCCACCGCCTCGGCCTGGCGCGCCTCACCGAACTTCTCAGTGGCATCGAACGGACACCGTCCTGGTGGCATCGCCTGTATGCGGCGCTCGAACCGCTGGCCGTCGACGCCCTCGCGGCGGAGGAACTGGCATCGATCCCGGTGCCGCTGTCCGACGGCCGCACGGTGACCGGTCCGCGAACAGTGTTGCTGGGCCACGACATCGACGGTGTCCTGGGGGTCGACTGGACTCGGCTCGTCCACCCGGATGCCGCGCACCCGTTGCTGTCGCGGCTCGGCGCGAAGACCGCCACCGCCGTCGACCTGCTCTCGGATCCGGCGTTGCGGGCCGAGATCGAGGACCTCGACCCCGACGACGCGGCGGCGGCAGAAGAACTGTCGACCGCGGTGCTCGCACTCGCCGGGCGCGTCGACCCCGGCACCTTGCCGTCGTGGCTCGGACAGCTGCCCCTCCCGGATGTCGACGGGGAGTTGCGCGGTGCGGACGAATTGCTGTTGCCCGGTGCGCCTCTCGCCGACGTCCTGGTGGACGATTCACCGTTCACGTCCGTGGACGTCGCGTTCGCCGAGCGGGTGGGGGAGGACGCCCTCCGCGCGGTGGGGGTCGGCTGGGGTTTCACCGTGCTGCGCGCCGAACTCCCCACCGGTCCCGATCACGACCTCGACGACGAGGACCGCTGGTGGGACACACTCGACGACGACCCCGACGAGATCGGGGCGGTGCGCGACCTGGACCTCGTGGACGAGGACCGCTGGCCGCAGGCGCTGACGATGCTCGCCCGGGACCCGTCGACGCGTCCGCTGCTCGCCGACCGCGCCGGGTACACGGCCTGGTGGCTGCGTCACAACGCAGAGTTGGACGGTCAGGTGCTCGGTCTGCTCCGTGATCCGTCCGACGCGACGTTTGCCGGACTGCTCGACCCCGTCGAGCACCCGGAGTCCGCAGTATTCGCGGCGGCCCTGGCGCCGTCGACGGTCGACTCTCCCGAACTCGCACAGCTACTCCTGGATCGACTGGCCGACCCTGACCGTGAACCCAGTCCCGCGGTGATCGCGCGGGCACACAGCCTGCTCGCGGCCGCCGCGGCCGCACATCTTCTCGACCTCGAGGACCTTCACCTGCCCGAACACGTGCGCGGCCTGACGGGCGCACTCGTCGACCCCGGCGACGCCCTGGTGCTGGACGCACCGTGGCTGGCCGCCGCGGTGCCGCGTGCGCGCCTGGTGGTCGGGAGCCTGGACACCGCTGAGGCACTCGCCGATCTGCTGGACCTCCCCCTCGCGTCCGCGGCCATCCGCGGCACCGTCACCGGTTCCGGCCGTGAATCCTCGTGGGATCGCGAACCCGCCGCCGTGCTCGCCTTCGCCGCACTCGGCCGCGACCTGCCGCACGGGCCCGTCGTCGTCCATCCCCGGCTCACGGTGAAGCTCACGGGCGCGGTCGACACCGAGATCGCGGTCCCGTGGTGGGTGGACGAGCAGGGGACCACCCATTGCTCCGAGTCGTGGGCCGAAGGCACGTGGGGCGCCGGTGTCGTTTGACCAGAGCGTGCTCGACAGCGCCGTCGGGGATCGCACACCGTGGTTGATCGACGTCGTCACCGTCGTCACGCACAGCGGCGGAACGGTCGCGGCCTGGATCGTGTCCACCGTCCTGACAACGACCCTCCTGCTCCAGGGCCGCCGGCGCGAAGCCGTCCTCGTGGCCGGCGCGATGCTGTCGGGTCTGGCCGTGATGACCACGCTCAAGAATCTGTTCGAGCGGCAACGCCCGCCGCTGCCCGATCGGCTGGTGGAGATCTCGACGTTCTCGTTCCCGTCCGGTCACGCGATGATGACCGCGATCCTCGCCAGCGTTCTCGTCGCCGTGACCCTCCGGGTCGTGCTGGTGCACGTCCGGATCGCGCTGGTCTTCCTGCTGGTGCTGTACACGCTGGCAGTGGGGCTGTCGCGTGTCTACCTCGCCGCGCACTGGATGACCGACGTCCTCGCCGGGTGGGCGTTCGGCGCGCTGTGGGCGGCGTTCTGGATCCTGCTGACCCGTACCCGGCCCCGCCGGGCCCTGACCTCGAGCGAGATCTAGAGCAGTCCCTGCTGTGCCCCGCGGCTGCCGCGCCGGGCCGCCCGCCGCTGCAACGCGAACAGTCCGTAGCCGAGGAATCCGACCACAACCCCCGCAATACACGTCGGAAGCGCATCCGACCACCGGTCGCCCGTGACGATCACCACGACGATCGCGACCGCCCACGCCAGCGTTCCCAGTATCAGCGCAGGTCGCGGGTCGGCGAGGCGCTGAGTGAGGGGTGGGCGATCTGCGGATTCGTTCACCGAATGAACGCTACCCTCGCCGTGGTGCCCTAATCTCCAAGGGCGACGCGCGACTTCTGGCGATGGGGACTGAACAATGGGTGCTGCTCCGAAACTGCTCGACAACTACTTCAAGATCACCGAGCGTGGTTCGACGGTAGGCGCGGAGATTCGCGGCGGAGTGGTGACGTTCGTCGCAATGGCATACATCGTGGTGCTGAACCCGCTCATCCTCGGCAGCTTCTCCGCCGACGACGCCGTCGCGAAGACCGACGTCCTCGGCAACATCCTCCCCGTCAACCAGGTGGCAGCGGTCACCGCCCTGGTGGCGGGACTGATGAGCATCGTCTTCGGGGTCGTCGCGAACTATCCCTTCGCGATCGCGGCGGGCCTCGGCATCAACAGTCTTCTCGCCGTCACCATCGCACCGCAGGTCACCTGGCCCGAGGCGATGGGCCTCGTGGTGATCGACGGTGTCATCATCGTCGTGTTGGCGCTCACCGGATTCCGGACGGCCGTCTTCAATGCCATTCCGGCCGAGCTCAAATCCGCCATCGCCGCCGGTATCGGCATGTTCATCGCGTTCATCGGTCTCGTCGACGCCGGGTTCGTGCGGCGCATCCCGGACGCCGCGGGCACCACCGTCCCCGTCGGCCTGGGCATCAACGGATCGATCTCCTCCTGGCCGACCGTGACGTTCGTGTTCGGTGTGCTGCTGATGGGTGTCCTGGTGGTGCGCAAGGTGCGCGGCGGTCTGCTGATCGGCATCGTCGTCACCACCGTGCTTGCCGCGATCATCGAGGCCGTCGCCGGTGTCGGACCGTCGCTGGGCGTGAACCCCTACGGCTGGAACCTCAGTGTCCCGGCCGCACCCGATGTGCTGGCGGAACTTCCGGATCTCAGCCTCGTCGGCGACGTCAGCATCTTCGGCGCGTTCACCCGCATCGGCGTACTCGCGGCCAGCCTGCTGGTGTTCACGCTGGTGCTCGCCAACTTCTTCGACGCCATGGGCACGATGACCGGGCTCGGCAAGGAAGCGGGCCTCACCGACGAGGACGGCAACCTGCCCAACATCGGACGGGCTCTGGTCGTCGAGGGCACCGGCGCCATCGTCGGTGGCGGCGCGTCGGCGTCGTCCAACACAGTGTTCGTGGAATCCGCTTCGGGTATCGCCGAGGGCGCCCGCACCGGACTCGCGAATGTGGTGACGGGACTGCTGTTCCTGGCCGCGATGTTCCTGACCCCGCTGTATTCGGTGGTGCCGATCGAGGCGGCCGCGCCGGCACTGGTCGTGGTGGGCGCGATGATGATCGGTCAGGTCCGCGACATCGATTTCACCCAGTTCTCGATCGCGCTGCCCGCGTTCCTCACCATCGCCGTCATGCCGTTCACGTACTCGATCGCCAACGGCATCGGCGTCGGATTCGTGTCGTGGGTCGTCCTCAATGCTGCGAGCGGTGGTATCAAGAAGATTCACCCGTTGATGTGGGTGGTGGCGCTTCTCTTCGTGGCCTACTTCGCGGTCGGTCCGATCACCGACGCAGTAACGTAAACGGCGGCCGATTGGTCCCGTATTGTCATTCCCGTGACCACGGATACGCGAGCACTCGCCAGTGACCTTTCCCTGGCTGTCGTGCGCCTCACGCGTCACCTGCGTGGGCGTCGCGTCGACGCCCAGGTATCGCTGACCCAGCTGTCGGCTCTGGCCACCCTTGCCCGCGACGGCGCCATGACGCCGGGCAATCTCGCGGCTCGGGAGAAGGTGCAGCCGCCGTCGATGACCCGGGTCATCGCGTCGCTGGTCGAACTGGGGCTGGTCGAGCGGGCACCGCATCCCACCGACGGACGGCAAATCATCGTCACGCTGTCGGATGCCGGTCACGCCCTGATCGCCGACGAGACCCACGCCCGCGAGGCGTGGATGAACGAGCGGCTGTCCGGGCTCGACGAGGCTCAGCTGAAGACCCTCCGCGACGCCGTCGGCATCATCACGTCCATCGTCGCCGACTCGGAGTAGCCCGAAGGCTGCCTGCAGTCCCCACCCGTACAACGGCATTCGACTGCCCGCACCCCGAGGTGCAGGGAAACCCGTTGCCGGAGAACGTAGCCGACATCCGGAAAGATCTCTCCCCAGGGCCGGTCGATGGCGCGCCGGGCCCGGGAGCAAGATGGATGTGTGCCGCCCGAATCCGAGTCCACCGCCTCAGCCCAGCCGCAGACCGGCATGTTCGTCGCTCTCCGCACCCGGAACTACCGGCTGTGGGCGTCCGGGCAGATCGTCTCCCTCGTCGGAACCTGGATGCAGCGGGTGGCGCAGGACTGGCTCGTCCTGACGTTGTCGAACGGCAATGCACTCGCGGTCGGCATCGTGATGGCACTGCAGTTCGGTCCGACCCTGTTCCTGTCCGTGTGGGGCGGCGTGCTCGCCGACCGGTACGACAAGCGGCGCATCCTGATCGCGACGCAGGTGTCGATGGCCTTGTGCGCACTGGTGCTCGGGCTGTTGGACGTCGGCGGGCTGGTGGCCCTGTGGCACGTCTACGTCATCGCGTTTCTGCTCGGCTGCGCGTCGGCGATCGACGCGCCGGCGCGGCAGTCGTTCACCATCGAGATGGTCGGCAAGGAGTCGCTGCCCAATGCCATCGCCCTGAACTCCATGACGTTCAACACCGCTCGCATCATCGGTCCGGCGATCTCGGGTGTGCTGATCACTCTCATCGGCACGGGGTGGGTGTTCCTGCTCAACGTGGGCACGTTCACCGGTGTGCTGATCGCCCTGCTGATGATGAACGCCCGCGAACTGTTCACGGCGCCGCAGGCGGAACGCGGGAAAGGGCAGGTCCGCGAGGGTTTCCGTTACGTGTGGGGGCGCACCGACCTGCGGGTGCTGATGGTGGCGGTGTTCATGGTGTCGACGTTCGGGCTGAACTTCCCGATCAGTCTCGCCGTTCTCGCCCGCAACACGTTCGATCGCGGCGCGGACGCCTACGGACTGCTGTCGACGACTCTCGCCGTGGGCACACTCGCCGGCGCCACGATCGCCGCGAGACGCAAGACCCCGCCGCGGCTGCGCACCTTCCTCGGGGCCGCGGCCGCATTCGGGGCCTTCGAGATCCTGGTGGGACTCATGCCCACTTACGTGCTGGTCGCGATCATGCTCGTCCCGACCGGCGCGCTGACGCTGACGTTCACGACGGCGGCGATGAACATCCTGCAGATGTCCGTGCCGTCCGAGATGCGCGGCCGGGTGATGGGCATCTACATGCTCTGTTTCCTCGGCGGCACCCCGCTGGGCAGTCCCGTTCTGGGATGGCTGGCCGACGTCCTCGACCCCCGCGCCCCGCTCGTGATCGGAGGCGCGATCTCCCTGGTCAGCGGGATCGGCGCGGCCCTGTACCTGATGCGGCACCAGCGGGTGCGGGTGACGGTGCGCCGACCGGACGCCGGCAGCTACCTCCCGGTGATCGAACTGCACAACGTTCTCGAACCACACCCCGTGGTGGTCTGCGACGCCACCGAGCAGGCCGTGGAAGCGAGCCGCGACCCGCGACCCTGACGGCTGCCGGAACCGTTCAGACGCCGACCGCCGTCGCCACGGCCCGCCGGGTCAGCACTCTTGCGAGGTGGCTGCGGTACTCGGCGTCGGCGTTGCCGTCGGTGACCGGGTCGGTGCCCTCGGCGGCGTGCTCGGCCGCCGCCCGGATCAGCTCGGGATCGGCGGCATTGCCGACGAGCGCGTCCTCGACACCGCGAGCCCGCACCGGCACGGACCCCATGTTGGTCAGCGCCACCCGGGCCTGCCGGATGATGCCGCCGTCGACCTGGATCGTCGCGGCCACCCCCACGATCGACCACGCCTCCGCGACCGTGTTGAACTTCTCGTACCGCGCCTCCCAGCCGGTGTGCTTGGGAAACTGGACGTCCACGAGGATCTCGTCCGGTCGCAGCGTGGTGGCGTAGTAACCCTCGAAGAAGTCCGCGACCGGGATGCTCCGCCTGCCCGCGGTACCCACGGCGGTCAGGGTGGCGTCGAGTGCCAGCGCGGGCGCGCACAGGTCACCGGCCGGATCGGCATGCGCCAGAGCACCACCCAGTGTGCCGCGGTGCCGGATCTGCGGATCGGCGACGGTGCGGGTGGCCTCGACGAGCAGCAGCGCGTGCTCGTGGACGAGCGGGTCGCGGATCACGTCGTAGTACGTGGTCATCGCACCGATCACGATGCTGTCCCCGTCGTCACGGACGCCGCGCAACTCACCGATCCGGCCCAGGTCGACGAGGGTGCTCGGCGAAGACAACCGCAGCCGCAGCACCGGCAGCAGGCTCTGACCGCCCGCGAGTATCTTGGCGTCCTCCCCGGCCTCGGCGAGCGCCGCCACCGCCTGTTCGACGGAGGTCGGGGACACGTAATCGAAGCTCGACGGAATCACTGGGCACCTCCCTGAGCGGTGCGGATGGCATGCCAGACCCGCATCGGCGTACACGGCATCTCGACGTCACGCACCCCGAACTGGCGGACGGCGTCGAGGACGGCATTGACGACGGCCGGGGTGGACGCGATCGTCCCCGCTTCACCGACGCCCTTGACGCCGAGCGGATTACCGGTGGCGGGAGTCTCGGTGCGACCCGTGGTGAACGTCGGCAGGTCCGCCGCCGACGGCACGTGATATTCGGCGAAGGAACCCGACAGCAGGGTGCCCGACTCGTCGTACACCGCCTCCTCGTACAGGGCCTGCGCGATGCCCTGGGCGAGTCCGCCGTGCACCTGACCCTCCACGATCAGCGGGTTGACCACGTGCCCGATGTCGTCGACGCACACGTAGGAGCGGATGCCGACCTTCCCGGTCTCGGTGTCCACCTCCACCGCACACAGGTGCGTGCCGTGCGGGAAAGAGAAGTTCTCCGGGTCGTACGCGGCCTCGGAATCCAGATTCGGTTCCACACCCTCGGGCAGGTCGTGCGCGGCGAACACGGCGAGCGCGACATCGGCGATGCCGACAGCCTTCTCGGTGCCCTTCACCCGGAACCGGCCCTCGGTGAACTCGAGATCGTCCTCGGCGCACTCCATCAGGTGCGCCGCGATGGGCCTGGCCTTCGCGATCACCTTCTCGGCGGCCTTCACCACCGCGATCGCCCCGACCGCCAAAGACCGGGAACCGTACGTGTCCATGCCTCGCGGCGACGTCTGGGTGTCGCCGTGCAGCACCTCGACGTCCTCGAACGGAACCCCGAGCTGATCTGCGACCACCTGGCTCCACGCGGTCTCGTGCCCCTGGCCATGCGCCGAGGAACCGGTGACCACCTCGACCTTGCCGGTGGGCAGCATCCGGATCGCCGCGTGTTCCCACCCGCCGGCCCCGTAGGCCAGGGCGCCGAGGGTGCGCGACGGCGCCAGACCGCACATCTCGGTGAACGTGGACACCCCGATGCCGAGTTGCACCGGGTCCTTCCGCTCGCGGCGCTCCGCCTGTTCGCGTCGGAGGCCGTCGTAGTCGAACAGCTCCCGCGCGTGCGCGGTGGCAGCCTCGTAGTTACCGGAGTCGTACGTCAGGCCCGCGACGGTGTCGAACGGGAACTCCTCGTGGGTGATCCAGTTCTTCGCCCGCAATTCCAGCGGATCCATCGACAACTCGGTCGCGAGTTCGTCCATCATCCGCTCGATCGCGAACGTCGCCTCCGGGCGCCCCGCCCCGCGGTACGCGTCGGTGGGCACCTTGTTGGTGAACACGTTGGTGCACGTGAAGTGATACGCCGGGAACTTGTAGATGCCGTTGAACATGAACGCGCCCAGGATCGGCACCCCTGAGGTGACCAGCCGCAGGTACGCGCCCATGTCGGCGAGCAGTTCGACCTTCATCCCGGTGACGGTGCCGTCGCGGCGGGCGGCCAGTGTCAGTTTCTGGATCTGGTCGCGTCCGTGATGCGCCGCGACCATCGATTCACTTCGCGACTCGGTGTACTTGACGGGCTTGCCGAGTCGCCGCGCGACGAGCAGCGCGATGACTTCCTCCGGCGTCACCTGAAGCTTGCCGCCGAAACCGCCGCCGACGTCCGGGGCGACGACGCGCAGTTTGTGCTCCGGTATGTCGAGCGTCATCGCCAGCATCAGCCGCAGGATGTGGGGGATCTGCGTGGCCGACCACATGGTGATCTGGGCGCCGGTCGGGTCGACCACCACTGAGCGGGGTTCCATGAACGCCGGGATCAGCCGCTGCTGCCGGAAGGTGCGCTCGACGAGTACCTCGGCGTCGCGGATGGCCTGCTCGACGTCGCCTCCGGTACCGGCCTCCGCGGAGTCGAACGTCCAGGTGGCGCTGACGTTCGTCCCGAGATCCGGGTGCACGAGGTCGGCGCCGTCGGCGGCCGCGGCCGCGAGATCGAGCACGACCGGCAGGTCGTCGTACTCGACGTCGATCGCCTCGAGTGCGTCGTGCGCCTCGTACGCGCTGCGCGCGACCACGACAGCGACCGCCTCGCCCGCGAAATTGACGGCGTCGACCGCGAGGGACGGCGCGGGCGGCGACTTCATGTCCGGTGTGATCGGCCAGGCACACGGCAGGCTGCCCTGCTCGCCGGCGAGATCGGCGCCGGTGAGGACCGCGACGACACCGGGCATCTCGCGGGCGGCGGAGGCGTCGACACCGGTGATGCGGGCGTGGGCGAACGGGCTGCGCAGGATCGCCAGGTGCTGCATGCCCGGCAGCACCAGGTTGTCGGTCCAACGGGTGCGGCCCGTGACCAGATGCTCGTCTTCCTTACGCTTCCGGGCCTTCCCGATTTCCGGTTCCGCGGTGGCGGTCATCGCACGCCTCCCTGCGCGGTGTCGGTCTTCGGCGCATCCGCCGTCGTCGGTGTTTCGGTGGTGCCGCCGCTGCGCAACCGCTGCGCCGCGTCCTGCACCGCGCTGACGATGTTCTGGTACCCGGTACAGCGGCACAGGTTGCCTTCCAACCCCAGCCGCACCGTCCGCTCGTCCGGGTCGGGTTCCTCGGCGAGCAGGTCGAGAGTCTGCATGATCATGCCGGGGGTGCAGTAGCCGCACTGCAGGGCGTGATTGTCGCGGAACGCCTGCTGCACGGGGTGCAACGTCCCGCTCCGGGACAGGCCCTCGACGGTGAGGACGTCGCCGCCGTCGGCCTGCACGGCGAGCACCGAGCAGGACTTGACGCTGTGACCGTTCAGATGAACGGTGCACGCCCCGCAGTTTCCGGTGTCGCAACCGATGACGGTGCCGACCTTGCCGAGCCGGTCCCGAAGATAGTGGACGAGGAGCAGTCGCGGTTCCACCTCGTCCGTGTATGCCGTTCCGTCGACGGTGACAGTGATGCGCATTGCGCCTCCAAAGCCGGGAGCGTCAGGTGATACGTCCTACTCTGCGCCGACGGAGCGCGAACAACACCCGAAATCGTGGAACCGGTTCAGGATCGGTCACGTTCGGCGTGCGACCTCGAGCAGTTCCTGCAGTGTCGCGAGACTGTGGCCGGCGAGCAGACGATCGACGAACGGCAGGGCGGCCGCGATCCCGGACTGCACCGGCTCGTATCCGTCAGCGCCGGCGTGCGGATTCACCCACAGCACGGTGCGCGCGAGTCGGCGCAGCTGCGCCATCTGCTCCGCGAGCAGGGCCGGGTCACCGCGCTCCCAGCCGTCGGAGAAGATCACCACGACGGCGCCGCGCGCGACGCCGCGCCTGCCCCAGCGGTCCAGGAACGCGCGCAGCGTCTCGCCGAGGCGGGTGCCGCCCGCCCAGTCCGGCACTGCCCGGCCCGCGGCGGCGAGCGCCACTTCCGGGTCGCGGACCCGCAGCGCCCGGGAGAGCCGCGTCAGCCGAGTGCCCAGTGAGAACACCTCGGTGCCTGCGGGGTTTCCGCGGGCGACGACGTGCGCGAAGCGCAGCAGCGCATCGGCGTACGGGCTCATCGATCCGGACACGTCGATCAGCAGCACCATCCGGCGTGGCCGGGTGGCCTTGCGGTGGTGGCTCGGCCGCACCGGTTCGCCGCCCGCCGCGAGCATGCCCCGCACGGTGCGCCGCGGGTCCACGGCGCCCCGGCGGGCCGGGCGCATCCGGATGGCCGGGCGGGTCGGGGGCCGCGGGCGCAGGGCGGCGATCAGTTCGGCGAGGTGCGCGCGCTCGGCCGCGGTGAGGTCGGCGATGTCCCGGTGGCGCAACACCTCGGTGTCGTCCGCGGCGACCCGCAGATGCGGCGCGTTCCCACCGGTGTCGCCGCCGTCCGTCGTGGTCAGCGCCGCTGTTGCGGCGCGGCGCGGCTGCTCCCCGGACCGCGGCGTGCGCGCCGGGACGGTACCGCCGAACCAGGCCGAGAACGCCGAGTCGTACCGCGGGATGTCGTCGGGACCGCGGCACAGCGTCGCGCGACCCGCCCAGTACACCTGACTCGGATCGCCCACATCCACCTGGCGGAGGGCCCGTGCGAACGCGGCGACGGCGTCCGACGCGACCGACAGTCCCGCCGCCGCGAGGGCGTGCGCGAACCCGGCGATGCCCACGAGCGGGTCACCGATGTCCGGGTTCGTGGACATGCCTCTCACCCCGCCAGGAGCCGGTCCAGTCCGGCACGGGCCACCCGTTCGAGGTCCTCGCGGTACTTGAGGACCGCGCCGAGCGTCGCGGCGGCGGTCTCCGCGTCCAGCACGTCCCGATCGAGTTCCCGGAGTGCGCGGGCCCAGTCCAGCGACTCGGCCACCCCCGGCGGCTTGAGCAGTTCCATCTCGCGCAGGGAGTGGACGGCCCGGGCGACCTGGCCGGCGAGTTCGGCCCCGATGCCGGGGATGCGGCGGCGCAGGATCGCGACCTCCCGCGCCAGATCGGGGTGTTCGAGCCAGTGGTAGAGGCAGCGGCGTTTGAGGGCGTCGTGCACCTCGCGGGTGCGGTTGGAGGTGAGCACCACCAGCGGTGGTGTCGCCGCCCGCACCTCGCCGAGTTCGGGGATGGTGACGGCATTCTCGTCGAGCACCTGCAGCAGGAATGCCTCGAACTCGTCGTCGGCGCGGTCGATCTCGTCGACGAGCAGCACACACGGCGATTCGGTGAGGGCCCGCAGCAAGGGGCGCGCCAGCAGGAACCGCTCGGTGTACAGCGAGCGTTCGACCGTGTCGGCCTCGAGCGTGCCGTCGCTCGCCGCCTCCAGCGTCCGCAGGTGCAGCAACTGCCGCGGGAAGTCCCAGTCGTAGAGGGCCTGCGCGGCGTCGATGCCCTCATGGCATTGCAGGCGGATCAGCGGCAGACCGAACGCCTCCGACAACGCGGCCGCGAGCGACGTCTTGCCGGTGCCGGGTTCGCCCTCGCAGAACAGCGGACGTCCCATACGGATGGCGAGGAACGCGGCCATCGCGACGCCGTCGTCGGCGAGGTAGCCGGTGGCGTCGAGCGCCCGCGCCAGTTCCGCTGGCGAACCGACCGTCGGCGTGGAATCACTCACGCCCGCGAGCCTAGGTGAGTGCCCGCCCCCGGACACGCGACTCGGACAACCCCGCCGGCGGTCAACCGTCCGGCTCCACCCTGCCGCGGTCCTCGCTCAACCGCCGGAACATCGCGGTGGCGCCGAACCTCGCGGCCGCCCGTTCGACGAGTCCCGGCGCGATCTGCGCCAGCGCGAGCAGCGGGCGGATCGGCGCTCCGCTCTCGACGATTTCGGGCCGGTCACGCCGAATCGCCCGGATCACGGCGGCGGCGACCTTGTCGGTGCTGGTCTCGCCCGTGATCCGGCCGGCCCTGATTCCGCGTTCCGTCATCCGCTGGTACATGCCGTCGCCCGCGATGAACCCGGGACACACGACGGAGAAACCGACGGGCGAGCCCGCGTACTCCGCGCGCAGCGACTGGGTGAGACCGATCAGCCCGGCCTTCGTCGCGGCGTACGGCGCGCAGTACGCCGGACCGATCTTCGCCGCCAGCGACGAGATGAACACCACGTGACCACGACCGCGGCCCAGCATCCCGGGCACCACTCGGCGCGTGAGAAGTATTGGCGCGGTGAGATTCACGTCGACCATCGCGGTGAGCTCACCGGGCTCGAGTCGGGTGAAGGCCGAGACGTTCTCCACGCCCGCATTGTTCACCAGCAGGTCGAGGGGACCGACCGCCGTCTCGGCGCGTTCGATCAGCGAATCGAGCTGATCGAGTCGGTTCAGGTCCGCGGCCACGGCCTCGGCGCGCACACCCAGCGCACGCAGTTCTCCGACGACTTCCGCGAGTCGGTCCTCACGCCGGCCGGACACCGCGACGGCGACGCCCTCCCGCGCGAGGGCCCGGGCGACGACGCGGCCGAGACCGCCGGAGGCGCCGGTCACCAGAGCCGTGCGTCCCTGCAGTTGCTTCATTCCTCCGAGCTTTCGCGCTCGGTGGAGGGGAGTCAACGCTGTGACGCCCCGCATACGGCACGATGGACCGGTGGTACACGTCATCGACATAACAGATCCGGCCGACACCAGGCTGGACGACTTCCGCGATCTCAATTCCTCGGACCGGCGTCCCGACCTTCCCGAGGGCAAGGGCCTGGTGATCGCGGAGGGCGTGCTGGTGGCGCAGCGCCTGCTCACGTCCCGGTTCGACCCGATCGCGCTGCTCGGCGTCGACCGGCGGCTGGAGGAACTCACGGACGACCTCGCAGACGTGGACGTGCCGTTCTACCGGACGACGGCGGATGTCATGGCCGAGGTCGTCGGGTTCCACCTCAACCGGGGGGTGCTCGCGGCGGCGCGCCGCCCCGCGCCGCTCGAACTGCCGGACGTGCTCGAGCACGCCCGGACGGTCGCAGTGCTCGAGGGCGTCAACGATCACGAGAACCTGGGTTCGATGTTCCGCAACGCGGCGGGCCTCGGCGTCGACGCCGTGGTGTTCGGCAAGGGCTGCGCCGACCCGCTGTACCGCCGGGCGGTCCGGGTGTCGATGGGGCACGTTCTCCGGGTTCCGTTCGCGCACGTGACGAAGTGGCCGCACGACCTGGACGCGTTGCGGGAGCGGGGTTTCCAGCTGATCTCGTTGACCCCGAACCCCGAGGCGGTGACGCTCGCCGAGGCGATGACGGGGGAGAAGGTGGCGTTGCTGCTCGGCGCGGAAGGCCCCGGCCTCACCGAACACGCCATGCGGGCCACGGACATTCGCGCCCGCATTCCGATGGCACCCGGCACGGACTCGCTCAACGTCGCGACGGCGGCGGCGATGGCGTTCTACGAGCGCGTCCGCACGGGCCGGTGAGAATGCTGCACCCTCATTCCCCGTATCCGCAGGCGACGGGAACACCGTGGTTCACGGGACTTCTCGTGGCGGGGTTCGCCGCAGCCGTGGTGGCGGTCGCGATCATGGCCTTCGGCTCGCAGCTCGCCCGGATCAACCTCGTCCTGGCGGTGGTCCTCGAACTCGTCGTGGTCGCCGGGGTCGCGCCGTCGGTGTGGCGGCTGCGCCGGACGCCGGTCTGGCGGTGGCTGGTCTACGGGGCTGCGGCCGGCGTTGTCGCCGGCTGGACGGCGCTGCTCGTCGGTGCCGCCTGACTGCGCCTGACTCCGGCCGGAGTGGTCAGAAACCGAAGTAACGGCGGAGGAGTCCGCCTTTGCGAGCCGGCGGCGGAGCGGGTGCCGGCACCGGGCCGGGGACGGGTGCGGGGGCAGGTTGTTCCACCTCGGCTTGTTCCACCTCGGCGGGAGGCTCGATTTCGGGACCCTCGCCGGGCGGGTGAACGGTGAAGCCGAGCACGGTGAGCGTCTTCGGGTCGATCTCGGTGCCCTCGGGGGCGCCCGTGTACCGGAAGCCCAGCCATTCCCGGTTGGCGCCCTCGGCGAACTGCTGCGGGTGGAACGGCAGCGACTGCGGGTCGGGCAGGACACCCGCCGGATGTTTCAGCGGAAAGTCGCCCGCCCAGAACGGCCTCTCCCACACCAGGGGGAGGCCGAGGTCCTCGTGGATGTGGACCGGCGTCGCGCTGAACGATCGAGTCAGGTGCCCGTCCTCCCACGTCGCGAACGAGCCCCACGCGATGTCGGGCTTGGACGCCACGTAGTACGTCTTCGCGAATTCGGTGGGCCGGACGCGTGTTTCGGGCAGTGTCGACGGTCGGGGGACGGCCAGATCGGGCCCGCACACGACGGTGACGCCGGGGTAGGAACCGATGTGCACGGTCCCGGCGGCGTCGAGCCGTGCGGCCTCGGCCAGCGGAACCGGGCCGGTGGGGGTGGCCACCAGGTCGGGATAGAGACGGGAGGCGAGTTGCTGCGCCGCGCCCGGATCAGGCTCCGGGTGGCCGCGCAGCACAGCCGCAGGGTCGGGGACTTCGACGTACCAGATCGTTGATACCTTGGCCCCCACGGTCATCCCTCTCTTCCGGTGTCTTCCTGAAAGAGTACGACCCCGACCGTGTTTCCGGCCTGCTCACCGCGCAGACGGTCAGCGTCCGCTGCTGCGGACACCGAGCAGGACGTCGTCCCAGGACGGGAGGGCGGGTTTGCCGCGCTTGTCCTTGTTGTTCGTCTGGTGCGGGGCGATCTTGGGTGCGGCGGGTTCCTCGGACGGGGCGGGCTCGTCCTCGGGTTCCTCGGTGACGTCGGCCTCGATGATCTCCTCGGGCTCGATCGTCGGCACCTCCACCTCGGTGGGGAACTCGGCGAGTTCGAGTTGCTCCGGCTCGTCGGACGCCACCGGCGCCAATCCGCGGAGCGGACGGCCGAAGTCGGGATCGATCAGGTCGAACGCGGTGTCGTCGAGCGCGACGATGGTGCCACCGTGCGCGTCCGGCTGGTACCGCCAGTGCGCCGCGTTGGTGGTCCGCCCGGCCTGCCACTGCAGCTGGGCGACCCAGTGATTGTCCTCGTCGCGCCACGCATCCCAGGTGGCGTCGTCGATGTTGTGTCCCCGAGCGCGGAACGCCTGCGTGACGATCTCGGCGAGAGTGGGAACGGCGGGGCCGTTGTCGCGGACCGGATGTCCGCCCTGCGCCATCTCGGCCGCACGGGAACGTTCGAGCAGGACCGGATACGCGAACCGCTCCACCTTCGCCAGGGGGATACCGGCCTCGTCGGCCACCTGTTCGACGGAGGCGCCGGCACGGATGCGGGCCTGGATTTCACGGGGCCTGAGCTGACTGTCCATTTCGATCTCAATCTGGCCGAGTCGAGCGATGTCCCCGCGGGATGCGGCGCGGAGTTTGTCATCGGCGGGAAGCCGGAATTTTTCGCCGGTACTGGCATCTGCGCACACGACGTGCGATCCATCTGGCTCGAGACCGATCACTCGAAGCTCTCGCACGTTGACCTCCTTATCGCGCCGGCTCGCGACTTTGCACCTGGGCAACTGTAATTCATTCGTGACAGCCCGCGCGGCAGGACACGCGCGGGTAAATCCCGTCCCGGCGTCGCGTGCGCGTTACGCTTCCTCGTTTCGTGATCGGTCCGTCCTGCGGGGTGTGCGCTGCCTCGTGCGGGTGGCCTCGACCGGGTCGATCGCCGGTGCAGACCAGTGTTCGGCCAGCTCGAGGCTGGGTTCGCGGCCCGACGCGACGTGCCGGTACGCGACCTCGGCGGCGCGGTCGGCGTCGCCCGTCGCGATCGCGTCGTACAACTCGGCGTGCTCGTCACATTGCTGTCCGGGATCGCGTTCCTTGGTGAGGTGGAACAACCACTGCACGCGCGTCGCGAGCGGTTGCAGCATCGACTGCAGCAGGGGACTGCCGGACATCTCCACGATGACGGCGTGGAATGCGGCGTTCGCGGCGGCGATGGCGGGCTTGTCGTCGCGCGCTGTGGCCGAACGCGCCGCGGTGAGTTGGTCGCGCAGTGCCGTGAGATGGGAGTCGTCCGCTCGCTGCGCGGCGAGCCGGGCCGCGAGTACCTCGAGGCTTTCGCGGACGTCGAAGAGGTCGCGGACCTCGTCGACGCCGAACGGGGCGACGATCGCTCCGCGCCGCGGGACGATCACGACGAGTCCGTCGGTCTGGAGCTGTTGCAGGGCCTCGCGCAGCGGGATTCGGGACACCTGCAGTTCCGCGGCGAGGTCGCGTTCGATCAGGCGCTGGCCCGGCGCGAGCTGCAGGTTGACGATGCGCCTGCGCAGTTCTTCGTACGCGGTCTCGCGCAGTGACTTCGGCGCCGACGCGTCGGTTGCACCGTTCACGCGGTCTCCTGTCGTCATGGTGGCCACGTCAGCCACCGTAGAGCGCACCCGCGCGCCGCCCTCGGGTGGATGCGGGTCCTTACGTCTGTGTAACACGGCGGAAATGACGCGCCCCCAAGATTCAAATAACGGTATACCGCTAACTGTGGCGGTTCCTGAGTCAAGGAGTCCAGCGCGTGAACACGACCTTCTCCGCCCGAGCCCGAACCCTCGTCCCAGCGCTGTGCGCGGCCGCGACTCTCGCGGCGACCCTGACAGCCTGCGGGTCGTCGGACGCCGGCACCGCCTCCGGTGACACCCTCCGCGTCGGAGTGTTCTTCCCCGGCTCCGTCTCCGACACGGGCTTCATGGAATCGGGATACCTCGGCTACCAACGTCTCGAGGAAACCCTCGGTGAGCGGGTGGAACTGAGCTACGTCGAGCAGGTCGCCGCCGCCGACTACCAGCAGGCCCTGGTGCGGTTCGCGACCGCGAACGACCTCGTCGTCTCGCTCGGCGGGCAGACGGACGCCGACGTCCGCAAGGTCGCACCCCAGTTCCCCGACGTGAAATTCGTCGAGATCGGTGGACCCGCCGACGCGTCCCCGCTGCCGAACCTCGCCTACTACGACCCGCAGCAGGCGGAGGCCGAGTTCCTCAGCGGAGCCGTCGCGGCGACGGCGTCCGAGACCCCGTCCGTGTCGTTCGTCGGCGGTGTCGAACTGCCCGCCATCGTGAACGCCGCGAAGGCCTTCGGCAACGGCGCCGAGTTCGCACGGCCCGGCACCCAGGTGCTCACCCCGCAGTACCTGGGCGACTTCAACGACCCGGCCAAGGCGAAGCAGGCCGCGCTCGCCAATTACGGCGCCGGCGCAGGCGCGGTGGGGCAGATCGTGAACCTCGGCAAGTCCGGGCTGGAACAGGCCGCCGCGCAGTCGGGCGCGCTGATGGTGGGCGGCCCGATTCCCGGCGACTGCTCGAACCCCGCCTACGTCGGCTACGTGCACACCGACATCGGCAAGGAAGTGGAGTACGCCGTCCAGTCCACCCTGGACGGAACGTGGAAGGCCGAGAACGTGGCGTTCGGCCTGACGTCACCGAACGGCGGCACCGACTTCCTGCTCTGCAGCGCCGACCCCGCCGTCGCCGACGCACTCGGCAAGGCGAAGACCGCCCTGGCCACCGGTGCCGTCGAGCCCTACCGAGCGGGCTGACATGAGCACACCAGCACTGCAACTCACCGGAATCGGGAAGAGCTTCGGCGACGTCCGGGCCCTCCGCGGTGTCGACCTGTCGGTGCAACCCGGCACGGTGCACTGCATCCTCGGGGAGAACGGGGCCGGGAAGTCGACGCTCTGCAACGTGGTGTACGGCGGTCTGCGGCCGGACACCGGAACGATGACCCTGGCCGGTCGCCGATACGCGCCCGGTTCGCCCGCGGCCGCGATGGCGGACGGCGTGGCGATGGTGCACCAGCACTTCAGTCTCATCGGCACGATGACCGTCGCCGAAAACCTGCTGCTCACCGGACGGGGACTGCGACTGCGCCGCGCGGAACTGCGGACCCGCCTCGATCGACTCGCCGACGACTATCACCTGAGGATCGATCCGGACGCGCTGGTCTCCGCCATGCCGATCGGTGCGCGGCAGAAGGTCGAGATCGTGAAGGCCCTGCTCACCGACCCCGCGTTGATCCTGCTGGACGAGCCGACCGGGGTACTCGACCCCGGCGAGATCGACGCCCTGATCGAGACGTGCCAGGCCGTCGCGGCGGCAGGCAAGGCCGTCGTCCTCGTCACCCACAAACTCGGTGAGGTGGCCCGCGTCGCGGACGCCGCCACCGTTCTGCGCGGGGGTGAGGTGGCAGGCGGGGGCCGCATGTCGGAGCTGACGATCCCCCAGCTGACGACGGCGATGGTCGGAAGACCGGTGTCCGAACTCGGTCCGGTGCTCGCCGCGGGAGTCGGCGCGGAGAGCGATCGGCGGGCGACCGGCCCCGTCGTCCTCGGGCTCCGCGGCGTCCGCGCCACCCGGGCGGACGGCAGTGTCGCCCTGTCCGGCGTGGGGCTCGAGGTGCGGGCCGGCGAGATCGTCGGGATCGCGGGCGTCGAGGGGAACGGGCAGAGCGAACTGGTCGCCGTGCTCTCCGGTGCCACCCGACCCGAGTCCGGCACGGTCACGCTCGGCGACGCCGACATCACGTCGGCGTCCCCGGCCGAACGGACCCGGCTCGGTCTCGGGGTGGTGCCGGAAGACCGCCACCGGGAGGCGATGGTGGCGGAACTGTCCCTGTCGGAGAACCTCTTCCTCGGCCGCCTGCACCGCTTCCGCCGGATGGGCCTGCTCGACCGAAGTCGGATGGATGCCGCGGCCCGCGACCTGATCGAGCAGTTCTCGGTACGGACACCCGGACCGGGAACCTCCATGGGTGCGCTGTCGGGCGGCAATCAGCAGAAGGTCGTCCTCGCCCGCGAACTGTCGACGGAGAACCTGCAGTGTCTGGTCGCGGCGCAACCCACCCGCGGACTCGACATCGGGGCGGTCGAATTCGTTCTGAACCAACTCCGCCGCTGCGCGTCCGCGGGAAACGGAGTCCTGGTCGTGTCCAGCGAGATCCCCGAACTGCTCGCGCTCTGCGACCGCATCTTCGTCAGCTACCGCGGGGCCCTGCTCGGGCCCGTCGACACGGCGTCGGCCACTGCGGGGCAGCGCATCGGTGAACTGATGACGGGAACGGCGGCATGACTCGACGTCGAATCTGGGTGCATCACCCACTTCCGGTGGCAATCGCCGCGATCGCGGTCGCGGGACTCGTCGGACTGCTCCTCGCCGCGGCCGCGGGTGCCACCGTGCCCGAGACCGTCGACGCGCTGTCCGAGGGGATGTTCGGCAGCAGCTACGCGATCGGAGTCTCGCTCAACACTGCCGCGGTGCTGGCTCTCGTCGCGGCCGGGTTCACCGTCGCACACAGGGCCGGACTGGTGAACGTCGGTGGCGAGGGCCAGCTGTGCGTCGGGGGCATCGCCGCGACCGCGGTCGGCACCGCTCTCGGGGAGGACACCCCCGCCCCGATCGCCGTCACCGCGGTACTCCTCGCCGCGGCCGGCGCCGGGTGGGCATGGGCCGCGATCGCCGCGTACCTGCGGGTCCGCCGGGGCACGAGCGAGATCATCACGACGCTGCTGCTGAACTTCGTCGGCCTCGCGCTGGTGCTGCTGATGGTGCACGAGCCCAGCCTCCTCCGCCAGCCCGTCACGTCGTCGGAGACACTGCCGCAGTCCGCGCCGCTGATCGAAACCGCGCACCTGCCGTTGCTGGGGATCGAGCGTTCGCCGGGGACGATCGCGCTGTGGATCGCCGTGGTCGCGGTGCTGATCGTCGGCGTGATCCTGCGCCGGACGGCGGTCGGCGTGCGACTGCGCTCCGTCGGCCTGAACCCGGACGCGTCGGCGCGGCTGGGACTGCCGGTCGGACGGCTGCGATTTCTCAGCCTGTCCTCGGCAGGCGCGTTCTCCGGGCTCGCGGGCGGGATCCTCGTCGCGACGGCGCCGTTCGTGCTCGTCGAAGGATTCTCCTCCGGCTACGGGTTCTCCGGGCTGGTCGTCGGACTCCTGGCGCGCGGTTCCATGCTCGCCGTCGGCGCCGTGTCGCTACTGCTCGGCTTCCTCGTGTCCGGTGGAATCAATCTTCAACTCGCAGCCGGTGTTCCGGCATCGACCGTGTCGATCGTGGAATCGCTCATGATCATCCTGATCGCGGGAGCGGTGCTGTGGACCGCGGCCGGCGGGAGATCGAGAGCCGCGACCGCGACGACGGCGAAGACCCACGACGTCCCCGACCTGGCTGGAGCGAAGCAATGATGAACACGGTGTCGGACATCGCCGTCAGCGGCGTGGGATTCGCACTCCCGATCCTGGTGGCGGCGAGCGGGGAACTGGTGAGCGAGCGGGCGGGCGTACTGAACCTCAGCCTCGAGGGCATGATGCTGACCGGGGCGTTCGCCAGCGTGCTCGGCGCCGGCGCCACCGGATCCGCGGTGGGCGGTCTCGCGGCCGGATTGGCGGCCGGGGTGCTGTTCGGACTGCTGCAGGCACTGCTGAGCGTCACGCTGCGGGCCGACCAGATCGTGGTGGGCATCGCGAGCAACGCCCTCGCGCTCGGTGCCACCACCTACGGCGCCCGGCTGCTGCTCGCGGACGGCAAGGGGCAGAATGCCCCAGGTTTCGCGGCACTCGAGATCCCGCTGCTGCACCGGATCCCGATCCTCGGACCGGCACTCTTCTCGCAGACGGCCCTCGGCTACTTCTGCTTCGCGGTGGTCGGGTTGCTGGCCGTCACGCTGTCGCGCCGGACGCGGGCAGGTCTCGTCGTCGACGCGGTCGGGGAGGACGCGAAGTCGGCCGACTGGAGTGGACTGCCGGTGCGGAAGATCCGCTACCTGTGCGTGCTCGTCGCGGGACTGACGGCGGGACTGGCCGGCGCGCAGCTCGCGCTTTCCGAGGTGCGGTCGTTCAGCGACAACATGACCGCCGGAATCGGGTACCTGGCCGTCGTGGCCGTGATCGCTGGCAGGTGGCGCGCGCTCGGCGTGATCTGGGCGTCCGTGTTCTTCGGGATCGCGCAGGCGCTCCAGTTCGCGTTGCCCGCGCTCGGTGTCAGCGTCCCGTTCGCCGTGCTCGTCATGCTGCCCTACGTGATCGCGATCGTCGCGGTCAGTGGATTCATCCGCAACAGCCGCTCACCCGCAAACCTGACCGTCGCGTTCGCGCGCGCGTCCTGATCGATCTCAGCGAGGAAACCCTTGTGACACTGATCCTTTCCCATTCCGACGTGGCCGGCCTCATCGACCGCGCCGAGGTGTTCGCCGCGGTGGAACGGGCGCACGCCGACCTGGCCGCCGGGACGGCGTCCGCACCCGCCCCACCCGCCATGACCCTGCAGTCCGCGGCCTTCGTCCCGATGGTCGCGGCGGCGCAGTCGGCCGGCGCGGCCGCGGTGAAGATGCTCGTCGATCTTCCCGGCAACGCCGCCCGCGGTCTGCCCGTCCAACGCTCAGCCGTGCTCGTGACGTCCGCGGACACCGGCGAGTGCGAGGCCCTGCTCGACGGCCGCCTGATCACCGCCGTGCGCACCGCCGCCGCCAGCGCCGTGGCCACGAAACACCTCGCCCGCCGAGGCGGCCGGGTGCTGGGATTGGTGGGCGCCGGGACCCTCGCCGTCGAACACGCCCGGGCGATCACCCGGGTGTCGGACGTCGAGACGGTGCTGGTGTGGTCGCGCTCGGACGCGACGGTCGAGGAATTCCGCAGCCGGACAGAGGATCTCGGAATCTCGGTCAAGCCGATGGACTCGCCTGAGGCGGTCACCCGATCTTCCGACGTCCTCTGCACACTCACGCCGTCGAGGGACCCGATCGTGCGGGGCGCCTGGTTCGGCGAAGGCTTGCACGTCAACGCCGTCGGTGCGCCCCCGCGCGCGGACCACCGGGAGATCGACGGCGAGGGAATGCGACGCGCCCGGGTGGTCGTCGACTCGGTGGCCACCACCATGACCAAATCGGGAGAGACGCTGCTGGCGCTCGCCGAGGGCGCGATCACCGAGGACGACGTCGCGGTGGAGTTGGGCGACGTGATCGCAGGCCGCACCGTCGCCCGCACCTCCGATAGGGACATCACGCTGTACAACTCCGTCGGGATCGGCCTCCAGGACCTCGCCGCGGCGCGCATACTGATCGACAGAGCCCGGGAACGGGGCGTCGGAACAGAAGTGGATCTGAGTCGATGAGCCAGAGCGATGTCGACGACGTGGACCTTGCGCACCTGCGGCGAGCCATCGAACTCGCCGACGAGACGGGCGACGCGGGCAACAGACCGTTCGGTGCGGTGGCGGTCGGGGCCGACGGTCACGTGATCAGCGAGGGCGCCAACTCCGTCGCGACGTCCGCCGACGTCACCGAGCACGCGGAACTCGACGCGATCACCACAGCCTGCGGTGAGGGACGCACCGGCGACCTCGTCGGCGCCACCATGTATGCCAGCGGTGAGCCGTGCCCGATGTGCAGTGCAGCGATGGTGTGGGCCGGCATCACGCGGGTGGTCTACGCGGCGTCGTCCGCGGACTTCTCCCGGATACTCCCGGACGGTCCCCGGTTCACGCTGGGCTGCTCCGACGTGCTCGAATCCGCGAGCGTCGAGATCGAGGTCAGCGGACCGCATCTCGGCGACGAGGCGCTCGCACCGTTCCACCGTTTCCTCGACACGGACTGACCCCCGAACGCCGTCAGCCCCCGGCACCGAGGTGCCGGAGGCTGACGGACGTGGGTGCCGGGACTCAGCCGAGCTGCGAGACGACCCAGTCGATGCTCTTCGTGAGCTGCGAGACGTCCTCGGGATCGATCGCCGGGAACATGCCGACACGCAGCTGGTTGCGGCCCAGCTTGCGGTACGGCTCCGTGTCGACGACGCCGTTGGCGCGCAGGATCTTCGCCACCTGAGCCGCGTCGATCTTGTCGTCGAAGTCGATGGTGCCGACCACCTGCGAGCGGTGAGCGGGATCGGTGACGAACGGGGTGGCGTAGTCGCTGGCCTCGGCCCACTGGTACAGGCGCGAGGACGAATCGGCGGTACGCGAGGTGGCCCAGTCGAGGCCACCCTTTCCGTTCAGCCAGTCGATCTGGTTGGCGAGCAGCAGCAGCGTCGCGACCGCCGGGGTGTTGTACGTCTGGTCCTTGGAGCTGTTGTCCACGGCGATGGGCAGCGACAGGAAGTCGGGGGTCCAGCGACCCGAATCCCTGATCTCCGCGACGCGCTCGAGCGCCTTCGGGCTCATCAGCGCGATCCAGAGTCCACCGTCGGCGGCGAAGCACTTCTGCGGGGCGAAGTAGTACACGTCGGCGTCGGCGACGTTCACCGGCAGGCCGCCGGCGCCGGACGTGGCGTCGATGGCGATGAGCGCATTCTCCGAGCCCGCGGGACGCGAGACGGGGATCGCGACACCGGTGGACGTCTCGTTGTGCGCCCAGCCGATGAGGTCGACGGACGGATCCGAGACCGGCTCGGGCGCACTGCCCGGGTCGGCGGAGACGACGATCGGGTCGCCGATGAACGGGTTGTTCTTCGCGACCGACGCGAACTTGGAGCTGAACTCACCGTTCGTGAGGTGCAGCGACTTCTCCCGGATCAGGCCGAACGCGGCCGCATCCCAGAACGCGGTGGTGCCGCCGTTGCCGAGCACCACCTCGTAGCCCTCGGGCAGGGAGAACAGATCGGCGAGGCCGGACCGCACGCTGGCGACGACGTCCTTGACAGGCTTCTGGCGGTGGCTGGTGCCGAACACCGAGGAGCCCACCTCGACCAGCGACTGCAGCTGTTCGGGCCGAACCTTCGACGGTCCGCAGCCGAAACGTCCGTCGGCGGGCAGGAGGTCTGCGGGGATGATCGGTGTGGAGGTCATCGCTACTTTCTGTTCCTTACTGGTTCTGGCGGGGGAGACGGTCAGCTGGTGTGGGCGATCTGGTCCCAGCCCTCGACGGATTCGGGGGTGCGGGGTGCGGGTCCGGTGTAGATGGCGGCGGGGCGGACGAGCTTGCCGAGACGCTTCTGCTCGAGGATGTGGGCGCACCAGCCGGCGGTGCGGCCGCAGGTGAACATCGCGGGCATCATGTGCGCGGGGACCTCGGCGAAGTCGAGGATGACCGCGGCCCAGAATTCGACGTTGGTTTCGATGGCCCGGTCGGGGCGGCGTTCACGCAGTTCGGCGAGGGCGGCCTGCTCGAGGGCGGCGGCGGCCTCGTAGCGGGGGGCGTTCAGGCGTTTCGCGGTGGCGCGCAGCACCCGGGCGCGGGGGTCTTCGGCGCGGTAGACGCGGTGCCCGAAGCCCATCAGCTTTTCCTTGCGGTCGAGGATGCCCTTGACCAGGGCGCGGGCGTCGCCGGACTTTTCGGTGTCCTCGATCATCGGCAGGACGCGGGCGGGGGCGCCGCCGTGCAGGGGGCCGGACATCGCGCCGATCGCCCCGGACAGGGAGGCGGCGACGTCGGCGCCGGTGGAGGCGATGACGCGGGCGGTGAAGGTGGAGGCGTTCATGCCGTGTTCGGCGGCGGAGACCCAGTAGGCGTCGATGGCGGCGACGTGGGCGGGGTCGGGGTCGCCTTTCCAGCGGACCATGAACCGTTCGGTGACGGTCTTGGCCTCGTCGATGCGTTTCTGCGGGACGGCGGGCTGGTAGATGCCGCGGGCGGATTGGGCGACGTAGGACAGGGCCATGACGGAGGCGCGGGCGAGTTGTTCGCGGGCGGTGTCGTCGTCGATGTCGAGGAGGGGTTGGTATCCCCAGATGGGGGCGAGCATGGCGAGGCCGGCCTGGACGTCGACGCGGACGTCGCCGGTGTGCACGGGCAGGGGGAACGGTTCGGCCGGGGGTAGTCCGGGGCCGAAGCGGCCGTCGACGAGCAGGGCCCACACGTTGCCGAACGTGACGTGCTTGGAGACGAGTTCTTCGATGTCGACGCCGCGGTAGCGCAGGGCGCCGCCGTCCTTGTCGGGTTCGGCGATGTCGCTGGTGAACGCGACCACGCCTTCCAGTCCGCTGACGAAATCGTCCGGTATTGCCGCGCTAGCTGACATAGCTCGTGGACTCTCCTCGTTCGAGTGCCCCCGGTCAGAGCGGCACTGTCTCGGCGTTCGACAATTGCGCTCGGCGTGCATGCGGGATGGGCAGGCACCTTCGTCCGCGCAATCGACTTCCCTTCCCCGGGCATCGCACGATCGCGGCTGCAATCCGAGGGGACGGGTTCGGTCCCCAAAACTTTAGCCGGTGTCACCGGAGAGTTGATCAGTGCATACCCGGGAGTAGCGTTCTCGGCTGTGTCTCCAGATGCAGAACAGCCGAAACCGGTGAACAAGAACCTCGCGGCCATGCGCGTCGGTTACGCACACCAGGGCGCTGACGGACGGTACGTCGACTCCGATCTGGACGCCGACCAGCTGAGCGACGGCTGGCTTCCCCTGATGCGCCTGTGGCTCGAGGACGCCGTGGAGGCCGGGGTTCCCGAACCCAACGCGATGACACTCGGAACCGTCGACGAGCACGGACATCCGTGCACCCGCACCGTCCTCTGCAAGGGATTGAGTGCCGACGGTGTGCTGTTCTTCACCAACTACGACTCGGACAAGGGCCGCCAGCTGGAGGCGGTGCCCTACGCGTCGGTGACGTTCACCTGGGTGCCCGTCGCCCGGCAGATCACCGTCCGCGGTCCAGTCGAGCGCGTGAGCGCCGAGGTCACGGACGAGTACTGGCACAGCAGGCCCCGCGGATCCCGGCTGGGGGCGTGGGCCTCCGAGCAGTCGAAGCCGATCGGTTCGCGGGCCGAACTGGACGCCGCGCTGCTGCACGCGGCGGAGCGTTTCCCCGTCGACGTCGACATCCCGGTCCGGCCGGACTGGGGGGGAATCCTGATCCGCCCCACGGTCGTGGAGTTCTGGCAGGGCCGCGCCAACCGGATGCACAACCGAATCCGGACGGCGCTGGTCGACGGCTCGTGGACGGTGGAGCGACTGCAGCCGTGACGGCCTGGGAATAGTGAGCATGGGAAACGAGCTAAGGGAAGAATGACCGAGACCGTCACCGAGAATAAGAAGCGGCGGCTGCTCGCCGACACGGCGCCGCTGCAGAACCGGGACTACCGCCGCCTGTGGGCGGCCGGGATCGTGACGGTGATCGGCGGGCAGCTCAGTGTCGTCGCCGTGCCGCAGCAGGTGTACGAGATCACCCGCAGCTCGGCGTACGTGGGTCTGACCGGTGTCTTCGCGCTGGTACCGCTGATCGTGTTCGGGTTGTGGGGCGGCGCGCTGGCCGACGTCATGGACCGGCGGAAACTGCTGACGATCACCACCGTCGGACTCGGTGTGACGTCCGTGCTGTTCTGGGTGCAGGCGGCGCTGGGCCTGGACAACGTGTGGCTGGTGCTCGGACTGCTGGGTTTGCAACAGGCGTTCTTCGCGGTCAACCAGCCCACCCGCAGTGCGATCATCCCGCGGCTCATCCCCGCGGAACAGCTGGCCGCCGCCAACTCGCTCAACATGACGGTCATGCAGTTCGGCGCCATCGCCGGACCGCTGCTCGCCGGCGTGATGATTCCGACGGTCGGTCTGTCGACGCTGTATCTCGTCGATTCGATCGCCCTGCTGGCCACGCTGTGGGCGGTGCTCCGGCTGCCTGCCATTCCGCCGACGGGGGAGTCGCGCCGGGCCGGGCTGCGGGAGGTGTTCGACGGGTTCGCCTACCTCGCGACGCAGAAGGTCCTGCTCGCGTCGTTCGTCGTCGACATCATCGCCATGGTGTTCGGCATGCCGCGGGCGTTGTTCCCACAGATCGCGCACGACACGTTCGGCGACCCGGCATCGGGCGGTGTGGCGCTCGGACTGCTGTTCGCGGCGATGTCCTTCGGCGCGGTGGCCGGTGGGGTGTTCTCCGGCTGGCTGCCGAGGGTCCGGCGCCAGGGCCTCGCCGTGATCGTGTGCATCGTGTTGTGGGGTCTCGCGATGGTCGGCTTCGGCGTCGTGGTGGGGCTCGCGTCGCCCGGCGACAGTCCGGTCCTGTTGTGGATCGCTCTCGCGTTCCTCGCATTCGGTGGTGCCGTCGACATGGTCTCCGCCGCGTTCCGCAGCACCATGCTCCAGCAGGTCGCCACGGACGAGATGCGCGGACGACTCCAGGGCGTCTTCATCGTCGTCGTGGCCGGGGGCCCGCGGATCGGTGACGTCGTGCACGGCGCGGCCGCGGCGGCGGTCGGGACGAGTGTGGCGGCCGCGGGCGGCGGCGTCCTCGTCGTCGTCGGTGTGGTGATCGCCGCGCTCGCGTTCCCGGCACTGGTGCGGTACAAGGTCACCCGCTAGGTTCCTGTGCGCCATCACATATCTCGTGCCCATCTCGGGCACACTGAAGTGCATGGGTGAACCGCAGTCTTCGAAGACGGACAGGCCTGCCACGGCCGGATTCGAGATCCGGGGAGGCGGCTACCGGGCCGGTATCGCGGCCACCGGCGCCGGACTACGGCTACTCGAATGGGACGGTCCGGACGGGCCGATGGCGCTCACCGAGACGTGGGACATCGGAACCCGGCCACCGTTGTCGGCGGGGTTGATCCTCGCGCCGTGGCCCAACCGGATCCGCGACGGCCAGTTCGTCTTCGACGGCATCGACCATCAGCTCGAGATCACGGAACCGACATTCGGCAATGCCAGTCACGGATTCGTCCGACGCCGGGACTGGCGTGTCGTGAATCACGCCGACGACCGCATCGAGTTGTCGATCGACGTCGGCCTCCACAAGGGGTGGCCGTACCCGCTGCGGCTCACCGTTGCCTACGTCGTGGGCGACGACGGCCTGACCGTGACGCACACCGCCACCAACACGGGAGCCATCCCGGCACCGTTCGGGATGGGCTTCCACTCCTACGTCCGCGCCGGCGACTTCCCGCTCGACGAGTGCACGCTGCGACTGTCCGCCGGCACCCGGCTGCCTCTCGACGAGCGCATGCTGCCGAGTGGGGGTTCGCAGCCCGTGGCAGGCACCGAATACGACTTCACCAGCCCGCGCACGTTGGCGGGCGTTGCGCTCGACACCCCGTTCAGTGCACTGGACGTCGACGCGGACGGCAGGTCGCGGCACGAATTGCGGGCGCCGGACGGCACCGGAACGATCCTGTGGGCGGCTCGTGAGTTCGGCTGGCTGCAGGCGTTCGTCGCGGATCCGGACGCCGGGAAGTCGTACCCGGGCCGCGGGCGGGCGCTGGCGCTCGAACCGATGACGTGCCCGCCGGACGCGTTCAACTCCGGGATCGATCAGTTGGTGCTCGCTCCGGGGCAGCAGTGGACGGGTGTGTGGGGCATGTCCGCGGTGGCGTAGCGGTTCAACTTTCGAGCATCGAGTGCCCACTTGGTGAGACGGTGTAACACCGGTCGCGGTCCGGCCGATACGTCGGGCGGGGGTTCTTCTGTCGCGGCTGCGGCGCTTTGTGTCACCTTCTGTTCTTCCCTCACCGCGTCGCGCATCGCGGTGTGCGTTCTCCGCAGTCTTCGGTATCTGTGCAGGTAACGCGGCCAGTCCAGTCTCGGGCAACTGGCCCTCACCGATTCCACTCCCGTGCCGTGCGGGCAAATCGGACACTCGCCGATCCCGTTCGGCGACCCTTCCCGGTGGTCGCCGCGCATCCTGCGGCGGACCCGGATCGCGGGCTCTGAGCGGACCCGCCTTCGGCACGCAGGCCAGAGTGGGACTAGTTTCTACCTGAATGAAGTTGTTACTCATTGGTTTGAGCTTGAGAGGGATGCTTCGTGCCTGACAATGACACAAAGCCCACGCTTACCTACCCTGGTGGTGAGCACACGATGTCCATTGCCAGGGCAACCGAGGGCAATGACGGTATCGAACTGGGCAAGCTGCTCGCCAGCACCGGGTACACCACCCTGGACCCGGGTTTCGTCAATACCGCCTCCACCAGCTCCGCGATCACCTACATCGACGGTGAGCACGGGATTCTCCGCTACCGCGGGTACCCGATCGAACAGCTGGCCGGGAAGTCGACCTTCATCGAGGTCAGCTATCTGCTGATCTACGGTGAGCTGCCCACCACGGCGCAGCTCGAGTCGTTCACCGACAGGATCCGGCGCCACACGCTGCTGCACGAGGACCTCAAGAGGTTCTTCGACGGATTCCCGCGGAACGCACACCCGATGCCGGTCCTGTCCAGCGCCGTCAACGCGCTGTCCGCGTACTACCAGGACTCCCTGGACCCGGCCGACCCGGAACAGGTCGAGCTGTCGACCATCCGACTTCTCGCGAAGCTGCCGACCATCGCGGCCTACGCGTACAAGAAGTCCGTCGGGCAGCCGTTCCTGTACCCGGACAACTCCCTGAACCTGGTCGAGAACTTCCTCCGGATGACGTTCGGCTTCCCCGCGGAGCCCTACGAGATCGATCCCGAGATCGCCAAGGCTCTCGACATGCTGCTGATCCTGCACGCCGACCACGAGCAGAACTGCTCGACGTCGACGGTGCGGCTGGTCGGCTCGTCCGACGCCAACCTGTTCACCTCGATCTCCGGTGGCATCAACGCACTCTGGGGCCCGCTGCACGGCGGCGCCAACCAGGCCGTGCTGGAGATGCTCGACGAGATCAAGGCCAGCGGCAGCAACGCGGACGACTTCGTCCGCAAGGTCAAGAACAAGGAAGACGGTGTGAAGCTCATGGGCTTCGGGCACCGCGTCTACCGCAACTACGACCCGCGCGCGGCGATCGTCAAGCAGACGGCACACACCATCCTCGAGAAGCTCGGCGGCGACGACGAGCTGCTCGACATCGCGATGGCGCTCGAAGAGGCGGCGCTCACCGACGACTACTTCGTCGAGCGCAAGCTGTACCCGAACGTCGACTTCTACACGGGTCTGATCTACCGCGCGATGGGTTTCCCCACGCGCATGTTCACCGTTCTGTTCGCCATGGGCCGCTTGCCCGGGTGGATTGCACACTGGCGCGAGATGCACGAAGATCCCGCTACGAAGATCGGCCGTCCGCGCCAGATCTACACCGGTTACACCGAGCGTGACTACAAGGACGTCACAGGTCGCTGATCGCGAATTCCTGTGCCGAACCATAGAGGCCTCACCGAGGAGGACATATGACCAAGCCCGAGATCGAGTTCCAAGACGGACCTGCCCCGACCGACCTGGTCATCAAGGACGTGGTGGTCGGAGAGGGCGCCGAGGCCGTACCCGGGGGCACCGTCGAGGTGCACTACGTCGGCGTCGAGTTCGAGTCCGGCGAGGAGTTCGACTCTTCCTGGAGCCGCGGCGAGTCCATCCAGTTCCCGCTGCGCGGCCTCATCAAGGGCTGGCAGGACGGCATCCCCGGCATGAAGGTGGGCGGACGTCGTCAGCTCACGATCCCGCCGGAGCTGGCCTACGGTCCCGCCGGCGCCGGACATCAGCTGTCCGGCAAGACGCTGGTCTTCATGATCGACCTGCTGGACGTGAAGGAATAGTCTCCCCAGCACCGAAAGCCCCGCATCACCTCACGGTGACGCGGGGCTTTCCGCTTTTCCTGCTTCCGCTTTCGGGGGCTGGTGTGCGGTGTCGGTGTGGAGTTCGACGACGAGGCGCGCGCCACCGAGCGGGCTGACCTCGAAACGTGCGCTGCCGTTGTGCAGTGCCGCCTGCTGCGCGACGAGCGCGAGGCCGAGGCCCGACCCGCTCTTCGTTGCGTTGGAACCGCGGTGGAACCGTTCGAACACCACGGCCCGTTCGGCCTCGGGCACCCCCGACCCGTTGTCGTCGACGATGACGGTGGTGATGCCGTCGGCCGCTCTCAGCGTGATGGTCACCGCGGTGGCGCCGCCGTGCCGGACCGCGTTCTTGATGGCGTTGTCCAGGGTGAGCCGCAGCCCACCGGGCATGCCCCGAACCGTCACCGGGGTCGCGTCGACGGTCACCTGCAGTCCCGGATTGTGACGCATCGCCTCCTCGGCGGCGAGGTCGCTGATGTCGACGAGGTCGCAGTCCACGAAGTCCTGGTCGGTGGACAGTTCGCCGCGGGCGAGGCGTTCGAGATCGGACAGCGTCGATTCCACCCGGTCTTGTGAGCGGGCGAGGTCGCGGAGGATCTCGTGCTGCTGATCCGGCGTCAGGTCGAGAGTGGTGAGGACCTCGAGGTCGGTGCGCATCGCGGTGAGCGGGGTCCGGAGTTCGTGTGCCGAGACGGCCGCGAAGTCGCGTGCGGTGGCGAGCGCGGCGGTGGTCGCGTCCTGCGCCTCCGCGACGTCGCGCAGCATCGATTCCGCAGCGGAGGCCAGTTCGTCCGCCTCCCGGACACCGGAGGTCGTGGGCGTCAGCTTCGGTTCGCGGCGCACGATGCGGCCGGTCAAGTCGACCAGCGGTCGCACGGCCCGACCGCCGAACAACCAGCCGAGACCGCTGGCCGCGGCGATGGCGAGCACTCCGACGAGGGCCACCTGTCGTTGCTGCTCCGACGTCACGTCCTGGGCTTCGGCGTACGGCACGGCCAGGGAGATCCGGGTGCCGAGGAGCGGAACGGTCGCGGTGTACGCCCGGTACTTCGTGTCACCGACCTCGACGGTCTGCTGGCCCGGGTCGAGTTCGGGCAGTTGGGTGGGGGTGCTGACGAGCACGGTGTCGCCGTCGGCCGAACGGATGGTGATGGCGAACGCACCCTTGTCGCCCAGTGCGCCGAGGAACAGTCCCGCGGTGGCCGCGTTGGGAACCAGGACGTCCGACGCCGTCTCCAGCCGCCGGTCGAGTTGTGACAGGTTGTTCCGGTTGATCGCCAGCGACACCAGGATGCCGAGGGCCACGACGATGATCGTCGCCCCCAGTGCGGTCGCGGCGGCCACGCGGGTCCGGAGGGAGAACGACCGTTTCACGACGGTTCCCGGAGCACGAACCCGACTCCGCGGACCGTGTGCAGGATGCGCGGTTGACCACCGACTTCGAACTTGCGACGCAGGTAGCCGACGAACACGTCCACCACGTTGGTGTCGGCGACGAAGTCGTAACCCCACACCAGTTCGAGGAGTCGCTCACGGCTCAGGACGATGCCGACGTTGCGGGCGAGAACCTCGAGGAGTTCGAATTCCCGTTTGGTCAGCGTGACCTCCTCGCCCGCCATGAAGACCCTGCGTGCGGACGTCCGGATCTCCAGCGCACCGACGCGGATCGGTGGGGTCGCGGGCGAGTCGGCCGGCGCGGCGGCCGTCGTTCCGTGCCGCCGCAGCATCGCCCGGATCCGAGCGATCAGTTCGGCGAGGACGAACGGCTTGACCAGGTAGTCGTCGGCGCCCGACTCGAGGCCGGAGATGCGGTCGTCGACGGTGTCGCGGGCGCTGAGCACGCAGATCGGGATGTCGTTGTTCATCGCGCGCAGGGCGGTCACCACGCCGGTGCCGTCGATGACCGGCATGTTCATGTCGAGCACCATCGCGTCCGGACGTCGTTCGCTGACCACCCGGAGCGCGTCGGCGCCGTCGACGGCCGTGAGGACGGTGAATCCGGACAGCCGCAGGCCGCGTTCGAGGGACGTCCGCACGTCCTCGTCGTCGTCGACCACGAGGACACTGGCTGAGTCGGTGACGGTCACTCCTGCATTGTGCCGTGAGCGCGACCACTGAGCGTGCGGATGGCAGTTGTGGGAGCGTGTCTCGTCCGTACACTCGTTGGAGATGTTTTCTTCGCTGCAGGCATTCGAACTGACCGAAACCAACCGTGACTGGCTGATTCACCGCCCGGCCGAGATCGCGACCTACGTCGTCCTGGCGCTCGTGCTGCGTTTCGCGTTGCACCGGATGATCGACCGGATGACGCGGCCCCGGGAGCCTTCCGACAAACCGGCCATGCTCCGACCCCTGCGGGAACGCGCCCCGCGCGGCGTCAAGGAGGCAATGGTCAACGAGCGCCGCGCGCAACGCGCCCGGACGATCGGGTCCGTCCTCAAATCGACGGTATCGATCGTGGTGCTCATCTGGGTGGTGCTCCAGGTTCTCGCCGTCCTCGGCGTCAACGTGGCCCCGTTCATCGCGTCGGCCGGTGTGATCGGTGTCGCACTCGGTTTCGGTGCGCAGAACCTCGTCCGGGACTTCCTGTCGGGCATCTTCATGCTGCTCGAGGATCAGTACGGGGTCGGGGACGTCGTGGACCTCGGCGAGGCCGTGGGAACGGTCGAGACGGTGGGTCTGCGGGTCACCACGATCCGCGACGTCAACGGCACCCTCTGGTACTGCCGCAACGGTGAGATCGTCCGCGTCGGCAACATGAGCCAGGGTTACGCGGTCGCGGTGGTCGATCTGCCGATCGCGCACGCCGCCAACGTGCAGCGGGCGTGCGAGGTGGCGCTGGAGGCCGTCACCGAGGCGGCGAAGGGTGAGGCGATCGCGGCCGACGTACTCGAACCCCCGGAACTGCTGGGCGTCAACTCGGTGACCGCGGAATCGGTCACACTGCGGATCACCGCGCGGACCAAGCCCGGCAGGCAGTGGGCGGTGCAGCGGACGTTCGCCCGCGCGGCGCTGTCGGCGTTCGAGCACTACGACATCGACGCGCCGTACCTGTCGGTGCTGTCGTCTGCTCGCTCCACCAACTGATCGGCCCGCGCTTCGTTACCGTGGCAGGTATGGACACCGCACTCGTCTGGTTCCGGCGCGACCTCCGGCTCGGTGATCTGCCGACGCTTCACACGGTGGCCGAGTCGGGGGCGCGGGCGCTCGGGCTGTTCGTCCTCGACGACCGGCTGCTGAAAACATCGGGCGGTGCTCGCCGGGACTTCCTGTTCCGCAGTCTCGCCGCACTGGACGACCAACTCGACGGCCGGTTGCTGGTGGTGAAGGGCGATCCCGTCGACGTGGTTCCGAGGGTCGCGAAGAAGGTATCCGCCGAAGAAGTGCACGTGAGCGCGGACTACGGGCCCTACGGTCGCGAGCGCGATGCCGCCGTCGCCGAGCATGTCGATCTGGTGGCCACCGGTTCGCCGTACGCGGTGGCGCCCGGCCGGGTGGCGAAGACGGACGGGGAGCCGTACCGCGTGTTCACCCCGTACTTCCGGCAGTGGCTCGAACACGGGTGGCGCGCGCCGATCGACACCGGGCCTGCGACGGTGGAGTGGGTCGACCCGGACGACGTGAAGGCGCGGCGGGTGACGATCCCCGAACCGGAATCCGACGGGTGCCCCGCGGGTGAGGCGGCGGCGCTGCAGCGGTGGGCGGAGTTCTGCGAGGACGACCTCGCCGGTTACGAGGATGCGCGGGATCGTCCCGGTCTCGACGCGACCAGCCGGATGTCGGTGTACCTGAAGTACGGCAACATTCATCCGCGGACGATGCTCCGCGATCTCGCGCGCCGCCGTAGCAAGAGCGCCGAGCAGTACCGGCGGCAGCTCGCGTGGCGGGACTTCTACGCCGACATCCTCTTCCAGCGTCCCGACAGCGCCCGCGGAAACTACGATCGCCGCTTCGACCACATCCGCTACGACAGCGGTCCCGACGCCGAGGAGGCGTACACGGCGTGGTGCGAGGGCCGCACAGGGTTCCCGATCGTCGACGCCGGGATGCGTCAGCTGAAGGCCGAAGCCTGGATGCACAATCGGGTGCGGATGATCGTCGCGTCGTTCTTCGTCAAGGATCTGCACCTGCCGTGGTGGCGGGGTGCCCGCTACTTCATGAACCAGCTCGTCGACGGGGATCTGGCGAACAATCAGCACGGCTGGCAGTGGACCGCGGGATCGGGGACGGACGCGTCGCCGTACTTCCGGGTGTTCAACCCGACGACGCAGGGGGAGAAGTTCGACCCCGACGGCGAGTACGTGCGGCGGTGGGTGCCCGAACTGCGTGGCATCCCGGGGAAGGCCGTTCACGCTCTGAAAGACGGTCGCCCCGAGGATTATCCGCCGCCGATCGTCGACCACGCCCACGAACGGCAGGAGGCCCTCGCCCGCTACGGCGAGATCAAGGCCCCGTGAGTACTTATTAACCGCGGGCGGTTAACAAGTACTCACAGGCGCTTTGCGCATGAGGAGCCCGAGGAACGCTGCCGCGGCGAGGACGATGACGAGTCCGCCGTAGATGCGGGTGGTGTCGACGAGGCCGACCTTTCCGACGAGATATCCGGCGATCAGTGCCGGAACGCTGTTGGCGAGGTAGGCGATCACGTAGATGCTCGACAGCAGGCCCGCGCGCTCGTGCGGTTCGGCGAGCGGCATGACGGTGCGGATGGTGCCCTGGAAGCCGGCGCCGAACCCGATGCCCGCCACCGCCGTTCCCGCGAGAATCCACAGCGCCGAGGACGTTTCGGCGCCGATCAGGGTGACGGCGACGCCGGCGACGAGGGCGGACGCGCCGACGTACAGGATGCGGCGTGCCGCCACGTTACGCAGCAGGAACACCGCGAATGCGCCGGTCCCGGTGAGCGTCGCGACCATGACGGCGCCGATCAGCGACGTGTGGACGTCGAGCGCGTTGCGGGCGAGCGAAGGTCCGAGTGACAGGTAGAAGCCGCCCAGCGCCCACACGGCGACCAGGCAGGGTCCGGTGAGGACGAGCATGCCCAGTGCGGTGGACGGGACCGCGAGCGTCGGCCGCATCGATGCCAGAGCCCCCCTCTGCCGGACCGCAGTCTCGGGTGCGGCCCAGATGCCGAGGATCTCGAGGAGGAACAGCGCGAAGAACACCAGGAACACGGTGCTGGTGGGCAGGGGAAGGTGCTCGCTGATCAGGCTCGATCCGATGGCGCCCAGTGCGAGGCCGACGGTGGGCGCGATGCTGTTGACGGTGGCGCCGCGTCCGGGCGTGCGTTCGAGGTCGAGGAGTGTGGAACCGAGTGCGCTGATCGCGGCGCCGGTGGCGAAACCCTGCACGACCCGGGCGAACAGCAGGAGGCCGATGCCTTCGGCCGTCGCGAACATGATCATCGAGGCGGCTTCGACCACGAGTGCCGTGATCAGCACGGGCCGACGGCCGACGTAGTCCGAGAGCGACCCGACGGTGAGCAGCGCCAGCAGCAGACTCACGGCGTAGATGCCGAAGACCAGGGTCGACTGCAGCGACGAGAAACCCCAGTTCGACTGGTACACCTCGTACAGCGGGGTGGGTGCGGCAGACGCGCCGAGCAGGGTGGCGATCACGACCGCGACGAGCGTGAAGGCGGCTCCTCGGCGCAGTGCGGGTCGAGACGTCGGTGGTGCTTCGGGCGCGGCAAGCGTCGTCATGGCGTACTCCCGGAAACATTAATGCAAAAGGTTTGCGTTAATGGACGCTACGCCGCCACCATTCTTAATGCAACGTCTTTGCGTTAGCATGGGGGCATGAGTCCGGCTCCAGGTCCACGCCCCGGTGGTCGCAGCGCCCGCATCCAGCAGGCGGTGCACGCGTCCACGCGCAAACTTCTCGACGAGCGCGACCGTGCGGACATCACCGTCCCGATGATCGCCGCCGACGCCGGGGTCACCCCGTCGACCATCTACCGGCGCTGGGGCGACATCACCGAATTGTTCGCGGACGTCGCGCTCGAACGTCTGCATCCCGACGCGCCCCCACGTGAAACCGGCAGTGTGCGAGGCGACCTCGTCGCCTGGGCGCAGGACTACCTCGAGGAGATGTCCTCGCCGGTTGGGCGGGCGGCACTGCGCGACGTCGTGATGAGCGCCGACACCCTCAGGTCCGAGGACGGCACCAATCAGTTCAAGTGCGCGACGTTCTGCCGCACCCAGATCGAGACGATCCTCGGACGCGGCGAACCCGTGCAGGGCGTGGTCGAGCACGTGATCGACCACGTCGTGGCGCCGATCATCTACCGCATCCTGTTCGACCTCGACCCCCTCGAACCGGACCGCGTCGAGGAACTGGTGGATCACGCACTCGACGCGGCCGTCCGGGTCTGAGAGGTCAGCCGCCCAGCTGCTTCTTCAGCGCGTCGAGCACGGCGACGTCCTCGATGGTGGAGGGCACCGTGTACTCCTCGTGGTCGGCGATCTGCCGCATCGTCTTGCGCAGGATCTTGCCCGAGCGGGTCTTGGGCAGCGCCTGCACGACCGTCACGTCGCGGAACGTGGCGACGGCGCCGATCTGCTCGCGCACCATCGCGACCAGTTCGTTGCGGAGTGTCTCCGGGTCGATCTCGACCCCGGCCTTGAGTACCACGTAACCGCTGGGCCGCTGGCCCTTGAGTTCGTCGCGGATCCCGACCACCGCGCACTCGGCGACCGCGGGGTGTCCCGCGACCACCGCCTCCATGCTGCCCGTCGAAAGCCGATGTCCGGCAACGTTGATGACGTCGTCGCTGCGGCCGAGGACGAACACGTACCCGTCCTCGTCGATGTAACCGGAGTCGCCGGTCAGGTAGTAGCCCTCGAACGTGGCGAGATACGACCGCACGTACCGCTCAGGGTCGCGCCACAACCCGGCTAGAGTGCCCGGGGGCAGCGGCAGTCCGATCACGATGTTGCCCTCGGCCCCGGCGGGAACCGTGTTCCCTTCGGCGTCGACCACCTGGACCCGGTACCCGGGCACCGGGACGGTGGGGGAGCCGGCCTTCAGCGGCATCGGTTCGAGCCCGCGCAGGTTGGAGCAGATCGCCCAGCCGGTCTCGGTCTGCCACCAGTGGTCGACGACGGGACGGCCGAGGACGCGGGTGGCCCACGCGTACGTGTCGGGGTCGAGGCGCTCGCCTGCCGCGAACAGCGTCTTCAGGGAGGAGATGTCGTACTTCTCGATCTCCTTCGCGTCGGGATCGGCCTTGCGGACGGCGCGGATCGCGGTCGGGGCGGTGAACAGCGCCGACACACCGTGATCGGAGATCACCCGCCAGAACGCGCCCGCATCCGGGGTCCCGACCGGCTTGCCCTCGTAGAGCACGGACGTGGCACCGGCCAGCAGCGGCCCGTAGACGATGTACGAGTGCCCGACCACCCAGCCCACGTCGGACGCGGTCCACCACACGTCGCCCGCGCCGATATCGTAGATGTTGCGCATCGACCACGTGAGCGCGACGGCGTGCCCGCCGTTGTCGCGGATCACGCCCTTCGGCTTCCCGGTGGTGCCGGACGTGTAGAGGATGTACAGCGGGTCCGTCGCGGCCACCGGAACCGGTTCCACGGGTGCCGCATCCGCCATCAGCGCATCCCAGTCGAACCACGCAGCCCCGTCACCCCGGTAGTCGGCGGCCGAACCGGGGACCTGCTCCCGGTCCTTGACGATCACCGTGTGCGGAGGGGTTCCGGACAACTCCAGCGCCTTCGCCACCATCGGCAGGTAGTCGACGGTGCGCCCCGGCTCGAGGCCACCCGACGCCGTCACCAGCACCACCGGCCCGGCGTCGTCGATGCGGGTCGCGAGTTCCTTCGCAGCGAAACCACCGAACACCACCGAGTGCACGGCGCCGATGCGGGCGCAGGCCAGCATCGCGATCGCCGCCTCGGGGATCATCGGCATGTAAACGATCACCCGGTCACCGGCCACCACACCCTGGTCCTTCAGGACGCCGGCGAACCGGGACACCTCGTCGAGAAGTTCTGCGTAGGTGTAGGTGCGGGATGCAGCGGGGGCCATCGCCGAGTCGTAGATCAACGCCGCCCGGTCCCCGTTGCCGTCCCGCACGTGCCGGTCGAGGGCGTTGAAGCAGGTGTTCAGCGTCGCGTCCGGAAACCACCGGTACATCGGGGCGGCGGAGTCGTCGAGCGCCTGCGTCGGCGGCGTCACCCACTCCACGGCCTCGGCGGCGGCGAGCCAGAAGTCCTCGGGACTGTCGGTGCTCCGGCGGTACACCTCGGCGTAGTTCTGGCCATGGTTGTCGCTCGAAGGCGGGGTCCCCGGGGAGCTCATCGATGCACGTCCTCTCGTCGTCGTGTGACCCGAAACACCCTATGCGACGTCGGCGCGCGATGATGCGGTCAGAGGCCGAGGGAACCGGCGATCATCGGCCAGGAGTTGTGCAGGTCGTCCTGCCAGTAGCCCCACGAGTGGGTGCCGGTGGGCCGGAAGTCGTACGTGGCCGGGATTCCCAGAGCGTTCAGCCTGTCGGCCAGCCGATGGGTGCACTCGTTGGTTCCGGCCTCGATGATGCCGCCGATGATCACCTGGTTGGCCAGCGTGCCTACATCTCCGTTGATGTCCGGGCCGTTGAGGTTCTCGTGGACGCCGGGCAGCCCGGTGGCGTTGCTGATGTACAGGTCGATGCCACGCAGCTTCTCGGCGTTGACGACGGGGTCGTTGGCCACCCACGCGGGGTCGTCGGGCGGTCCCCACATGTTCTCGACGTCGCCGCCTCGGAAGCTGACGACGAAGGTGACGTAGTCCCGGCCCGGTTTGGTGCTCGTCTCGGCGCACCCGCTGAACGCGCCGACGGCGCGATACAGCGACGGGGCCGCCTCGGCCAGGCTCAGGACGGATGTGCCCGACATCGACAGACCCGCGATGGCATTCTCACCGTTCGTTCCGAGTGTGGCGTCGACGATCGGGGGAAGTTCCTCGGTGAGGAAGGTGGTCCACTTGTTCACGCCGAGGACGGGATCGGGCTTCTCCCAGTCGGTGTAGTAGCTGTACGCCCCGCCGACGGGAGTGACGACGTTGACGTTCTTGTCGGCGAAGAAGTCGACCACGTCGGTCCTCGCCTGCCAGGTTGCCGAATCCTCGCCGCCGCCGGCGCCGTTGAGCAGATACAGGGTCGGCCGGGGCACGCTCGTGTCGGCCGGGCGGATCACCTCGAGGAGAATCACTTTCTCCATCGCCGCCGAGTAGACGTACATGTTCAGCTGACGGTCGTCGATCTCCTCGACGTGGTCGAGGACGGAACCGTCTGCCGACGCCGGCTTGTCGGCGGGAAGGGCCCGCCACTCGTCCGCCGACGCCGCTGCCACCTGACCGAACATGGCCGACGACGCAACGACGGCGACCGCCAGGAGTGCCCGACAGTGTCCGATCGCGCTCATAGCCGCTCCTCGTGCTTTGACTGCGGTGCCCGACAACCGTCCGGTGAATACTCAGAACATTTCCCCTTCACGGTAACCGGCAAACATTCCCGGGGCGGCTGAACGGACACCGGACTTCGTCGCGACGTCGGCCCTATCGTGGAAGCATGACGCTGCTCGCCGAAGACCTGCTGTTGCTGCTGCTCGACGACACGTCGGGAAAGCCCGTCGTCGACGGGACCCGGATGCCGCGCGTCCTCGCCGGCGCCGTTCTGCTGGAACTGGCCCTGGGCGACGTCGTCACCCCGGCCGAACCCGGCGAGGATGTGAAGAAGGGGCGTCTCGTCGTCCGGGACGGAGCGCGCCCGCAGGATCCGCTGCTCGCCCGGGCCGTCGACCTCATCGGTACGGCCAAGCCGATGAAACCGGAAGCAGCCATCGAGAAGCTCGCCAAGAACCTGCGCGACGAACTCGTGAAGCGCATCGTCGACGCGGGATGGGTCCGCGAGGAGAAGGGCAAGGTGCTGGGCATCTTCCCCACCACCCGGTGGCCGGAGGTCGACGGCAGCCACGAACGCGCGCTGCGGTCCGAACTGGGCGCCGCGCTCCTCGACGGGGTCGCTCCCACTCCACGCACCGCCGCGCTCGTCTCGCTGCTGTCCGCCGTCGACGCGGCCCCGAAGCTGTTCCCGGACGCCGACCGTCGCGCCGTGAAGAAACGGGCGAAGGAGATCGCCGAAGGGGACTGGGCAGGCACTGCCGTGCGCAAGTCGGTCGAGGCCGTCAACGCCGCAATCATCGTCGCCGCCACCGTGCCTGTCATCGTGGCGGGGAGTGGCTAGGCGGTGGGCTCTTCTTCGGGGTCTTGTGGAGCGCAAGGGATTTCGCTAGGATAGAACACATGTTCGATACGGGGGTATTCGATCGGGGGGTTCGCGAGACGGTGCGCTGTCTCGTCGACGGGGAATCCGATGTGGGTCTGGTCGAGTTGATGACCGACCTGCATCGCAGTGAATCGGTGGTGGCCGAACGGAAGCTGGCGGTCATCGCCGAGCTTTTCGTGCGCCGCACTGCCGAGGTCGAGTCCGACGGGGCGTGGACGTCGACCGCGCACGAAGTTGTCGAGGCCGAGATCGGTGCCGCGCTCACCATGGGCCGAGCGGCGGCGGGTCGGCTGATCGGCCTGGGTATGTCGCTACGTACCCGGTTGCACGCCACACGCGAGGCCATGGCGCGCGGTGATCTCGACATGTACCGGGTGCGCCTGATCGAGGACGCGACGGCAAACGTCAGCGATGGCCAGATCGGCGAGGTCGAACATCAACTCCTCGAACAGGTTCTGGTCCCACTACGCTCCGGTGGAACCGGGTTGACCGGCCGCAGGCTGACGAATGCCGCCAACCGCATCATCGCAAGGCTCGACCCGGCAGGGGTGCAGGCCAAGCGGGAGAAGGCGCAGGCAGACCGGTTCGTCGGAGTCGGCGCGGCCGAGGACGGCATGTGCCGAATCCTCGGATCCATCCCTGCGGCGCAGGGTCGCGCATTCGACGCGAGATTGCGTGAACTGGCAAACACTGTGTGCCCGAACGACCTTCGAACGTACGAACAGAGGCGGGCCGACGGATTGTCCGCGCTCATCGACGGGGTCGGGTTCGTGCACTGTGAATGCGGGCGGGTCGATTGCGGCCAGGACTCCCGCATCGCGACGACCGCGCGCAAGCCCCTCGTGCACCTGATCATGCTCGACTCCACACTTGCGGGCGACGACGAACCGGCCTACCTCGACGGCTACGGAATCGTCGACGCGGCGCACGCACGCGAGATCGCGGCCGTCGCGGAAGTCGAACCGGTGCGGGCACCGAGCTCTGTCGTCCCGACCATGTACCGTCCCGGCACCGTGCTCGACACCTGGATGCGGGTGCTGGTCGGCGGGTGCGAATGGTTGCACTGCGATGTGGCGGCCTGGAACACGGACCTCGATCATCATCGGCCGTTCGACCATTCCGATCCCGCGGCCGGAGGTCCGACAGTGGCCGGGAACATGACTGCTTACTGTCGAAATCACCACCGGCTCAAACATTCCGGTCACTGGAGGGTGACCGCTGGCGGTGGAATCGAGTTGGTCGCGCCCACCGGTCACCGATACCGACCGCGGCCGTCGGGTCTCCTGGGTGCCGGAAGTGACCCGGCCGCGGCCGCGAGTGGCCATGCCAAGACCGCGGCCCGCCGCCGCACCCGTGCGCAGAACACCGCTGCCCGGATTCGGGCGGAGCGCCGCCGACGGCAGGCGCACCTGGATGCGGTCCGGCACCGGTCGCCCGGTGCACGTGCATCCGAGGCCTACGCGACCGACGAACCCGCGCCGTTCTGACCGGCGGTGCTCCGGGCCCACCGCCTGCGCGCCGAAAAGGGTTACCGTGGAATGTAGGTGGTTAGCAAGAGTAAAGAACTGTCAATGTGATTGCTACGGTTCCGACTCGGTTCGCCACCTCGCAACTGACCACGCGCTGAAGGAAGGCGCCAGCGACAGTCGGAGGAACACATGTGCGGAATCGCCGGATGGATCTCGTTCGAACGCGATCTACGCGTCGAACAGTCCACCGTGGATGTCATGGCCGAGACGATGAACTGCCGGGGGCCGGACGATCGCGGCACCTGGGTCGTCGAACACGCCGCGCTCGGGCATCGAAGGCTCGCGATCATCGATCTGCCGGGTGGGCATCAGCCGATGAGCGTGGACACCCCCGGCGGGACCGTTGCGATGGTCTACTCCGGTGAGGTGTACAACTTCGGTGAACTGCGCGAGGAGCTGTACGGGCGCGGTCACCGATTCGCCACCGACTCCGACACCGAGGTGGTGCTCCACGGATACCTGGAGTGGGGAGAGGCCGTCGCGGAGCGGCTCAACGGCATGTATGCCTTCGCCATCTGGGATTCGCGGACCGACACCCTCGTGATGATCCGCGACCGGATGGGCATCAAGCCGGTCTACTACTACGAGACCCGAGACGGTGTCCTGTTCGGTTCGGAACCCAAAGCGATCCTTGCTAATCCGATCGCCGAGTCGACCGTCACGATGGACGGGATCCGGGAACTGTTCGCGTTCGTGAAGACACCGGGACACGCCGTGTGGGACGGCATGCGTGAGGTGGAACCGGGCACGGTGGTCACCGTCTCGCGCACCGGACTGCGGGCGCACAGGTACTGGACCCTGCAGACCCGTCCGCACACCGACGACCGGGACACCTCCGTCGCGCACGTCCGTGAACTCCTCGACGACATCGTGCGCAGGCAACTGGTCGCCGACGTGCCGCGCTGCACCCTGCTGTCCGGTGGTCTCGACTCGTCCGCGATGACCGGCATCGCCGCCGAGCAGCTCGCCGAGGTCGGTGAGACGGTCCGCACGTTCGCCGTCGACTTCGTCGGTCAGACCGAACATTTCGTGGCCGACGAACTGCGGGGCACCCCGGACACTCCGTACGTGCACGACGTGGCCCGGCGGTCCCGGACCGCGCACCAGGACATCGTCCTCGACTCCGACGCACTCGCGGACCCCGCCGTGCGCGCGAAGGTCATCCGGGCACGCGACATCCCCATGGGCCTCGGCGACATGGACGCCTCGCTGTATCTGCTGTTCAAGGCGATCCGTCAGCACTCCACGGTGGCGCTGTCGGGTGAGTCGGCCGACGAGGTGTTCGGCGGATACAAGCAGTTCTTCGACCCGAAGGCGCAGCAGGCGAACACCTTCCCGTGGCTCGTGCAGGTCGCCGAGCACTTCGGCGACGAGAGCAACATCTTCACCCCGGAGGTCACGGCGGGGCTGAACATGGACGACTACGTGCAGGACTCGTACGACGCAGCCGTGTCCGGGATCGACCGGCTGGACGGCGAATCCGACTTCGAGTGGCGGATGCGCAAGATCTGTTACCTCCATCTGACGCGTTTCGTCCGCGTGCTGCTCGACCGCAAGGACCGCGCGAGCATGGCCGTCGGACTCGAGGTCCGGGTGCCGTTCTGCGATCACCGGCTGGTCGAGTATGTCTACAACACGCCGTGGTCGCTGAAGACGTTCGACGGCAAGGAGAAATCGTTGCTGCGGGCGGCGACCAGGGATGTGCTGCCGCAGTCGGTGATCGACCGGGTGAAGTCGCCGTACCCGTCCACCCAGGACCCGAAGTATGCGGTGGCGTTGCAGCAGCACGGCAAGGACCTGCTCAGCGATCCCTCGCACCCGGTGTTCGGCCTGGTCAGTGCGGACTGGCTGTCTCGGGCGGTGTCCGTCGACACCCCGCAGATCAATCAGGTGTCGCGTCGCGGACTCGAGCGCACGCTCGACCTCGCGCTGTGGATGGACATGTACAACCCGACGATCAAACTGTCTTAGTCCAGGCCGAGGTTCCGGTAGCGGGCGAGCCGGGCCGCGAAGCGTTCGCTCTCGGGAACCCCGGTCAGGGCACGGAGTTCCCGGGAGATGGCCTCGCCGACCCGCTTGGAGAAATCGACGGCCTCGTCGGCGGCGTCCGGATGCTCGGGGATGATGGCGTCGATGACGCCGTCGCGCAGCAGGTCGAGCGAACGGATGCCCTGCGCGGCCGCCATCTCGGGGGCGTGCGAGGTATCGCGGTGGACGATCGCGCTGGCGCCTTCGGGAGGAAGCGGGGCCAGCCACCCGTTCTGCGCGGCGAGCACCCGGTCGGCAGGGAGGAAGGCGAGCGCCCCGCCGCCCGTGCCCTGACCGAGCAGGACGGACACGGTCGGCGTCTTCAACGTCACGAGGTCGGAGATGCAGCGGGCGATCTCAGGGGCCAGGCCGCGTTCCTCCGCTTCCTGAGACAGCGCTGCACCGAGGGTGTCGATCACCAGGACCAGGGGGATCTGCAGCTCCTCGGCCAACCGCATGCCGCGGCGGGCCTCGCGGAGGGCGGCGGGCCCCATTGTGTTCAGGGCCGACTGCCCGGCGCGGTCCTGGCCGAGCAACACGCACGGCGCGCCTCGGAAACGAGCCAGCGACAGCAGCACCGTCCCCTCGGTTTCGCCCTGACCGGTGCCGCTGAGGGGCACCTGCTCGGTGGCCGCGTGCCGTAGCAGGTGTCGGATGCCGGGCCGGTCGGCGCGCCGCGACAGCATCACCGACTGCCACGCGGGCACGTCGGGAATGTCGACGTCCGGCGCCGGTTCGGTGACGGTGGCGGTCGACGTCGGCGGATCGATCAGCACCCGCAACGCCCGGTGGACGAGCCGGCGCAGGCGCGTGGCGGGGACGACGCCGTCGATGACGCCGTTGCGGTACAGGTTCTCGGACGTCTGCACGCCCTCGGGGAACTTCTCGCCGTACAGGGCCTCGTAGACGCGGGGTCCGAGGAACCCCACGAGTGCACCGGGTTCGGCCACCGTGATGTGCCCGAGGGAACCCCAGGACGCGAACACGCCGCCGGTGGTCGGGTTCCGCAGGTACACCAGGTAGGGGAGATGGGCGGCCTTGTGAGTGGCGACGGCCGCCGCGATCTTCACCATCTGCACGAAGGCGACGGTGCCCTCCTGCATGCGCGTGCCGCCCGATGTGGGCGAGGCGAGCAGGGGGAGACCCTCACGGGTGGCGCGTTCGATGGCGGAGACGATCCGCTCGGCGGCGGCTACGCCGATCGAACCGGCCAGGAACGCGAACTCGCACGCGATCACCGCGACCGGGCGCCCGCGAACGGTGCCGACGCCGGTGATCACCGATTCGTCGACACCCGACTTCTCGGCGGCCTTCTGCAGGTCGGCGCGGTACTTCTCGTTCGGCCGCGCATCGACGGGTGTGGTGTCCCAGGAGACGAAGCTGCCTGCGTCCAGTACCAACTCGAGCACGTCGTGGGCGGAAATCTTGGCGGCCATGGCCCTGAGAGTAGCGGTCGGTCCGGGGCGGCAGATGTCTGCTACGGCGGGTGACGGTCGCCCACCCGGCCGCCCACACAGCCGGAACACCGCAAACAGCGCCCGGGTGGAACCCGGCAATTGACACCGAGACCGCTGTCGCGGTGTCTAAAGTCAGATGGGTTGACGCAGGTCGGGTACGAGAACGACGACACATTTCCCGAGTGGAGCAGTCATATGGACCTCAACACCATCACCGATGTCGTTCGGCGTCCAGCCGACCGTCCGGGTGCGGCGTGGCGGGAAGGCGACGCGTGGCTGGCCGGGGGAACGTGGCTGTTCTCCGAGCCTCAGCCCGACCTGCGCCGTCTCGTCGATCTCACGACGCTCGGCTGGGAGACCCTGCTGCCGAGCGACGCGGGCCTCGAGATCGGCGCGACGTGCACGATTCGTGAGCTGTATGCGCTTGCGCCGCCGGACGACTGGAGAGCCGCCTCGCTGTTCGGAACGAGTTGCGAGGCCTTCCTGGCGTCGTTCAAGGTCTGGAATTCGGCGACGGTGGGCGGCAACATCTGCATGTCGCTTCCCGCGGGCCCGATGATCACGATGGCGGTCGCGCTCGAGGCGACGTACACACTGTGGGCCGCCGACGGGTCCGAGCGCACCGTCGACGCCGCCGACTTCGTCACGGGCAACCGCGAGAACGTGCTCACACCGGGTGAGATCCTGCGCCGCATCGACATCCCGATCGGTGCCCTCCGCAAGCGTCACACGCATCGGCGCTTCACCCTCACGCGCCTCGGCCGTTCGACGGTGTTCATGATCGGCACCCAGGCGCCCGGCGGCGACGACCTGCTGCTCACGATCACGGCGGGCACCACCCGTCCGGTCCGGCTGGCCTTCGACGCCGTACCCGACGCCGGCTCGCTCCAGCACAGCATCGACGCGATACCCGACGACGTGTGGTTCGACGATCCCAACGGCACCCCCGACCACCGTCGCCACCTGACGAAGCACTTCGCCGAGGAGATCCGGACCGAGTTCACCGCAGGAGACCGGCAATGACGTACACCGTGAACGGCAGGGCGTTCGACGAGGAACCGAATCCCGGGCAGTGTCTGCGCACGTTCGTGCGGTCGCTCGGTCATCACGGCGTCAAGAAGGGTTGCGACGCAGGCGATTGCGGAGCCTGCACGGTGTGGCTCGACGGCGATCCCGTGCACAGTTGCATCACGCCCGCGTTCCGCGCGGAGGGGCGGGAGGTGACCACCATCGAGGGCCTCGGTTCGCCGGACGACCTGCATCCGCTGCAGCGGCAGTTCCGTGACGCCCCCGGGTTCCAGTGCGGATTTTGCACCGCGGGCATGATCATGACGTCGGCGACGTTCACCGACGCCCAGAAGGAAGACCTGCCACGCGCGCTGAAGGGCAATCTCTGCCGCTGCACCGGCTATCGGGCCATCGAAGATGCCGTGAACGGTGTCGCCGCGGTGGAGGTCGCCGAGCCGGGGCGCGCGGTCGGCACCAGCGTCGGGGCACCCGCGGCCACCGATGTGGTGACCGGCCGCGCCGAGTTCACCATGGACACCGAGATCGAGGGCATGCTGCACCTCGAGGTGCTGCATTCTCCGCATGCGCACGCCCGCATCGTGTCGATCGACACGACGGCGGCGCTCGCCGTCCCCGGCGTGCACCGCGTGTACACGTGGGAGGACGTGCCCCGGAAGCGGTTCACGACCGCCATCCACACCGATCATCTCGTCGACCCCGACGACACGTACATCCTCGACGACACGGTCCGCTTCGTCGGTCAGCGGGTGGTCGCGGTGCTGGCCGACACGGTCGGCGCCGCGGAGGAGGGGTGCCGCAGGGTGGTGGTCGAATACGACGTGCTGCCCGCGGTGTTCGACCCGGAGGAGGCGATGGCCGACGGTGCACCGCAGTTGCACGGTTCGGACGACCCGTTCGTGCGGGATCCCGTGCACAACATCCTGCTCGAGCTCCACGGGGAGGTTGGTGACATCGAGGCGGGGTTCGCCGAGGCCGACGTGATCCACGAGGGCACCTACTTCACCCCGCGCGTGCAGCACGCTCATCTCGAGACGCACGGGTCGATCGCCTGGATGGAGGACGGCCGCCTGCACGTGCGCACGAGTTCGCAGTCGCCGTCGATCGCGAAGGTCAAGCTGGCTCACCTGTTCGACCTGCGCCCCGACCAGTTGCGCGTGTTCTGTATGCGCGTCGGGGGTGGTTTCGGCGGCAAACAGGAGGTGATCTCGGAGGATCTGGTCGCGCTCGCCACCCTCGACACGGGCAGGCCCGTCTGCTTCGAGTTCACTCGGGAGGAAGAGTTCACGACGGCGTCGCCGCGGCACCCGATGAAGCTGACGATCACGCTCGGCGCCCGGGCCGACGGCACACTCACGGCATTCCAGGTGCGCAACGTGTCGAACACGGGCGCGTACGGCAACCACGGCGGCGAGACGTTGTTCGCCGCCGGTGCCGCCATCTCGGCGTACCGGTGTCTCAACAAGAAGTTCGATGGGTATTCCGTCTACACGAACAGCGTGCCCAGCGGAGCGCTGCGCGGGTACGGCATGACCCAGCCCGCCTTCGCGGTGGAGTCCGCCATGCACGAGCTGGCAGTCGCGCTCGACATCGACCCGCTCGAGTTGCGGCGCCGCAACATCGTCCGCCCCGGTGACTCACTCGTCGCGATCGACGACGGTCCCGACGACGTCGTGTTCGCGGAGGACGGGCTCGGGCAGTGCATCGACCTCGTCGACGCCGCACTGAGGCGGACCGCGAACGGGCAGGTGCTGGGCGACGACTGGCTCGTCGGCGAGGGCACCGCGAGCTCGCTACACGAGACGGCGCCCCCGACCGAACATATCTCCGAGGCGTGGGCGACGCTCGGCGACGACGGCGTGTACGAACTCGCCGTCGGCACCGTCGAATTCGGTGAGGGGACGTCGACTGCACACGTGCAGATCGCGGCCACCCACCTCGGCACCACCCCGTCGCGGGTGCGTCTCGTGCAGTCCGACACCGACCGTACGGGCTTCGACACGGGGGCGTTCGCCAGCGCCGGCCTCTTCGTCGCGGGCAACGCCGTGTCGCGGGCGTCGGAGGCCCTGCGCGACCGCATCCTGGCCTTCGCCGCCGCGCACACCGGGGTCGACGTCGCGTCCTGCTCGATGGACGACGACGGGGTGCTCTGCGACGGCACGCGCGTGCCGCTGACCGAACTCCTCGACGCCGCCCGCCGGCGCGGCATCCGGTTCACCGAGGCGCGCAAGGCGTACGGGTCGCCGCGCAGCGTCGTCTCCAACACCCACGGTTTCCGCATCGCCGTCCACCGCGTGACGGGCGAGATCCGCATCCTCTACAGCGTCCACGCCACGGACGCCGGGGTAATCATCAACCCGGTGCAGGTCCGCGGCCAGATCGAGGGCGGCGTCGCCCAGGGCATCGGCTTCGCGCTGACCGAGAACTTCCACGTCGACGACAACGGCGTGATGATCAACCCCAGCCTGCGCAACTACCGCATCCCCACCTACGCCGACATTCCCCGCACCGAAGTGCTGCTGGTCGATTCGATGGATTCCGTCGGACCGATGCGTGCGAAGGGAATGGCGGAGTGCTGCATCAACCCGGTGGCGCCCGCGCTGGCCAACGCCCTGGAAAACGCGACGGGCGTGCGTTTTCGCGAGTTGCCGCTCACCCCCGAGCGGATCTACCACCGAATCGGCGAGAACCGATCGGTTCCGACGACCTGAGCCGTGAGGAGAGGGCGATGGACACCGAGAAGCCCACCGAGAAGTCCACCGGCAACGCCGCGACGGTCATCATCGGCCAGAAGGTGCGCGCCGGAGCCGAGGAGGCGTTCGAGGCCTGGCAGCAGGACATGAACACCGCCGCGTCCCACTACCCCGGGTTCCTGGGCGCCGAGATCTCCGCGCCCACCGCCGTGCAACCCGACTGGGTCGTGGTCTACCGCTTCGACTCCGTCGCCCACGTGCAGGCCTGGATCAACAGCGCCACCCGGCAGCAGCGGCTGGACGAGGGGCAGCAGTACTTCGACGGCCCCGCCACCCAGCAGGTCATCAGCGGGGGCGCACGCGAGTCGGATCCACTCGTGACGGTCGTCGTGACGCACCGTGTCGGTCCGGAGCACGTCGACGATTTCCTCGCGTGGCAGGATCGACTGCGATTGGAAGAGAGCAAGTTCGACGGCTTCCGCGGCAGCGAACTCTTCCGGCCCATCGAGGGAATCCAGGACGAGTGGACAGCGCTGTACCGCTACGACAACGCCGCCGACCTCGACAGGTGGCTCACCTCGGCGAAGCGTCAGGAACTTCTCGCCGAGGGGGAGAAGTTCCACGACTTCGAATTGCGCACCATCGACAACTCCTTCGGGAGCTGGTTCGCGTTCGACGAAAACGGCAACGAGGCGCCGCCGCCGTCCGAAACCAAGACGTCGATCGCGGTGTGGGTCGGTCTCTATCCCACCGTCGTGATTCTCACCCTCGCGTTGTCGCCGCTGAAGATGCCGCTGTGGCTCGGTCTGCTCGTCGGAAACCTGCTGTCCAGCTTCATCATGAGCTTCGTGACGATGCCGTACTACGTGAACCGGGTGCTGGGGCGCTGGCTGCGGCCACCCCCGGACGTTCCGGAAGCGACAACGAACCGTCGAGGGCTCGCGATCGTCGCCGGGGTTATGGTGTTCTGGGTCATCGTCTTCTACCTGATGACCCGCCAATTCTGGACCCTGCCCTGAGAAGAAAGAAATGGGTGCCCCATGTCAGCCTCGGAGATCCGCGTGAGCCGAACGATCGATGCGCCCGTCGGCGCGGTCTGGGCGGTCGTCACCGATCTGGACAACGCGGAATCGGTGCTGAGCGGTGTGGAGAAGCTCGAGAGGCTGGACTCGACGAAATACGAAGTCGGCACGCGGTGGCGCGAGACGCGGGTGCTGTTCGGCAAGTCGTCGACCGAGGAAATGTGGGTCACGGAGATCGACCCGGAGAAGCGCACCGTCGTGAAGGCGTCGTCCCACGGCGCGGACTACACGACGGTGTTCACCTTGGAGCCTGCCGGTGACGGCACCACCCTGACGTTCCACTTCTCAGCGGAAGCAACTGGGCTCGGCGCAGTGTCGAAGTTCATGATGAAAGTGTTCGGCTCCTTCGCGCTGAAGGCCACCACCAAGGCGATCCGGCGCGATCTCGACGACATCGCCGACGCCGCCGAGAAGCGGGCCGGCTGACCGACTGCACCTACCGCCCGCCGAGTGGCACGGACCCTTGCGCTGCGGGGAGGGCGGGGATGGCGCCCAACGGCAGCGGCACCAGCGTGGTGGATTGGGGTTCGGCGCGGCCCAGTCCGAACTTGCGCACCTCGGTGCCGCCCGGCCCGGGGCCGCTGACGAGCAGGTCGGCGCCGCTTGTGGTGCTGGTGGTTCCCACCTGGACCCCGCTGCCGGGAGGGCCGCCGGCGAACGGTGCGAACGACGCGATCTGAGTGAACACGACGTCGCCGGAGTGGTGATTCGGACTCTCGAGATACATGCCCGGTTCACCGTCGAGTCGTGAACCACTCGACCACACGCGAACAGTGCCGTCGCCGCCCAGCATGCCGGTGACGATGCTCTTCGCTCCGCCTTCGGCGCCGGCCACCCACCCGGTCGAGAGTGAGACACCGCCGACGTAGCTCTCGTCGAACGCCAGGAACTCCGACGTCATCCGCGGTCCATCGGTGTGGCCGGCGTGTTCGTCCGCGGTGCCGTCGGCCGCCGCGGCGGCGGTCGGCTCGAACAGGTCGTAGCGGAACGTCTTCACGCGAGGCGCTTCTCCCGGGCCGGGGGCGGTGACGATACTTGCCCGGCCCGAGCCGGCGTCGACCAAGCCGGTGGCGACGGTGACCCCGGACTGCGATCCGGGGTAGGGGGTGAAGCTCGAGAAGACCTCGGGTGCCGTGCCCTTCTCCGTGGGCAGGGTGGACGAGAACACCTTCACCTGCGATTCGGTGCCGGGGCCGGTTCCGGCGATGATGTTGTCGGCCAGTGCGTTTCCGTCGATGTCCGCACCCGCGACGTTCACGCCCCCGCGGTAGCCGTCGTCGAACGGGGCGAACCGGGTCAGCTCGGCGGTGAACGGGCCGGAGCCGACATCGTTGCCGTCGTACGCGACGACCTCCGGCGACACGCCCGCACCGGTCCCGGCGACGAGGTCGAGGATCATGTCGCCGTTGACGTCGGCCATCGCCACCGTCGGGGTGCCCTCGAACGACGGGAACGGTGTGACCGCGGCGATCACCTTGTCGCCGTTGCCGTCGTGGACCTGCACGGTCGCGGGGGTGCCCGCCGAACCCGGCACCGCCACCGCGTACGTCGACACCTCGGGGATGACGTTGACGGTGGCCATCAGTCCGTTGTCCTCGTGGTTGAGGCGATGGCAGTGGATCACGAAAGTGCCCGTGTACTCGGTGAATTTCGTGCGCAGCGTCACCGATGCGGGCACGAGCGGGTTCTCGTTCGCGTCGGTGACGGGCGCCGGCACGTTCACGTTGTCCTCACCCCACGGTTGCACCCCGGTCCGGGTGCCCGCGATCGGATCGACGATCTCCATCACCTGGAAGTCGTTGACGTGGATGTGCATCGGATGTTCGTCGTTGTTGAGGTTCGTGATCAACCATTCCTCGACCGAATTGAGGCGCGGCTGGATCAGCGGGATGTTCGGGAACGTGTTGTCGTCGAACTCGTAGGTGAAGGCCTTCGGGTCGCTGTTGCTGGCCTTCTCGTTGCCGAATCCGCCCGAGACCGTGAGGGTGCGCTTCACGTCCGGTGTCATCACCGACGTGTCCACGAACGACGTGTACGCGTCGAGGTTCTGACCGGGCTCGAACGGCGTGGTCCGGCCTTCACCGCTGTCGGGTGTGACGTGGAGGAGGGTCTGGGTGGGGAAGGTGAAGAAGCCGTCGGCGTAACTGATCACCGACGGGTCGACCGTCACCGTGCCCAGCTCGGCCGGCGGATTGTCGGTGCCGTTGTTGGTGTAGAGCACGCCGGGATTGGTGACGGGTTTCGCCCCGTCCAGCGGTGGCATGTCGAGCACCAGATCGCCGGTGTCCGGCATCGTCACGGCGATCGCGTACCGCGACCCCGGCGGGATGACGAGCCGGGTGCCGTCACCACCGACGGGCAACTGCACCTGGGTGAAGGGGTTTCCGTCCTGGCCGACGACGGCGAACTTCGGGTGGTTGCCCGTCGCGGTCTCGGTGAGCCTGAGCGGCATGTAGGCGAAATCGCTGATGTTCGCCAGCGACCACATCTCCGTCTGGCCCGGCTTCAGTTTCAGCTCCGGCTGGAACTGCCCGTTGACGGTGTACTGCACGTCGCGTTCGTTGTCCGGCAGCGACGGGTCGGCGGGAATGTTCGTCGAATCACTACTGAAGCTCTGGAGATTGCCCGGCACGAACTGGTTCTGCCCGCGATGATTCGCCGGCGACAGCGGCCCGGCATACCAGTTGGTGACGTACTGGGAGCCCTCCGTGGTTTCCGAGAAGTTCACGGGCGCCAGGCTCGGCTCGTACGTTCCGTCGGCGAGCTGAGTCCCCTCCGGCGGCTTCAATGTGCTCACGAACTGTGGCCAGTTCGGGTCGTTCAGCTGGTGGCCGTTGCCTTTACGGTCGAAGACGAAGTTGTACTGCAACGCCATGTCACGGATGGGAACGTCGTTCTGCGTCACCAGCGGAAGGTTGCCGTCGGGCCTGCCGATCTCGAGCAGTCCCGCGAGCCCCGCATACGTCTGCTGCGCCGTCATCGTGTGACGGTGACTGTGGTACCAGTACAGGCCGTTCGGCATGTCCTTCGGCACCGCGTAGTCGTAGACGTTGCCCATCCCGGCGGGGATGTCGAGCAGCACGTTGTCGGCGTTGCCGTCCGGGCTCACGTGAAGACCGTGGGTGTGCAGGTTCAGCGGCGCCGAGTCGAGGGCCGGGGGATAGATCGGGACCTCCCCGCCCGCCGGCGTGAACGCGGGGTCGTAGAAGTCCTCGATCGTCAGGTTCCGGAGATCGTTGTCGTAGTGGATGATCAGGCGCTCACCCGGGTCGACGCGCAACGTCGGTGCCGGGTAGACGTCGTCGCCCGTGGTCGAACCGTCCGAACTCGTGCCCCGCAGAACCTCGTATCCGAAGACCAGGAAGCCCGACACCGGCTCCGAGACGGTGTCGAGGTCGACCGTGCCCTGATGGGCCGACAGCCGAACCTCGAGCACCCCGTTCTCGCTCGACAGCTTCACCGGCTCCTGGTAAGCGACCGGGGTGCCGTCGGGGCCGGCGTTGCCACCGCGCGCAGTGGCCGGCTCGTCGGACGTGCAGGCCGTCAGCATCAACGTCATGGACGCGACCACGGTGACGGCGATGACGACGATCGGCTTCCCGCGACGGACGACCATGGGTGTTCCCCGTTCCACGACGGCAGCTGAGCAGCATCGATCGACGATTCGAAGACTACACAGGGAACTTGGCCGTGCGCTGGGAATTCGCTACCTGCCGAGCGCCTCCTTCCACGACACGACCTTGCCGATACGCAGGATCGAGCGCTGGTAGATCTTCGCGGCCAGCACGCTGAGTGCGGCGGTCACCGCGAGCATCAGAGCGACCGTGACGACCACCTGGACCGGGGACGCCACGCCGGCGGCGATGCGCAGCGGCATCAGGATCGCCGAGAACGGCGGAATCCAGCTGAGGACGTTGCTGAGGGTGCCGTCCGGGTTGCTCACCGAGGAGAAGGCGCTGAAGAACATGATGACGATCAGCACCATCAGCGGTGACGCGGTGGCGTTGACGTCCTCCTGCCGCGACACCATCGACCCGGCCGCGGCGTAGAGGACCGCGAAGAACGCGAATCCGAGCACGAACCAGCCGAGCGTTCCGGCCAGCACCCCGATCGCCGTCCCCGTCACGGTGAGCGCGCCCGTCGCGAGCCCGGCGGCGACACCCACCACACCGTAGGCGGTCAACTGGACGAGACCCACCGCGCCGATGCCGATCACCTTGCCCCAGAGCAGCTGCAGCGGACGGAGGGTCGACAGGAGCAATTCCACGACGCGGCTCGACTTCTCCTCCACCACACCCATCGCCACGTACATGCCGAACATCATGATCTGCATGTACAGCAGGACGACCACGGCGATCGAGAGGGCCACGCGCTGGCCCTTCTCCGGGTCGGGCGGATCGAGTGCATCGACGGTGACCACCGCCCGGCCGGTCGCTTCGGCGAGTTGCGCGGGATCCACGCCCTGCGCGGCGAGCGCACCGGACTGAGCCTGCTGCACCACGGCCGCGTCGATCACGGTGCGAAGCCCGGAGCCGATCTCGGATTCGGTGACGGCCGTGACGGATCCGTCGGTGCCGGGAATCAGGGCGACGTCCAGGTCACCGTTCCCCACCTCGTCCCGCGCGGCCTGTTCGTCCGTGGCCGGGACGACGTCGACCGGCGTCCCGACCGCGTCACCGGTGGCGACGAGAGCCGGCGCGAGCGACTGGTCGCCGACGAGTCCGATGGTGGCGCGTTCGTCGTCGCCGCCCGAGAACAGCGAGTACGCGACGATGCCGCCCACGATGGCCAGCAGGATGATCACGTTGCTGATGACGAAGCTCTTCTTCGCCACCTGCGTCAGGAATTCGCGGCGGGCCACGAGGCCGATCGCGCGGGCGGGGCTCAGTGGGGCACTCATGCCGTGACCACCTCTCGGAACAGATCGGTCAGGGTCGGCCGGTGCAGCGAGAATTCGTGCACCGGTCCGGTCTTCAGGGCGGTGTGCAGGATCAGCTGGTCGTCCACGTCAGTGTCGAGCGACAGCAGGGTCCGGCCGTCGAGGTGACTGATCGTGGTGACGCCCTCGAGGTGGTGAGCCCAGCCGACCGGCGCCTCCGGAGCGTGGACTTCGAGTTGGGCGTTGCCGCCGCCGCGGAGTTCGTCGACGGTGCCGACGGCACGCATCCGGCCGTGGCTGATGATGCCGACGCGGTGGCACAGGCGCTGGACGAGTTCGAGCTGATGGCTCGAGAAGATCACCGGCACCCCGGTGTTCGCCTTCTCCACCAGCACCTCGCTCATGACGTCCACCGCGACGGGGTCGAGCCCGGAGAAGGGTTCGTCGAGGACCAGCACCGCCGGATCGTGGACGAGCGCGGCGGCCAGCTGGACGCGTTGCTGATTGCCGAGCGAGAGTGCGTCGACGGTGTCGCCGACACGGTCCGCGATGCCGAGGCGTTCGGTCCAGCGGCCGACCGCCTCCCGCGCCGCCGAGCGGGAAATGCCGTGCAGCTCGGCGAGGTATTCGAGTTGTTTGCCCACCTTCATCTTCGGGTACAGCCCGCGTTCCTCCGGCATGTACCCGATGGTGCGCCGCACATCCAGGTCCACCGGCTTGCCGCCGAGCCGGACCTCACCGGAATCGGCGGACAGGACGCCCAGCGCGATGCGCATGGTGGTGGTCTTGCCGGCACCATTGCTGCCGACGAAACCGAAGATTTCACCGGGGCGGACTTCGAAGGACAGGTCGTCGAGTGCGACGACCTCGCCGTACCGTTTGGAGATGCCGTCGATCGTGAGGGTGTGAGACATGGGTCCTTCCCGTTCTCGAGTGCGGGTGTTCCTACGAAGCGAGGTCGTCGGGGTCGGGATCGGGTTGCGTCCAGCCGAGGATCATGGCGGGCGTGCACCCCCCGACCATCAGCGCGGTGACGACGAGCAGTCCCGCGGCGTACGGCACGTTGCCGTGATCGCCGTCCAGCGCGCCGACGAAGATCAGGTAGAGCGCGGGAACGAGCGTCAGTAGCTGGGTGACCGTGAGTCCGATCGACCGGGCACTGTTGCGCTGCTGGATCTCCCACTCGTCGAGAGCGTCGCGCGGAGCGTCGCCCTGCCGCCCGGACACGATCTGGAGCATCGTCCACAGCGGGAAGAACAGCAGGCACGCGGGCAACCACAGCAGCGGCCCGACGACCATGTCGAAATGGCACACGATGCCGACGGCGGTCATGAACACGAACGTCACCCCGAGAGCGATCACCAGGATTCGTCTGCGGCTGCGCGTCCGCCACCTCGGTAGCCACGTCCGGTACCGGCGTTCGTTCTGGAGGAATCTGCGCGTCCGGAACCCCTGGTACCGCTCGATCAGATTGGTCTCAGGCATGGCTCTCCCCGTTTCCTGTCGTGGACGGCGGTCGGTCGGTGCGGTAGAGCTCGGTGGACAGGGGTCCGAACTCGGTGCGGGAGAAGATGGCCTCCACGGGCAGTTCGAACACCCACGAGATACGGAACGCCAGGTCGAGGCTGGGGTAGTGGTCGCCCCGTTCGAGCGCGCCGACGGTCTGGGGATTGACGTCGATGAGTCCCGCCAGCTGAGCCCGGCTCATCCCGCGTTCGGCGCGAAGGACGCCGATGCGGTTGTAGATGGGGAGGGCGTCCCCCCGCCGTACTGGGCTCATGCAACAAAGTGTTGTGAAAACCCAACAGTTTGTCAATGGGATACAACGGAGTGGGTGTCGCAGACCACCGTCCACCCCCCTCGCCGCCGGCCGCACGCCGACAAGTTGACCTCGGGAAATTGAGTGGCAGAGTGGAGGCGATTCGCGCGGGACGGCAGGAAAGGACAGGATTACTGACGTGACCTACACCATCGCAGAGCCTTGTGTCGACGTTCTGGACAAGGCATGCATCGAAGAATGTCCTGTCGACTGCATTTACGAGGGCGGTCGGATGCTCTACATCCACCCCGACGAATGCGTCGATTGCGGCGCCTGTGAGCCGGTCTGCCCCGTCGAGGCGATCTTCTACGAGGACGACGTCCCGGACCAGTGGGTGGAGTACACCAAGGCGAACGCCGACTTCTTCGACGACCTCGGTTCCCCCGGAGGCGCGGCGAAGCTGGGCAAGGTCGACTACGACCCGCCGTTCGTCAAGGCGTTGCCGCCGATGGCCGAAGGCGACTGACTACTCCTCGGACAGCCGGCCGCCGTCCATCCGCCACCGGCGCGTGCTGCGAGTCGAATCCAGCATCCGCCGGTCGTGGGTGACGAGTAGCAGCGTGCCGTCGAAGTTCTCCATGGCCTGCTCGAGCTGTTCGATCGCGGGGAGGTCCAGGTGGTTGGTGGGCTCGTCGAGCACCAGCAGGTTGACGCCCCGCGCCTGCAGCAGGGCCAGGGCGGCGCGGGTGCGTTCGCCCGGTGACAGCGACGCCGCCGGCCGCAGCACGTGGTGTCCCTTGAGCCCGAACTTCGCGAGCAGTGTCCGCACGTCGGCGTCCGGCCAGTCCGGGATCTGCGCCGCGAACGCGTCGGCCACCTTCTCGCCGCCCTCGAACAGGCCGCGGGCCTGATCGATCTCGCCGATCGCCACACCCGAACCGAGTGACGCGGTGCCCGCGTCCAGGGCGATCTTGCCGAGCAGCACCTTCAGCAGGGTCGTCTTGCCGGACCCGTTGGCGCCGGTGATGAGGATCCGGTCACCCCAGTCCACCTGAGTGGTGACCGGACCGAACGTGAATTCGCGGTCCCCGCCCCATGCGACGGTGGCACCGTTCGCCGTCGCCACGACCGATCCGCTGCGTGGGGCTGCCGCGATCTCCATCCGCAGCTCCCACTCCTTGCGCGGCTCCTCGACCACCTCGAGCCGCTCGATCCGGCGTTGCGTCTGCCGGGCCTTCGCGGCCTGCTTCTCGGTGGACTCGGTGCGCAGGCCCTTGCCGATCTTGTCGTTGTCCTTCGCCTTACGCCGCGCGTTCCGGACGCCGTGCTCCATCCAGTTCCGCTGCATCTGCGCGCGGTCCTCGAGGTCCGAACGGGTCCCCGCGTACTCCTCGTACGCCTCCCGCGCATGCCTGCGCGCGATCTCCCGTTCGGTGAGGTACGAGTCGTAGCTGCCGTCGTAGACCGCGATCTGCTGCTGTACCAGGTCGAGTTCCACGATGCCGGTCACGGTGCGCGCCAGGAATTCTCGATCGTGACTCACCACCACCATCGCAGCCCGGCTCTCGGCGACGAAACGCTCGAGCTGCTCGAGCCCCACGAGGTCGAGGTCGTTGGTCGGCTCGTCGAGCAGCAGCACGTCGTACCGGGACAGCAGCAGCGACGCCAATCCGGCGCGCGCGGCCTGCCCACCGGACAGCGACGTCATGTGCGCGTCGAGCGGCACTCCCAGCCCGAGTTCGCTCACGACCTTCTCCGCGCGCTCGGCGAGATCGGCGCCGCCCAGCGCCAGCCAGCGTTCCAGGGCGGGGGAGTAGAGATCCTCATCCGACTCGCCGAGCGTTTCCGCGGCCGCATTCATGGTGTGCTCGGCCTCGGTGACGCCGGTCCTGCGACCGAGGAAGTCGAGCACCGTCTCGCCGGAGATCCGGTCGGGTTCCTGGGCGAGGTAGCCGACGGCCGCGTCGGGCGGGCTCAGCACGATACTGCCCTCGACGTCCGCCGAGCCGACCCCCGCGAGCGCAGTCAACAGCGTCGACTTGCCGGCACCGTTCGCCCCCACGAGTCCGGTCACGTCGCCCGGGGCGACGGTCAGATCGAGGCCGGAGAAGAGGGTGCGCTCACCGCGCGAAGCCGACAGTCCGCTGATGCGCAGTGTTGCAGTCACCCGGCGATTATCCACTCAGCGCTTGACGAGGCGGAACCAGCGGGGGTCGGCCTTCTTGAGCGGTCCCGGCATGCCGGTCGTGTCCGCGTCGACGTCCGACACGAGTTTCCACTTCTCGAACGTCCGCTCCACGTCGGAGCGGGAGACCCCGCGCGGCAGCGGGCCGCGATGCCCCGGCCCGAACGCGAACATCAGCAGGGTGGCGTGCGGTTCGCTCACGGTCGTGACGTTCTCGGCGTACGCGACCCGGTCGTGGTCGCTGAGCCCGTGGTAGCACCCCACATCCAGGATCAGGTGGTACCCGCGACCGACGGCGTGCTCGAGGTCGGTGGCGTCCGCGTGCATGAAACGCACGTCGACGCCCGCCTTCCGGGCCTTGGACCGCGCCTTGTCGAGGGCCAGCTGGACGGTGTCGATCCCCGTCACCTGCCACCCCCGCCGGGCCATCTCGATGGCATGGTCGCCGGTGCCGCATCCGATGTCGAGGACCTCTCCCGGTGGGGCGTCGAAGGGATCGAGCAACGTCTCGATCTGGCTTCCGAACACGCGGCCCGCTTTCACCCAGGGCGTGATCTTGAACCGATAGGCCAATGTGTATCCGAGGCCCATGTCCGCCCCTTCCACCGGGCGCGTCACCACCTGAACGCCGATGCCGTCGGATTACCCGGTCGCACCGAAACGACACGCGAAAGTCCACATCCTGAGACGCGGGAACATCTGGTCCGGGTCCCCGGTTGGACAGTCTCATGGGTTTCAACAATGCACAGAGTCCTGTACCTACGGTCACGCTCAACGACGGGAACAGCATTCCTGCCCTCGGCTTCGGCGTGTGGCAGGTGCCGGACGACGAGAGCCACGCCGCGGTCACCGAGGCGCTGAAGGCCGGGTACCGCAGCATCGACACCGCCAAGATCTACGAGAACGAAACCGGAGTGGGCCGCGCGCTCGCGGACTCCGGAATTGCCCGCGACGAGCTGTTCGTCACGACCAAGCTGTGGAACGAGGACCAGGGGTACGACTCCACGCTCCGCGCGTTCGACGCCAGCCTGAACCGCCTCGGGCTCGACTACGTCGACCTCTACCTCATCCACTGGCCGGTGCCGTCCGCGGACCGCTACGTGGACACGTTCAAGGCCTTCCAGAAGATCAAGGCCGACGGGCGTGCGCGGTCGATCGGTGTCTCCAACTTCACCCCCGAGACCCTCGACCGGCTGATCGCCGAGACGGGCGAGGTGCCCGCAATCAACCAGGTCGAGCTGCACCCGCGGTTCAACCAGGCCGACCTGCGCGCCTTCCACACCGGAAAGGGCATCGCGACCGAGGCATGGAGCCCGCTCGGGCAGGGCACCGTCCTCGAGGACGAGTCCATCGCGAAGATCGCTGCAGCGCACGGTAAGACGACCGCACAGGTGATCATTCGCTGGCACCTGCAGATCGGCAACGTGGTCATCCCCAAGTCCGTGACGCCGGAGCGCATCGCCGCCAACTTTGACGTCTTCGACTTCGAGCTGACCCCCGACGAGATCAACACGGTCGGGTCGCTGACCCGGGCCGACGGGCGCATCGGCCCCGACCCGGACACGCTGGGCTCGTAGGCGGCTCCGCCGCCCGTGCGCCTTTCTGGTTGCTGCAGCAACCAAAAAGGCGCACGGGCCCGGAGGGCCTAGAGCCGGAAGTCCGCGAAGTCGAAGCCCGGGGTGACGACGCAACTGACGAGAGTCGGTTCGTCGCCCTCGGGCTTCGCTCGTTGCCAGTGCCGCGGCGGG
>NZ_JBLWIT010000038.1:34226-50010 GCF_048381435.1 Rhodococcus mengyinensis | reverse complement strand
CCGCGACGTCTGCGCCGAGAATCTGCGCGTCCGGATTCGCGGGTTCGCTTCCGTCCCCGCCGAGTTCGAGCCGCAGGGGGCTTCCCCGGTGGTACAGCCAGATCTCGGCGCTGCGCACGCTGTGCCATTCCGACTGCTGTCCGGGCATCAGCAGGAACAGGATTGCGGTACCGGCCGCCCTCGGTCCCGGGTAGTCGCCGGGCAGGCTCCCCTCCGGGATCGTGACGTCGCTGCGCCACGTCTCGCGGTACCAGCCGCCTTCGGGGTGCGGTGCGAGGTCGAGGGTGCGGGCCCATTCCGGCAATTCCGTCATGGCGGCCATTCTGCCGCCCGGCGCCGCGTCCGGGGGTGCGGTTGCACCACCCCTGGGGTGTCTTATCTCCGACGGCCGGAGCCGCGAGAGTCGTAGGTGTTCAGAAAGCGGGGGCACGAAATCCCGCACACCAGCGACGAACAGGAGACAACATGCTCGGAATCATGCTCGGACTCGGCGGAGCCGCAATCGGACTCGGAATCGGCGTCATGGCCCTCGGGGTCGGACTCCTTCTCAGTGACGCGACGATCAAGCACGATGTCGGCGAACTCCCCGACTGACTCCATGTGGGTCGACACCCGTCGGGGGCGGGTGCGGGCGCGAACAGCGGCCCGTACCCGCCACCCGCTGGCGTGGTTTCACTCGGTTCTGACCCGCAAACGCGGTGTTGCCGCCCAGACTCCGCCTGCCAGTGCCGGGGAGGTGCTCGAACGCCTCGCCGACATGCCGGTCAGCGTCTGGACCTACGGTTTCGATCACGATTCGGTGCGGCACCTGGGCCCGATGGCACAGGATTTCGCCACCGCATTCGGTCTCGGTTCCAACGACCGCCGCATAGCGATGGTCGACGCGAACGGGGTGTGCATGGCGAGCATCCAGGCCCTGTACCGGCGGGTCATCGCGCTCGAAGCGGAAGTGGAACGCCTGCGGAGGTAGCGTCCGAGTCCGGTTTTGCGTCCCGGCGTCCGCCCGGCCGCCACCAGTTGGCGTTGCCCAGCAGGTACATCGTGGCGGGCACCAGCACCATCCGCACGATCGTCGCGTCGATGAGGACCGCCGTCGCGAGGCCGACGCCCATCATCTTCACGGTCACGTCGCCGTCGAGTGCGAACCCGGCGAACACCGCCACCATGATCGCCGCCGCGCTCGTGATCACCCGGCCCGTGGATGCCAGTCCCTCGACGACGCTCCGGTGCGAGTCGCCCGTGTCGAGCCAGCGCTCGCGTATCCGGGAGAGCAGGAACACCTCGTAGTCCATCGACAGTCCGAACAGGATGGTGAACATCAGGATCGGTACCCAACTCGACACGGGAAGCGCATGCGGAAGGCCGAGTAGCTGCGCGCCCCAACCCCATTGGAACACCATCACCATCACGCCGTAGGCGGCGGCCACCGACAGCAGGTTCATCACGGCCGCCTTCACCGCGACCACCGGCGCGCGGAACACGAATGTGAGCAGCACGACGGACAGTGCGACGACGAACGCGATCACCAGCCACAGCCGTTCGGCGAGGCGGGCGGAGATGTCGGCGAACGTCGCGGTGAGTCCGGTGACGTGGACGCCGTCGGCGGCGTCGGACCGGATCCGCTCCAGCAGTTCGGTGCTGCGGGGGTCGCTGGGACCGGTGGTCGGCTGCACCGAGATCAGCGCGGCCGTCGCGTCGGCGTTCGTCAGGACGGGCGTCACCGACGCCACCCCCGGTTCGGCTGCCAGTTCACGCGCGAGGGCCGGAAGTTCGGCTGCCGGAACCGTGTTCAGGTCGACCGCCACCATCAGGGGTCCATTGGCGCCGGGCCCGAACTCGGTGTCGATCAGGTCGTACGCCTGACGGATCGTGTTGGCGGCCGGCGCGCTGCCTGCGTCCTGCGGCCACGTCCGCATGCCCAGAACCGGAGCGGCCAGGAGCAGCAGCACGCCGAGCGCCGTCAGGGCCCACAGCCACGGGCGGCGGCTCACCCGGATCGCCCACCGTTCCGTCAGCGGCGACGTCGTGCGACGTTCGGCCCGGGCACGGGACCGCTTGCCCAGCACCCGCGTGCCCGCCAGCCCGCACAGTGCGGGCACCAGCGTGACCGAGGTGAGCATCACGATGCCGACCATCGCGAACGTGGCGTAGCCGAACGACGCGTACATCGGCAGCCCGGACAGCCGCAGTCCGAACAGGGAGACGAGGACGGTGGTGCCGGCGAAGATCACCGACGTCCCGGCCGTGGAGTTGGCCGCGGCGACGGCGTCCCGCACCGACATCCCGGACCGCAGGCCTTCGGTGTACCGGGTGACGAGCAGCAACGCGTAGTCGATCCCGACGCCGATGCCGACCATCGTGGCGATGGTCGGGGCGATGGTGCTGATGCTGGTGAACCCGGCCATGATCGCGATGAGCCCCGACCCGATGCCCACGCCGACGAGCGCGACGGCCAGGGGCAGTCCGGCGGCCACCACGGAACCGAACGCGAACACCAGGATGATCAGCGCCAGGACCATGCCCACCGCCTCGGCGGTACCCGACGGCTTGGAGATGTTCTCCGGGACCTGCCCGCCCAGTTCCACCTGCAGTCCCTGCGCCTGAGTGTCGGCCACCGCGGCGTCGAGGGCGTCGACCCCTTCGCTGCCGTGGAAGTCGGTGACCGGGATGCGGTAGTTGAGGCTGATCACGGCGGTGTCGGAATCCTGGGACAGGCGGGGCGGCGACGCGGAACTCACGCCGGTTACCTCCGCCAGCCTGGTGCCGAGATCGGCGAGGACCACGGGGTCGAGCGGGCCTTTCTCGGAGTGCACGACCACCCGCGCGTCCGCTCCCGACATCTCCGGGAATCGCTCGGTCAGCAGATTCGTCCCCTGCTGCGACGGCAGACCGGGCACGTTGTAGTCGTCGTGGTTGGTTCCGCCGAACGCGGACGCGGCGGCAAGCACCAGGACGAGCAGCGTCAGCCACGTGGCGATCACCCGCCAAGGACGGGTGGCGGCAGCCGAGCCGAGGCGCGCGAGCAGGGAACTCATGGGGAGCCTCCAGGAAAGCCGGTTGGTTCTGTCGCCTCCGACTCTGCGCCCGGCGGCTAGTGGCCCACTTGGAACTCGCTTGGGCGGGTGGTCACCCGGGTGCGCGCGGCCTCCACCCAGGCCGGGCAACCGCAGCGTTCGGCCAGTTCGAGCGCCGCCGCGTAGTGCCTGCGGGCGTCCTCGGGGCGGCCGAGGAGCATCTCGAGGTCGCCGAGAATGGTGTCGACGGGGCCGACCGCGAACGCCGCCGTGTCGCCGCCGCCGATCTGGCCGCTGTACGGGCTCAGCTCCGCGTGCACCGCGGGCGCCTCGTCCCGCTCACCCAGCCCCGCGACGACGATGCCCCGCAGCGACATCATCAGGGAATGGAAGAAGTCGCGGCGGACGGGGCGGAGGTGACGCCGGACCTGCCGCGCCTGGTCCGGTTTGCCGTTGTCGAGGAGTGCGAGGGCGTGCAGATCGGCGATCACGTCCGTCGCGGCACTGTCGACGGTCTCGATCACCGTTTGGAGTTCTCCGGCGCGTCCCTCGGTGAGCCGGAGCGTGAACAGGGCGAGGGCGAAGACGCTGTCCGCGTCGAGGCCCGCCCGGGTCATCAACTCGTGGCCGCGCCCGTAGTGTCGTTCCGCCGTGGCCAGATCGCCGGTGAGGTGTGCGACCATTGCGCGGCTCATCTCCCGGGTCGCCTGCGCCTGCTGGAACTGATACCGGTCCGCCAGCTCCGACTGGATGCCCATGTGATGTTCGATCGCCGGGATGTCACCGTTGCCGGACGCGATCTCGGCCAGCAGGTGGTGGCCGAGCATGGTGAATACGGGAAGCTGCGTCCGGTCACCGATCCGGAGCAGCTCGTCGCCGATGACGTGGTGGCCGAGCGTGCTGGTCGGGGAACCGGTGCCGGCGTGGACGGCGCAGAGCACCAGCCCGAGCAGCACCGGATCGTCCAGGTCACGGGCGAGAGTCTCGGCCTCCCGGACCGCCGAACCGGTGCGCTCGTGGTCCTCCGCCCCGATCTCGTGGACGAGGGTGACCAGCAGCCGGCACCGCACCGCCGGTTCCAGTTCCTCGTCCCGCAGCAACGCCTCGATCTGATCGACGACGGCCGTGTCTACTTCGCCGTATCGCCGATTGATCCACGGCGTCGGGGTGTCGACGAACGCGAGCGCCCGGATCGCCAGGTCGGTGCGTCCCGCGTCTCGGGCGAGCGCGAGAGCCCGGTTCCGTGAGCGGGATCCCGCCAGTCCGATGCCGGCGGCGAGTTGCGTGCGACTCAGCTCGGTGAGGATTTCGACGCGCTCGTCCACGGACGCCGCCGCGTCCGGCGGCAACCGGTCGGCCGCTCGAAGGGCGTTGTCGAGGAAGCCGATCTCCGCCTCGTGGGCATAGCGGTCGGCGGCCTGCGCCGCGGCCGCGACATTGTGGTCGAGTGCCTGCCGTGCGGTGGCGGCCGACAGCGCCTCGGTGAAGTGGTGGGCGAGAGCCGCGACATCGTGCGGCCGCAACTCCTCGAGTGCCGTCCCGACCCGCGCGTGCCAGCGGCTCCTGCGCAGCCGGGTGAGGTCGGAGTAGAGCGTGTCGCGGACGAGGGCGTGCGTGAACCGGACCGTCCCGGCGCGCGGCTCGCCGAGAAGACCGGCGATCACGCCCGACTCGAGGGCGTCGAACACGGTGTCCTCGTCGACCTCGGCGGCGCGGGTGAGGACGTCGATGTCGGATTCGCGGCCCACGACCGCGGCCAGCCGCAGGACGGACACGGCGAGTTCGGGGAGACGGGCGATCCGCCGGCGCAGGACGTCCCGGACCCCCTCCGGCACCTCCCACGTGGCCACCAGTTCGCCCTCGCTGGCCAGGAGCCGCGCGCTCTCCTGCAGGTAGAACGGGTTTCCGCCGGTCCGGTCGGCGAGCGCGCGGAGGGTGTCGGGATCGGGGTCGCGTCCCGCCACCTGCCGGATCAGCTCCGCCGAATCGCCGGGTCCGAGTCCGCCGAGGCGGATGCGGGTCGGTTGCAGCGACGCGAGATCGGCGAAGCAGCTCTCCAGGTTCGGGTCCACCTCGTCCGGGCGGAACGCGAGGAGCAGCAGGATCGGCGACCGCTGCTGCGCGAGCCGCACGAGGATCGACAGGGTGTCCTCGTCGGCGCGGTGGATGTCGTCTAGGACGACGGCGAGAGGGCCGTGCTCGCGGACGGTCCCGATGTAATCGGCGACGGCGCGGTGCAGCAGGAACCGTCCGCTCGGATCGTCCGGTCGCGCCGCGTGCGAACGGTTGTCGGAGAGCAGGGGTGCCAGGGCGTCGGTCTCGGCGCCGGGGTCGACCGTTTCGCGCAGTGCGCGCAGGATCTCCACCCACGCCCAGGCGGGTGGGGCGCCGCCCACTTCGGGGCAGCGACCCACCGCCACCTGCCACCCGGCGGCGTGCAGTGTTCGGCGGAACCGGCGCAGCAGGGACGACTTCCCGGATCCGGCGTCGCCTCCGAGGAGGACCACGGGGGTGCCGGGGTCGGTCATCAGGTCGGTCAGGGTCGCCAATTCCTCGCTGCGGCCGAGGAACCAGGGGTCCGGCGTCGTGTCGACCGGCCCGGCGGCGAGGGCGGGTGCGGGTGCGGCCGGGACGGTGCCGGTGAGGATCTGTCGTTCGAGTTCCGTCAGGGCGGGACCGGGGTCGAGGCCGAGTTCATTCGCAAGCCGGCCGCGGGCCTCGCGCAACGCGGCCAGGGCGTCGGCCTGTCTCCCACTGCGGTGCAAGGCCAGGGCGAGCAATCGCCAGCCCTCTTCCCGGAGCGGGTGGTCCCGGGTGAGGGCCTGCGCGTCGAGCACGGCGCCGGCCGCATCCCCGCTCGCGACGGCCGCCGACACCAGACGTTCGCGCGCGACCACCCGCAGTTCCTCGAGCCGGGCGATCTCGGCGAGAGCCCAGTGCTCACCGGCCACCTCGGCGAATGCCGGTCCTCGCCACAGGCTCAGCGCGTGTTCGAGATCCGCGCGCCCGGTGTCGGCAACCGACCGGATCAGGGTCTCGAACTCCCACGCGTCGACGCCGGACGGGGGCAGGACGAGCGCGTAACCCGGGGCCCGGCTCACCAGGACGGTGGAGTCCGCCCGGGGCGCGCGGTCCGGCTCCAGCGCCCGCCGCAGATTCGAAATGTATGCCTGAAGTGCACCGACCGCCCGCGGTGGGGGAGCGCCGTGCCAGAGGTCGTCGATGAGCCGATCCACCGGCACCACCTCGCCGTGCGCGACGAGCAGTAGCGCGAGCACGGCGCGCTGGCGGGGGCCGCCGAGGTCCACGGCCCCCGATTCGTCCTCCGCCTCGAACGTCCCGAGTACTCGAATACGCAGCATCGTGCAGCAAGCGTAAGCACTAGTGGCCTCCAAGTCCTCTCCAAGACGCCGAACCGACCCTGAATGCATGACTACGTCAACTGCTCACACAGTCCGTCCCGACACCCGCGAGATGGTGGTGGTCCACAACTGCTTCCGTCGGCAGTTCGCCGCGCTGCCCGCACTCGTCCGGGGCGTTCCCGCTGGAGACACCGCCCGTGCCGGGGAGGTGGTGACGTTCTTCGAGGAACTCGCCACCGCTCTCCACCACCATCACACGAGTGAGGACGACCTGCTGTGGCCGAAGCTGCTCGACCGCGCGCCCACCGACGCGGCGCTGGTGCTGCGGATGGAGGAACAGCACGAACGCCTCTCCGAACTGCTGTCGCGGGCGCAGTCGCAGGGCGCCGCGTTCACGGCGGATGCGGTGGACGGCGAACCGCTGGCGAAGACACTGACCGCGCTGTCCGCCGCGCTCGAGGAGCACCTCGGCGAGGAGGAACAGCGCATCCTCCCGATGGCGGAGCGGTTCATGACGCTCGCCGAGTGGCAGGAGATGGGCGACCGTGGCCGCGCGTCGATCCCCAAGGACCGGCTCCTGGTGTTCCTCGGCTTCATCCTCCAGGGTGCGACCCCCGAGGAACGCCGAATGTTCCTGTCCGAGATGCCCTTCGCGGCCCGAATGGCGTGGTCGATCCTGGGCCGCCGGGCATTCCGCAAGGACTACCGGCGGATCTACCGCACCGAACCGGTCGCCTTCTGACGCCGAATCACCCTGCGCCGCAGCCGGCCCCGGCTGGTGCGCTCCCAGAGGCTCGGCGGTGTGCGTTCGGGATCCATCAGTTCGTTCTCCGCGAGCGGACTGTCCTCGTCCTCGACCGTCTCCGGCTCGAACTTCTCGAGGGTCCGGCCACCGCCGCGCAGCGCCTCCACGGTGCCCAGGAACGACGACGTCTGTGCCAGCGTGTCCTCGAACAGTGTCGCCGGAACACCGAGGTGCTCGCAGACGAGCTGACGGCGAATACCGAGAATGGTCCGCCGCAGCTCGTCACCGTTCGCCGTGTCGGCGGTGACCTCGACTGCCAGATCGCACTCGGTGTCGAACCCCATCGACCGGTTGTTGAGGTTCGACGAACCCACGCGCAGGAGACGGTCGTCCATCACCAGCACCTTGGCGTGGACGTAGATCGGCTCACCACCCGCCGTGACGGGGTAGTAGACGCCCAGCCGGTTCCCGGTATCAGCCTGCCACAACAGGTGCAGCAACCGGCGGCGGGCGCCGTCCATGGCCTTCTGCTCGAGCCAGCCGTCGGCATTGCGCGGCAGCACCAGCACGATCTCCGGTCCGTCCGGTTCGCGTAGTCGCTCGGCGATCGCCTCGGCGAGGGTGCGGGAGGCCAGGTACTGGCTCTCGATGTACAGCGACCGCTCGGCGCCCGCGATCGCAGCCAGATACAGGGCCTCGATCTCCCGGACCTCGTCCCGGTCGGACAGTTCCGGCAGCGTGCGCGCGATGCCCACGTCCACGGAGCGCATCGCCGGCTTCAGCCCCTCCGGCCACGGCGTCCTCCCCGCGATGTCGTCGACGGGCGCCAGATCCTGCCCCGTTGCCGCCTTCCACCGGGTGCGGGCGAGCTCGCCGATGGCCTTCGCCGCGTCCCCGTCGACGGCGGTCGTCGCGTCGTGCCACGGCCCGTACCGCCTGCCGTTCGGCTGCGTCCGGTAATGGTTGCGGTCCCGATGTTCCGGGGTGTCCCATCGGTCCACGGTCATGTCGATGCCGCCGCAGAACGCGAGCGCGTCGTCGATGACGACGATCTTCTGGTGGTGCGCCGAGCCGACAGGGTGGGCGGCGTCGAGTTCGAAGTGCAGGCGGCGGTCGGTCACCCAGTTGACCACGAAGATCGGCGTCATGCCACGCCCGATCGCGGTGAAGGCCCCGATGTTCCATTTGAGCAGGTAGATGTCGAGATCGGGGCGTTCCCGCGTCAGCCAGGCCAGGAACCGGCCGAGCTGGTTGGGGCCGTCGAGCGTCTTCTCGTCCGGCTCGAACTTGATCCTCGTGTCGAAGTCCCAGCCGATGAGAATGATGCGCCTGCGGGCCTGCAGCATCGCGGACTTGGCATGACGGAAGTAGTCCGCCGCGTCGACGATGCACGCGAGACGATCGGCGTGGGCAACCTGCCAGCACGTGTCGCCGGGAGTCAGGATCGTGCCGTCGTCGCTCATGTCTTTTCGGTTCTCCCCGTCTCGTTCGTCCGCCCGTCCCCTGCGGGTGGACGATTCACAGTACTGCGCCACCCCCACCCAGCTACCGTTGAGAGGTGCGGAGGTGGTGGCGCATCGTGGCGTTGCTCGCACTGGTCAGCGTGCTGTGGGCACCAACTGTCGGTGCGGATCCGCTGCGGGCCGGATCGAGCCCCGGCACGGTCGTCGCCTCGTCCGAATTGCCGGCGGAGCTCTGGCTCCGCGGAACCGGCAGTGCCTACCGGATGACGTACCTGACCACCGACCGGCACGGCATCACCCCGTGCACCGGAATGGTGTTCGTGCCGCCCGGTGCACCGCCCGCCGGGGGCTGGCCCGTCATCGCGTGGGCGCACGGAACGGTCGGGGACTCCGACGCCGACGCACCCTCCGTGACCGGGGTCGACAGGGAATCCTCCGACTACGTGAGCAGCTGGCTGCAACTCGGTTACGCCGTCGCCGCCACCGACTACGTGGGCCTGGGCACCCCCGGGGTGCCGCCCTACCTCGACGGGAAGGTCGCCGGGCGCAGCGTCGTGGACTCCGTGCGCGCCGCCCGCGAGGTCGACGCCGACCTCTCCGCCACGTGGATGGCGGTCGGGCTGTCCCAGGGCGGGCAGGCCGCGGTGTTCGCCGCACACGCCGCCACGTCGTACGCGCCGGAACTCGACTACCGCGGGGCAGTCGCGAACGGGGTGCCGTCGAACATCGAGATGGTGGCGAACTGGAGCGGTCCCTCGTTTCCGCCGCAGGGCCTCGCCGGACTCACCGTGTACATCTCGTACCTGATCGCCGGGGTCCGTGACGCGTATCCGGAGCTGGACATCGACAGCTATCTGACGCCGGTCGGGAAGCAGTTCGTGGACGCTGCTCCCGAAGTACCGTTCCGGCAGTTCGCGGCCATGACCCGGAACGTGTCGGTGGCGCAGATGCTGTCGCGGGCACTCGACGTCCCGGCGCTGCAGGACGCGTTGCGCGAATACCTCGCGGTCCCGGTCGCGGGGTTCGACCGTCCGCTGCTGCTCGTGCAGGGGGTCACCGACGCGTCGGTGCCGATCCCGCTGACGGAGAAGCTGGTCTCCGATATGCATAGTGCAGGAACGACTCTCGACTACCGGGTGTACTCGGGTGGTCACTTCGGCAGCATGTACCAGGCCGGCCCCGACCAGGCGGTGTTCATCGCCTCGCTGATCAGGTAGGGCGCGCCGAGCCGGTCGGCACGCCGAGGTGCCGGGTCAGCTCGCGGGCCGCTGCCTGCCCGGCCCGGTTCGCGCCGATCGTCGACGACGACGGGCCGTAGCCCACGAGATGAATCCGCGGATCCGACGCCACCTGGGTGGCCAGGCGTCCCGTCATCGTGATCCCGCCGCCCGGACCGCGGAGCCGCAGCGGGGCGAGATGATCGAGTGAACTGCGAAACCCGGTGCACCACAGGATCACATCGACCTCCAGTTCGCGGCCGTCGGACCACCGGACGCCGTCCGCGGTGATCTCGCTGAACATCGGCTGCCGCGCCAGCACCCCGCGTTCGCGGGCGGCGCGGATCGCAGGCGTCACGGGCAGGCCCGTCACCGACACCACCGAGCCCGGCGGCAGCCCGCGACGGACCCGGTCCTCGACGAGAGCGACGGCGGCGCGGCCGATCTCGGGCGTGAACGGCTCGTCCCGGAACTCCGGCGGGCGGCGCGTCACCCAGGTGGTGGTCGTGACGCGGGAGATCTCGTCCAGCAACTGCACCGCCGAGATGCCGCCGCCGACGACGAGCACGTGCTGTCCCGCGAAGTCCTGCGCCGAGGAGTAGTCCTTGGTGTGCACTTGGCGGCCGGCGAACGACTCGGCGCCGGGGTACCGGGGAATGAAGGGGCGTTCCCACGTACCCGTCGCGTTGATCAGACCGCGGGCCGATACGACGCCGCGGTCGGTCTCGATCCGTAGACGCTCGCCGCGGGCACACACCACCCGCGTGTGCACGGGACGGTGCACCGGCAGTTCGAACTGTTTCTCGTACGTCGCGAAGTACTGGGGAACCGCGGCCGCCGCATGCACCAGTGCGGCCTCCGGGTCGTTCGGGTCCACGCCGATCGTGTCGGCGAAGCCGAGCCCGGGAAGGTCGTGGACACCGTTGACGGTGCTCAGTGTCAATGACGGCCACCGGAACTGCCACGCGCCGCCGGGCCCCGGGGCGTGATCGAGCACCACGAAACCGGATTCCGGTTCCACCCCGAACCTGCGCAGATAGTAGGCGGCAGACAGCCCCGCCTGCCCCGCGCCGATCACGGCCACGTCCACATCGCTGTTCATGTCGGTCCTCACCTCCACCCTCACAACTACCGGAGAGCCTCGTGTGTTCCGGCCGATTCGGTTGTGGTTGGCTGACAGACGTCCAGTCGGGTGGGCAGGGGAGAATTCGTCAGTGGACAGCAATCACGAAGAAAGCGAGTGGACATGATCGGGACGAGTCGTGACGGCGACGTCTTCACCCTCGAACTGCAACGCCCCGACCGTCGCAATGCGTTGAACACCGAGATCTGCGAACTCCTGCGGGAGGAAACCGAGAAGTCCGTCACCGACGGCGCGCGGGTGATCGTCCTCACAGGGCAGGGCAGCGCGTTCTGCGCCGGCGCCGACCTGTCGGGCGACGTGTACGCCGACGGGTTCACGGACACCCTGCTCGAGATGCTGCACACCATCGACTCGGTGCCCGTCCCCGTCATCGCCGCGATCAACGGCCCCGCGATCGGCGCGGGCAGCCAGCTGGCGCTCGCCGCGGATCTGCGTGTGGTCGCTCCCGAGGCGCGCTTCGCCATCCCGGCCGCCAAGCTCGGCATCTCCGTGGACCGGTGGACGGTGCACCGTCTGGCCGCCCTGATCGGCGGCGGACCGGCACGAACGATCCTGCTCGGCGCGGAAGAGGTCGGTGCCGACGAGGCGCTCGCGCACGGCCTCGCCAACAAGCGCGGCGACCTCGCCGTCGCGCGGCAGTGGGCGCACTCGATCGCGCGCCTGGCGCCGCTGTCGCTGCAACACCTCAAGATGGTGCTCAACGACGACGGCACCCAGAGCCCGCCGCCGCCCGAGCAGCTCGCGGCGTTGCATGCGGCGTGGAAGAGCTACGACGCGCAGGAAGCGCGCGCCGCGCGCGCCGAGAAGCGTCCGCCGGTGTTCCGGGGTCAGTAGCCGCTCGCCGCACCTTTCCCGCACGCGTGGTTACAGTTGTCGGGGTGAAAGCGAAGAACGCTGTGACGACAGTTCTGGCCACCGCCGCCCTCGGGTGGCTGACGCGGGCCGCGTGGGGGCTTCCGTCTCAGATCGGTGCGTCGCGTGCCAAGGTGCGCCCGTACGCCGCGACGTCGCCGCGGTACCGCGACCGGCAGTTCCACAACACCGATCCGAGCAGCATGATGATGCCCGGATCGGAGACCGGGATCGTCAAGGCACTGATCACGCGGGGCAGCGCGGGACGCCCGCGCAGGCCGATCCCGCTCGCCACACCCCTCGCACCCGTCGAGGCCGCCGACGCAGCGGTCACCTGGTACGGCCATTCGAGCGTGCTCGTCGAGATCGACGGGTACCGGGTGCTGGCCGACCCGGTGTGGAGTCATCGGGTGTCGCCGTCCGCGATTCTCGGTCCGTCCCGCATGCACCCGACCCCGGTGCCGCTGGCCGACCTGCCCGTTCTGGACGCCATCGTCATCTCGCACGACCATTACGACCACCTCGACATGGCCACCGTGCAGCAACTCGCCGCCACCCAGAAGGCGCCGTTCGTCGTTCCGGTGGGGCTCGGCGCGCACCTGCGTCAGTGGCGGGTGCCGGAGGAGCGGATCGTGGAACTCGACTGGGACGAGTCGACCACACTCGGCGAACTCACGCTCACGTGCACCGAGGCCCGGCACTTCTCCGGCCGCGGGCTGGTGCGGAACACCACCCAGTGGGCGTCGTGGGTGCTCGCCGGACCCAACCGGAAGGTGTTCTTCGGTGGCGACAGCGGGTATACGCCGCGGTTCGCCGATCTGGGCCGCCGGTACGGACCGTTCGATCTCACACTCCTGCCTGTTGGCGCCTACGACACGCGGTGGGCCGACATCCACATGAACCCGGAGGAGGCGGTGCAGACGCACGCCGACCTCAACGGCGGCGACGGCACCCGTGGACTGCTGGTTCCGGTGCACTGGGCCACGTTCAATCTCGCGTTCCACTCGTGGTCCGAGCCGATCGTCCGGTTGCTCGCCGCCGCGCAGGACAAGGGCACCCCGGTGGCCGTCCCGATGCCCGGACAGCGCATCGACGCGTTGAAGCCGACGGCCCAGACACCGTGGTGGTCCGCGCTCGGCTGAGTCCGGCGCGCATCCCCTCCGAGCGAAGCCGCGTTGCGTAGCCTTTGACCATGGCATACGACGAAACGGGCACCGACTACGTTGCAGTCGTCGCAGTGGAGGGGCTGACGGCCGCCCAGGTGGCGGAGCGGGTGGCGGCAGGCAAGACCAACGACGTGCCCGATCGGGCCAGCCGATCGGTACGCGACATCGTGCGCGCCAACGTGTTCACCCGGATCAACGCGATCCTCGGTGTCCTCCTGATCATCGTGCTGGCCACCGGTTCGATCATCGACGGCATGTTCGGCCTGCTGATCATCGCCAACAGCGGGATCGGCATCATCCAGGAAGTGCGGGCCAAGCGGACCCTCGACAAACTTGCGATCGTCAGCCAGACCAAACCGGTGGTGCGCCGCGACGGGGCCGCCGTCGCGATGGCACCCCGGGAGGTCGTGCTCGACGACATCATCGAACTCGGCGCCGGCGACCAGATCGTCGTCGACGGTGTCGTGGTGGAGGCGATGTCCCTCGACATCGACGAATCCCTCCTCACCGGTGAGGCCGACCCCGTGCACAAGGACGCCGGCCAGCAGGTGCTGTCGGGAAGCTTCGTCGCGTCCGGCAGCGGCTGCTACCGCGCCACGAAGGTCGGAAGCGACGCGTACGCCGCCAAGCTAGCGGACGAGGCCAGCAAGTTCACGCTCGTGCACTCGGAATTGCGCAGCGGTATCGACAAGATCCTGAAATTCATCACGTACCTGATGATTCCGGCGGGACTGCTGATCATCTACAACCAGTTGTTCTCCAGCGGCGAGTCGATCCGGCCTGCGCTGAGCGGGATGGTGGCCGCGCTGGTCCCGATGGTCCCCGAGGGACTGGTGCTGATGACGTCGATCGCGTTCGCGGTCGGGGTGGTCCGGCTCGGTCAGCGGCAGTGCCTCGTGCAGGAGCTACCCGCCATCGAAGGTCTCGCGCGGGTCGACGTGGTGTGCGCCGACAAGACCGGAACGCTCACCGAGAACGGCATGCGGCTGTCCGAACTGCGCTGCGCCGACAGCGCCGACACCGCACCGTCCCGTGCGGCCCTCGCCGCGATGGCGGCGTCCGACCCGCGGCCGAACGCCAGTGTCCTCGCGATCAAGGAGGCGTTTCCCGACGACCCCGGGTGGGGTGACGCCACGGCGGACGCACCGTTCTCGTCTGCCAAGAAGTGGAGCGGGCAGTCGTACGGCGCCCACGGCAACTGGGTCCTCGGTGCGCCGGACGTGCTGCTCGACCCCGGCAGCGACATGGCCCGGCAAGCCGAGGACGTGGGGTCCTCGGGACTGCGGGTGCTCCTGCTCGGCAGTTGCGACGTTCCGGTCGACCACCCCGCGGCGCCGGGCGCGATCACACCCCGGGCACTGGTGATCCTGGAGCAGCGGGTGCGTCCCGACGCCCGCGGCACCCTCGAGTACTTCGCGAGCCAGAACGTCACGGTGAAGGTCATCTCGGGGGACAACGCCGTGTCGGTCGGTGCGGTGGCCGGATCGCTCGGACTGCCCGGCGGCGACCGTCCCGTCGACGCCCGCGAACTGCCCGACGACCGCGACGCCCTCGCCGAGACCCTGGAGACGTCCACCACGTTCGGCCGCGTGCGCCCCGATCAGAAGCGGGAGATGGTGGGGGCCCTGCAATCTCGCGGGCACACCGTCGCGATGACGGGTGACGGTGTCAACGACGTGCTCGCCCTCAAGGACGCCGACATCGGGGTGTCGATGGGCTCGGGCAGCCCCGCCACCCGCGCGGTGGCGCAGATCGTGTTGCTGGACAACAAGTTCGCGACCCTGCCCTACGTGGTGGGTGAGGGCCGCCGGGTGATCGGCAACATCGAACGCGTCTCGAACCTGTTCCTCACCAAGACCGTGTACTCGGTGCTGCTGGCGTTCCTCATCGGCATTACCGGTGTGCTGTCGCAGATCTTCCACTTCGAGCCCGTGCCGTATCCGTTCCTGCCGCGGCACGTGACGATCGCCGCCTGGTTCACCATCGGCATTCCCGCGTTCATCCTGTCGCTGGCCCCGAACAACGAGCGGGCGCGCTCCGGTTTCGTGCCGCGCGTGATGCGTCTCGCCGTGCCGTCGGGCGTGATCATCGGTGTCGCGACGTTCATTTCGTATCTTCTCGTCTACGCGGGACCGGATCAGACGGAGACGGAGAAGGTCCAGGCGAGCACGTCGGCACTGATCACGCTCATCATGATCGCGCTGTGGGTGCTGGCGGTGGTCGCGCGGCCGTACGTGTGGTGGAAACTGGTGCTGATCTTCGGATCCGTAGCGGGATATCTCATCCTGTTCGCGTTGCCGTTCACGCGGGAGTTCTTCAAACTCGATCCGACGAACGTCGGAGCCACCACGTCCGCTCTCGTCTGCGGGCTCGTGGGAGTGGTTCTCGTCGAGATCGGTTGGTGGGTGACGGGCCGCCTGCACGGTGAGCATCGCCGCCTGTTCGCCGCGCCGGAAGACCTGCCGGGCGTGCACTGACGCGAGTACCGCTCGCGACGATTCGAACGGTTGGCGTCGCCGAGTCAATGCTGTGAGACTGGGGGCACGGCGAGTGATCGAACTCGCGCGGACAGTGCGTGCGCATGCACCGGAGGAGGAAGAACGATGAGTTTCGTCGACACACTGAAGGGCCTGCTCGGCAAGGGGAGGGAAGCCGCTTCGCAGAACGCGGACAAGGTTCACGGCGCCATCGACAAGGCCGCCGACGTCGCGGACAGCAAGACCGGCGGCAAGTACAGCGACAAGATCGACAAGGCCGCCGACGCGGCGAAGAAGGCTGTTCCTCCGAAGGAGTGAACACTTCTCGTACAGACGCGCGTGGG
>NZ_JBLWIT010000038.1:0-34199 GCF_048381435.1 Rhodococcus mengyinensis | reverse complement strand
CCGGGGCCCACGCGCGTCTTCGGAGATGACCCGCACACGGCGGGCGGGCGCGGCAGAATCGGTGTCGTGAACGGCGTCCTCGTGCTCCTCGTCATCATCGCGGCCATTGCCGTGACGAGTTTCGCGAAGCGCCGCGACCTCCAGGCGCCGCTGGTGCTCGTCACCATCGGGTCGGTGGCGTCGTTCATCCCCGGGATGCCGCGGCTCGAACTGGACCCGGACGCGATCCTCGGTGTGGTGCTGCCGCCGCTGCTGTACTCCGCGGCGCTCAAGTTCTCGGTGGCCACGTTCCGGCGCCACCTCGCACCGATTCTCCGGCTGGGGATCTTCACCGTCCTGGCGACCGCCATCGGGGTGGCCTTCTTCGCCAACTGGCTGGTCCCCGAATTCACCCTCGGCGCCGCGCTGGTCCTCGGCGCCGTCGTCGCGCCGACGGACGCGGTCAGTGCCGTCGCGGTCGGCCGCAGGCTCGGCCTGCCGAACCGGGTGATCGCAATCCTCACCGGCGAGGGACTCGTCAACGACGCCACCGCGCTGACCCTGTTCACCGTCGCCGTCTCCGCCGTCGTCGGGGCGAAGATCCCGGTCCATCCCGTCGTGTTCTTCGGCTACGAGGTGGTCGGCGGGGTCCTGATAGGGCTGGTGCTCGCGAAGATCGTCGAGTGGGTGCGCCACCGCATGTACGACTCCCCGCTGGAAACGGTGCTGGGGCTGATGCTCCCGTTCGCCGCGTACCTCGCCGCCGAGGAGGTGCACGCCTCCGGTGTGCTGTCGGTGGTCGCCGCGGGGTTCCTGATGGGGCACAAGGCCACCGACGCCTCCGTGGCCACCCGCATCCAGGAACGGTCGCTGTGGGAGAGCGTCGATCTCCTGCTCGAGATGTTCGTGTTCGCCTACATGGGACTGCAACTGAAGTTCGTCATCGACGACGTCCGCGACCAGGGCCTACCGGTGCACCACGTCTTCTTCTACGGCTTCGCAGTCCTCGCCGTGGTCATGGCGATACGGCCGGCGTGGATCCTGCTGCACTGGCTCCGCCGACGAGTCGGGCTGGCGATCGAGGCGCCCGGCGGCTCGGTGGAACTCGGGTGGCGGGAAAGCCTCGTCGTGTCCTGGGCGGGGATGCGCGGGGTCGTCACGCTCGCCGCCGCGTCCGGTGTGCCCGTGGTGATCGCGAGCGGACAGCCGTTTCCGGGACGCGAGGTGATCCAGGCGATCGCGTTCGTCGTGGCCGTCGGCACTCTACTGATCCAAGGTGCCACCATGCCGCTGCTGATCCGGAAACTCGATCTGGCGGATCCCGGCGAACGCGAGCGCGAGGAGGAACAGGTGAAACTGGCCCGCGCGATCTCCCGCGACGCAGGCGAACGGGCGCTCGTCGACTTCACCGAACACCCGCCGGAGGGAATCGACCGAGCCGACCTGACCGACATCCTCGAACGGGTGCGGCGGTCGATGCGGGCCAGGCTCCAGGCCGAGGAGGCGGAGGACGCCGCGGAGAAGCAGCGGGCCGGCGCACTGTTCGACCACTACCGTCGCGCCGCCCTGCGCGCGCAGCGCGAGGCGATCATCGCCGCCCGCGACGCGGGAACGCTCGACGACGAGGTGATGCGTAGCGTGTTGGAAGGCCTCGATGTGGAGGAGGCAGCAGCCGAGGAGCGGGTGCGGAGACGTCGCGAATGAGGTGCGAGGTGGGTGTGCGTCCGGTGCGAACCGCCGTGGTCGCCCTTACCGCTGTCGTGGCGCTGACCGCCTGCACCACGGACGAGGCGTCCCCGAGCCCGTCTCCCACAACTTCGGTGGCCGCGGATTCCGGTCCTGCCGGCTCTTCGGCACCGACCGGCGATCAGCGTGGCGCGCTCACCAGCCAGGAGCCGGTGCCCGATATCGATCCGGCGATCACCGCCCTCGGCGCCACCGCCACCCGGGTCGTCTACCGGTCGACGTCCGGTGTCGACGGCAGCGGCTCGGAGGTCGTGGGCACGGTGTTCACTCCGGCCGGCCCCGCACCGGACGGCGGCAGGCCCGTCGTCACGGTCGGGCACGGCACCACGGGCGTCACCGACGAGTGCGCCCCCTCGTCGTCACCGACCCTGCTGGGCACGACGAACCTCGTCCGCCCGCTGCTGCAGCGGGGCTACGTCGTGACCGTCACCGACTACCAGGGACTCGGCACCGACGGCCCGCATCCCTACCTCGAACCCGACACCGCCGCCTACGACCTGATCGACGCGGTCCGGGCCGCGCGCAACGTGGTGCCGGAGGCGTCGACGCGCTGGGCGGCGATCGGGGTCTCGCAGGGCGGTCAGGCGTCGTGGTCCGCGGCCGAGCACGCCGACGACTACGGCGACGGGCTCGCGTTCCTCGGCTCGGCGAACCTGTCACCCGCGGCCGATCTGTCGGGGATCGTCGCCGACGGGACCGTCGAACCACTGTCGTTGCCGCAGAAGATGTTCCTCCCGTACCTCCTCGAGGGACTGAAGGTGGTGCACCCCGAGCTGAATCCGGACGACTACATGCGCGGCGCGCTCGCCGGCACTCCCGACGTCACGCTGTCGTGCGTCGCCGCGAAACTTCCCGAGAAGTGGACGGTGGCAACCCAGCTCACCCCCGCCGACACGGGTCCGCGGACGGAGGCCGACGCCGAGCGCATGCGAGGGTGGCTCGAGGACATCGCCCTACCGAAGAACGGGGCGGGCGGGCCGATGCTCGTCGTGGTGGGGGAGCGGGACAACCTCATTCTGCCGCAATGGACTTCGCAGGCCGTCGACCGCGCGTGCGCACTCGGCGACATCGTCGAGTTCGACTCCCGGCCCGGGGAAGGGCACGCCGACGGGCGCTCCGTCCCCGGCGCGGTGCAGTGGATCGCCGACCGCTTCGCCGACGTGCCCGCCCCCGACACGTGTCCCGAGGGAGGAACACCGTGAAGAAAGCCGACCTCGAACGGCTGCGGACGCTGTGCCTCGCCCTGCCCGAGGCGACGGAACGGGTCAGTCACGGCGAACCGGCGTGGTTCGTCCGCAAGGCGCCGCAGTTCGCGTCACTCGCCGACCGCCACCACGACGACCGGGTGGCGTTCTGGGCGGCGGCTCCGCCGGGCGCGCAGCAGGATTGGGTGCAGCGTGACCCCGGCAGGTTCTTCGTCCCGCCGTACGTCGGGGGACGCGGGTGGATCGGCGTCTATCTCGACATCCCGCAGGACTGGGACGACGTCGCCGACATCGTCGAGGACGCCTACCGCGCCGTCGCCCCGAAAACCCTGATCGCCCGACTGGACGCCGGCGAATGACGGGAACCGTCGTCGCCGTCGTCGCGTTGCTCGTCCTCATTCCCGTCGTCGCGTTCACCGCCGTGTGGCTGCGCGCCCGGCGCGAGCTGACGACACCCACCGAACGGGCCGTTCACACGACCCTCCACACGGCGTCGCTGGCGGCGCGGCCGTTGCGGCGGGGGCTGGACGAGACGTCGGCGGAGGAGGCCGCGCCGCACCTTCGCCAGCTGACCGGCGCGCAGGCGCTGGGTGTCTTCGACGCCGGCGGTGACCTCCTCGCGTGGAGCGGACCGCACGAGGCCATGACCGAACAACTGCACGACGCGGCCGCCCGCGCCGTCGACGGGGAGCGTCGGGTGCTCGTCGCGTACGGCGGTCTCGTCCGGGGCGCGGGTGACAACGCGGTGCGAGGGTTGATCGCCCAGCCCCTGCTCATCGAGGCCATCGGCGTGGTCGGGGTCCTCGGCATCGTCACCACGGAAGACCCCGGCCCGGGCATGCTCGGCGCCGTCACGGAAGTCGCCCGGTACGCGTGCAGCCAGATCGAACTCGCCGACCTCGACGCGTCCCGCGCCCGACTCGACCGCGCCGAGGTCCGGGCGCTGCGCGCACAGATCAGCCCCCATTTCATCTACAACGCGCTGAACACGGTGGCGTCGTTCGTCCGCACCGACCCCGATCGCGCCCGGGAGCTGATCCTCGAGTTCGCCGACTTCACGCGGTACTCGTTCCGTTCGGCGGGGGAATTCACCCTGCTCGCCGACGAACTGCGCAACATCGACCGGTACCTCACCCTCGAGCGCGCCCGGTTCGGCGACGCCCTCGCCGTGAAATTGCAGGTGGCGCCGGAGGTGCTGAACGTGGTGCTGCCGTTCCTCGCGCTGCAACCGCTGGTCGAGAACGCGGTGCGGCACGGAATCGCCGCCAAACCGGACGGCGGCACCGTCAGCATCGTCGCCGCCGACGAGGGCACCGACTGCGTGATCAGCGTCGAGGACGACGGCGTCGGCATGGATCCAGAACTGCTGCGGTCGGGGTCGCTGGACTCGGTGGCCGAGACGTCGGGGGTGAAGGAGGCGGCGCACGTCGGGCTCGCCAACGTCGACGACCGCCTGCGCGCCGCGTTCGGCGACGACTACGGACTCGTGGTGGAGACCGCCCCCGGTGCGGGCACCAAGGTGAGCATGCGCGTCCCGAAGTTCCGGCGGGGGATCTCGACATGAACAGGGAGGGTCCGTGCGACGATTGCTGTCGTTGTGAACCACACTGACGACAAGTCTCCGGACGCACCCCTCACCGTGCTGGCCGTCGACGACGAGAAACCCGCCCTCGACGAGCTGGCGTTCCTGCTGCGCGCCCAGGACGCGGTCGGGGACATCCGGACCGCGGGAGATGCCACCACGGCGCTGCGCATCCTCCGCGACGGGGAGATCGACGCCGTCTTCCTCGACATCAACATGCCCGGACTCGACGGGCTCGAGCTGGCCGGGATCCTCGCGAATTTCGCGTCCCCACCGCAGGTGGTGTTCGTGACCGCCCACGACGACCGGGCCGTCGCCGCATTCGACCTCGGAGCCGTCGACTATCTCCTCAAACCCCTGCGCGAGGAGCGGCTGGCGGAATCCGTGCGCCGCATCGTCGAGGGGCGCCGCAGGCGGGTCGACGCGGGACCGGCCGCCCCCACCGACGAGGTGATCCCGGTCGAACTCGGCGGCATCACCACACTCGTGCACCGGTCCTCCGTCGAGTGGGTCGAAGCGGACGGCGACTACGCCCGCCTGCACACCGCGGACGGCTCCCACCTCGTCCGCATCCCCATCTCGGCGCTCGAGACGCGCTGGGCGGACGCCGGGTTCCTGCGGGTCCACCGCTCGTACCTCGTCGCGTTGCCGCGGGTCACCGGAATCCGGACCGTCGGCAACGGTCTCGTCGTGTGCCTCCGCGCGCACGGCGACCACCCGCCCGTCGAACTGCCGGTCAGCCGCAGGCACACCCGGATGCTCAAGGACCGGCTGGTCCGGGCGCCGAAGCAAACCTGGACCGCGCGATGAGTTCGCCCGAGCGGGTGCGGGTCGTCCTCGCCCAGCGCCGCGGTGCGCGGATCGTCCGCACCCGCGTCGAGGTGCAGGAACAGACCGCGGTCGGGGACGCGATGATCCGGGGGCTCGTGCGCACCCAGCTCGTGCTGGCCATCCGGCTCGCGCTCCTCGCGGCGTGCCTGCTCTGCGCGGTGCCGCTCGTGATGTTCCTGTTCCCGGCATTGTCGGACGTGGCGGTGCTGGGGATCCGGCTGCCGTGGGTGGTGCTCGGGGCGCTCGTGTACCCGGTGCTCCTGACCACCGGCTGGATCTACGTGCGGCAGGCCGAGCGCAACGAACAGGAATTCGCCGACCTGGTGGACGACTGAGCATCCCGTGACCACCGACCAACCCATTCCCTGGCTGACCCTGGCCGGGCTCGCCGCCGCCGCGATCGCGACGGTGGCCATCGGCATCTACGGAGTGCGGTTGGCGCGCACCACCTCCGACTTCCTCGTCGCGTCCCGCAGCGTCGGACCGCGGTGGAACGCCGCCGCCATCTCCGGCGAGTACCTCTCGGCCGCATCCTTTCTCGGCGTCGCCGGCCTGATCGCGAAATACGGTGCGGACGCCCTCTGGTACCCGATCGGGTTCACGGCCGGCTACCTCGGGCTGCTGCTGTTCGTCGCCGCACCGCTGCGACGCTCCGGCGCGTACACGGTGCCCGACTTCGCCGAGTTCCGGCTCGGCTCCCGCCGGCTCCGCACCCTGGCGATGCTCGTCGTCGCCGCCGTCTGCGCGCTGTACCTCGTCCCGCAACTCCAGGGCGCAGGACTGACCCTGAACATCCTGCTCGGCGTGCCGACCTGGGTCGGGGCCGTCGTCGTCGGGCTCATCGTCATCGCCAACGTGGTGGGCGGCGGCATGCGGTCCATCACGTTCGTCCAGGCCTTCCAGTACTGGCTGAAACTCACCGCGGTCGCGATCCCGGCACTCGTGCTGTCGGTGTACTTCTTCGGCGACCACCACGAACTGGGCGCCGCCGCACCGCCCACCGTGAGCGAGCAGACCACCGTCGACATCACCACCGACGTCGTCGTGCAGGTGTCCGAACCGGTGACGGTCGGCGGGTCGGGGACGATCGACGGAGTCCCGGCCACCGGGGAGGTTCGCCTCGAGCCGGGCGAGCACCACCTCGGCGAGGGCACGTCGATGACCCTCGAGGCGGGCGCACCGGTTCCCGTGGTCGCGGGCGCTCCCGCCGACAACTCCGACTGGATCGCCCCCGGCTGGGGATTCGGCGGCGACCACCCGATGTACCAGGTGTACTCGCTGATCCTCGCCACGTTCCTCGGCACGCTCGGGCTGCCGCACGTGCTCGTCCGGTTCTACACCAACCCCGACGGGCGGGCCGCGCGGCTGACGTCGCTGGCCGTGGTCGGGCTGCTCGGAGTGTTCTACCTGTTCCCGACGCTGCTCGGGGTGTTCGCGCGGCTGTACGTGCCGCAGCTGCTCATCACCGGCACGTCCGACGCCGCGGTCCTGCTGCTGCCCGGCTCCGTGATCTCAGGGTGGGCCGGGCAACTCCTCGCCGCACTGGTGGCCGCCGGGGCCATCGCGGCGTTCCTGTCCACGTCGTCCGGTCTGCTCGTCAGCATCGCCGGGGTGCTCAGCACCGACGTCCTGCGCGGACGGATCCGGGACTTCCGCATCGCCGCAGTCCTGGCCGGGGCGGTGCCGCTGGTGCTGTCGCTGGCGGTGACGTCGCTGGACCTGTCGCGCACGGTGGGGCTGGTGTTCGCGGTCGCGGCGTCGACCCTCTGCCCGCTGCTCGTGCTCGGCATCTGGTGGCGTGGTCTGACCGCCGCCGGGGCTGGTGCCGGGATGGTCGCAGGCGGGCTCGTCGCCGGCTGTGCCGCCGGGATCTCGGTGCTCGGCGGCTTCACCGTCGACGTCTGGAACGGCTGGCCCGCGGCGATGGTCGCGTATCCGGCCGCCGTCAGCGTTCCGCTGGCCTTCGTCACGATGGTGCTGGTCAGCAAGGTGACGAAGCGTCAGATTCCCGCCGACCTCAGCCGGATCTTCACCCGCATGCACGCCCCCGAGCGCCTCGAGGTGGGCTCCGACCGCGAGAGGGAGCTCCGCTCCCCGTGAGCCTTTTTGGTAGCTCCCGCAACCAGAAAGGCGCACGGGTGGCGGAGCCGCTTGTCGCGGTCGGGTGACCGTTCGGCGCACAGTCCGGCAGCTCGCCGTGTGACAGACACCACAACCTATTTCTGTGACTCAACTCTCACTAACGTCGGTAACCAGTTCACTTCACACGACCAAGGAGTCTGCAGTGACCACAGCCGATCTCAGTGAGGGCGCACCGCAGAAGCGGAGCGCTCCTGATGCGCAAGCCTTCGTAGACATGCAGGCGAGCCCCGAGTTCCAGGAGTTGCGACACCGCCTGCGTAGTTTCGTCTTCCCGATGACGGCGTTCTTCCTCGCCTGGTATGCGGCGTACGTCCTGCTGGCCACGTACGCGCCCGAGTTCATGGCCACCAAGGTGATCGGCAACATCAACCTCGGCATCATCCTCGGTCTCGGCCAGTTCGTGACCACGTTCGTGATCACCGCGCTGTACGTCAAGTTCGCCAACCGGGAACTCGACCCGCGCTCCGCCGCGATCCGCGACGAGCTGGAAGGACCCCTCAAGTGATCACCACGCTCGCAGTCGGCACCGACGTCGGCAACCCGCTCCTCAACATCGCCATCTTCGTGGCGTTCGTCGTGATCACGATGACCATCGTGATCCGGGCGAGCCGCACCACCAAGAAGGCCTCGGACTTCTACACCGGCGGCGGTCAGTTCTCCGGACCGCAGAACGGTTTCGCCATCGCCGGCGACTACCTGTCGGCCGCCTCGTTCCTCGGCATCGCCGGCGCCATCGCCGTGTACGGCTACGACGGCTTCCTGTACTCGGTCGGCTTCCTCGTCGCCTGGCTGGTGGCCCTGCTGCTCGTCGCGGAACTGCTCCGCAACACCGGCCGGTTCACGATGGCGGACGTGCTGAGCTTCCGCCTCAAGCAGCGTCCCGTGCGGATGGCCGCGGCGCTGTCCACACTGGTGGTCTCGTTGTTCTACCTGCTCGCGCAGATGGCAGGAGCCGGCGGACTCGTCGCCCTGCTGCTGAACATCGACGGCAAGGTCGGTCAGGGCGTCGTCGTCGCGGTCGTGGGTGTGCTGATGATCGTGTACGTGCTCGTCGGCGGCATGAAGGGCACCACCTACGTGCAGATGGTCAAGGCGGTGCTGTTGGTCGCCGGAGCCGGCATCATGTTCTTCCTCGTGCTGTTCGCGGTGCGCGGCAACTTCTCCCAGCTGCTCGCCGACGCCCAGGCGACGGTCAGCACTTCCACGAACGAGGCCATCGCGGGCCGCGACATCCTCGCTCCCGGCGCCAAGTACGGCATCAGCTCGATGAGCAAGCTCGACTTCATCTCGCTCGGCATCGCCCTCGTCCTCGGCACCGCAGGCCTGCCGCACGTGCTGATGCGGTTCTACACCGTCCCCACCGCCAAGGAAGCCCGCCGCTCCGTCACCTGGGCGATCGGACTGATCGGCGCGTTCTACCTGTTCACGCTCGTCCTCGGCTACGGTGCCGCCAAGATGGTCGGCCCCGACGTCATCCTCGCAGCACCCGGCAAGGAGAACGCGGCGGCACCGCTGCTCGCGTTCGAACTGGGCGGCACCATCTTCCTGGCGATCATCTCCGCGGTCGCGTTCGCAACGATCCTCGCGGTCGTGGCGGGGCTGGCGATCACGGCGTCCGCGTCGTTCGCCCACGACATCTACGCCAGCGTCATCAAGCGCGGACACGCGTCGGAAGAGTCCCAGGTGCGGGTTTCCCGGATCACGGTCGTCGTGATCGGTCTCGTGTCGATCGTCCTCGGCATCATGGCCATGGGCCAGAACATCGCGTTCCTGGTGGCGCTCGCCTTCGCGGTGGCTGCCTCGGCCAACCTGCCGACGCTGCTGTACTCGCTGTTCTGGAAGAAGTTCAACACCACCGGCGCCCTGTTCAGCATCTACGGCGGCCTGGTCAGCTGCCTCCTGCTGATCGCGTTCTCCCCGGCCGTGTCCGGCAAGCCGTCGTCGATGTTCCCGACCGCCGACTTCGACTACTTCCCGCTCGCCAACCCGGGCATCGTCTCCATCCCGCTGGCGTTCGTTCTCGGCATCGTCGGCACCTACATCGGCCGCGGCAAGGCGGAGGATCCCGCCAAGCAGGCCGAGATGGAGGTCCGCTCTCTCACCGGTGTCGGTGTGGAGAAGGCCGTCTCCCACTAATGCCTTCGGCCTGTGAGTACTTATTAACCGCCCGCGGTTAATAAGTACTCACAGGCCGTTAGGCTGCACCAATGGCGAAACTCACGGTCAAGACCGATGTTCCCCTCAGCCCCCAGGACACCTGGGACAAGGCCTCGAATCTGCAGGACTTCGACAAGTGGTTCGTGGTCCACGACGGCTGGCGCGGCGAACTTCCCGAGACCCTCACGGCCGGAACCGAGATCAGTTCCGTCGTGACGGTCAAGGGACTCCGCAACCGCGTGAAGTGGACGATCAAGGAGTACGACGCCCCGAACCGCATCGTTCTCAAGGGTGACGGCAAGGGCGGCGTGAAGCTCGGAATGGTGCTCGACGTCAAGGCGAAGGGCGACGCCTCCGAGGTGGCGTTCACCATCGAACTCGGTGGCGCACCGCTGTTCGGGCCCATCGGCTCGGGTGTCGCGAAGGCGCTGAAGGGCGACATCGAGAAGTCCCTGAAGACGTTCGTCGAGCTGTACGCCTGATCAGTCGAGGACGTGCGCGCCGCCGGTGTCGGTGATCCACTCGGCGGCAAGGGCGTCCAGCGTCCCGTCGGCGTAGAGCGAATCGACGGCCGCCGAGACGCACGCGGTGAGCGGGCTGTTCTTCTCCAGCACGAGGCCGAAGAATTCGGTGACGGCGTTGGGGCGCGGGAACTGTCCGACGAGGACACTGTCCTTCACCTCGTTGGCGGTGATCTGAAATCCGGTCGGGATGTCCACCACCAGTGCGTCGATGTCGCCCGCGGCCAGGGCGGCCTTGGCGTCGTCGGTGGTGGAGAAACTGACCGGCGCCTGGCGGGGCTGCACGGTCTGGGTGATGGCGTCGAAACTCGTGGACCCCACCTGCGCCCCGAGACGGAACGGCGCGAGGTCGGCGAGCGATTTGGCTCTCGCGGCGGGAGAGTTCTTCAGCGCCAGCACCGACTGCGTGACGGCGTAGTAGGGCGAACTGAAATCGACCGTCTCGCGCCGGGTGTCGACGATCGTGAACTGGTCGATGGCGAAGTCGAAGTTCTTCTCGCCGGGCGCCAGCGCGTCGTTGAACCCGACTGTCTCGAATTGCACCTGGTCCGGACCGTATCCCAGCTTCTCGACCACTTCCCGGGCGACGGCGCCCTCGTAGCCCTTGCCGTTGGACGGGTCACCGTCGACGAACCACGGCTGGTACGACGGACTGTCGGTGGCGATGGTGACGACGCCGTCCCGCGCGGTGACGCCGCTGCCGGGGGCGCAGTCGCCGACCGCGCGGGTGGACGGAAGTTTGGTGAACGCTTCGGGAATCGTCGAGGCTTCGGCCTGGGCGTCGACCTCCGACGTGGTGTCGGTGGAGCAGGATCCGGCGAGCAATGTCAGTGCAGCGGATATGGCGGCGACGGCTGTCTTGGGACCTCGGTGCACCCCGCCATCTTGCCTGGCGGGTAGCGATCCGGCCAGCGAAGCGGCCGCGCGGCGCACAATATGTATGTATTGGCGGAGGGAGGCGCGCGTGGCCACTGCGGGAACCCGGCAACTGACGGTCGACGGACATCGCCTGTCCCTGACCAATCTCGGCAAGGTCCTCTACCCGGAATCGGAAACGACGAAGGGCGAGGTCATCGACTATTACACGCGGATCGCGCCCGCCATGCTCCCGCACGTCGTCGACCGCCCCGCCACCCGTAAACGCTGGCCCAACGGGGTGGACAGCGAGCCGTTCTTCGAGAAGAACCTCGCGGCCTCCGCACCGGCGTGGTTGGAGCGCCGTGCGATCGAGCACTCGGATCGGTCCGTGCACTATCCGCTCCTGAACTCGGTCGCGGCCCTGGCGTGGGCGGGGCAGCAGGCCGCACTCGAACTGCACGTGCCGCAGTGGCGGTTCGACGGACCACATCGGGGTCCCGCCACCCGGATCGTCTTCGACCTCGACCCCGGCCCCGGTGTGGGCCTGGCCGAATGCGCGGAGGTGGCACGGGCCGTGCGCGACCTGGTCGCGAACCTCGGCTGGACCGCGTACCCGGTCACCAGCGGCAGTAAGGGTATTCACCTGTACGTGCCGCTCGACCGGAAGCTGGACGGTTCGGGGGCGTCGACCGTAGCGAAGCAGGTGGCGACGGGACTGGAGAAGCTGCGGCCCGAACTCGTCACCGCCACCATGGCCAAGGCGGTGCGCGCGGGAAAGGTCTTCGTCGACTGGAGCCAGAACAATCCATCCAAGACCACCATCGCGCCGTATTCGCTGCGGGGGCGCGCCCAGCCATATGTGGCGGCGCCGCGGAGCTGGGACGAACTCGACGACCCCGACCTACGACAGTTGCGGTTCGAGGAAGTGCTCGAACGGTGGGAGTCGGACGGCGACCTGCTCGCCGGACTCGATCCGCCGATCGAGGACGACGCCACCCTCGCCGAGTACCGCCGCAAGCGTGATCCCGGACGGACACCCGAGCCGATGCCGGACACGGTGCAGCCGGGGGAGGGCAACAGCTTCGTCATCCAGGAACACCACGCCCGGCGTCTGCATTACGACCTGCGGCTCGAACGCGACGGGGTGCTGGTGTCGTGGGCGGTGCCGAAGAACGTGCCGACGACGACGGGGGAGAACCGGCTCGCCGTGCACACCGAGGATCACCCGCTCGAATATCTCACGTTCTCCGGGACCATCCCGAAGGGCGAGTACGGCGGCGGTGAGATGACCATCTGGGACACGGGAACCTATGACACCGAGAAGTGGCGGGACGACGAGGTGATCGTCCAGTTGCACGGCGAGCAGGTGGAGGGCCGGTTCGCGCTGATCCGCACGAAGGGCGACCAGTGGCTGATGCATCTGATGAAGGATCAGATACGGGGTGGGTCGCACACGTCCGAATTGCCGCGCGGACTGTCGCCGATGCTCGCGAGCCCCGGTACCCTCGACGGACTGGACGCCGACGAGTGGGCGTTCGAAGGGAAGTGGGACGGGATCAGGGTGATCGCCGAGATCGGTGGCGGCGAGCTGAAGCTGACGAGCCGGGCGGGCAACGACAAGACCCGCGACTACGCCCGATTGGGTTGGCTGGCAGACGCTCTCGGCGACCACGAGGTGGTCCTCGACGGTGAAGTGGTCGCGTTCGACGAGCGGGGTGTCGCGAACTTCGGCCTCCTGCAGCAGGGTAACGAGCCACACTTCCTTGCGTTCGACGTGCTGTATCTCGACGGAGTGTCGTTGTTACGCAAGAAGTACACCGACCGGCGCCGCGTCCTCGAAGCCCTGGCCGCCAAGGTGGACGACCTGGTCGTGCCGCCGCAACTGCACGGGTCCGCGCAGGACGCTCTGGACGAGAGCCGCGGCAAGGGCTGGGAAGGTGTCGTGGCCAAACGCCGCGAGTCCGTGTACTTGCCGGGCAAGCGGGGGTCGAGCTGGATCAAGGTGAAGAACTGGCGCACACAGGAAGCGGTGATCGGCGGGTGGCGCCGGGGTCAGGGCGGGCGGTCCACGGGAATCGGGTCGGTACTGCTCGGCGTCCCCGAGGACGGTGGGCTGCGCTACATCGGGCGCGTCGGAACCGGCTTCACCGAACGGGATCTGCAGGAACTCGCGTCCACCCTGGGGCCGCTCGAAACCGACACCAGCCCGTTCGTCGAAGACCTGCCCACCGCCGACCGCAAGGGGGCCGTGTGGGTCACCCCGACACTGGTGGCGGAGGTGCGGTTCATGGATTGGACCGGCTCGAAGAGACTGCGGCACCCCAGCTGGCGTGGGCTCAGGGACGACAAGGCACCCGAGGACGTCGAAGTGGAGGTCTCGTGATGACCGGTATCCGATTCCAATCGACCCCGGAGAACGAGATCCCCGTCTCCGTGCCGGTCGACACCGTGCTGGCCCGCACCGAGTCGCTCGTGCTGTGGCTGACCGACGTTCACGTGTACAGCTGTGGTGTCGAGTTCACGATCCAGGCACGCAGGCCCGAGTCCACGGTGCTGCTCGACATGTTCGGATTCGGCAAACCCGGGTCGGCGAAGAGCAGCGGACCGTTTCTGTTCGGAATCGAGTACGCGGACGGCAGTGTGTTCACGAACCTTCCCGGTGCCCGCATGACCGACGGCCTGCATGGCGGGGCAGGGCGCGGCGGACCGCTCACCGCGGACAAGACGTATTTTCTCCAGCCGCTCCCGCCGCCGAAACGCTGGTCGATGATCACGGCGTGGCCCTACTTCGGGGTTCCGGAATCTCGGACCGACCTCGATGCCGCCGTTTTCGCCGATGCCGCGGAGCGGGTCGAGACACTGTGGCCGGAACCGGTCCACGCGCTCGTCGAGGCACCGGACGACCGACAGCAGCCGCCGGAGCTCGAGCTACCGCCAGGGGGCTGGTTCGAATGGGCCGGCCGACGCGGTGTCGAATGACCCGGGCGGTTCCTGTGTCGGGGTGTGCAGCGCCGGCGGGGTGAAGACCGGCAGGGGCGTGGACGTCGTGTCCTCGTCCTGGTGCTGCTCGGTGACACTCACCTCGGCGGTCGGTGATGCCGTGCCGCTGGCGACGGCGATTCCGGCGGCTCCGACGACCGAGAGGACGAAGGCTGCGCCCCCGCCGATCGCGATGCGGGTCTTGGTGTGGGACATAGTGTGGATTTCCTCCGGTGATCAGGGGCCGACGACGGTTCCGCCGTCGACGGGGCCGACGCCGCCGGGTGACTGCGGGGCCGCGGGCGGGGCAGGCTTCGGGCCGCCGCCGACGGGGAACGGATTGGTTTCGGGTTCGAGAACGCCCGGCTCGACCTGGCCCGGTCCTTCGAACGGACCCTTCGGCGGGTGAACGGGGTCGACGACGACGGGCGGATCGACGACGACGGGCGGGTCCACCACGACGGGCGGCTGGGCGACGGGCGGCTGCGCAACCGGCGGCTGGGCGATGGGCTGCTGGACAATCGGCGGCTGGGCGATCGGTGCTCGGACGATGGGCGGTGCCGCCACGACGGGCGGAACGACACCCGGTCCCGGCGCCACCGTTTCGGTGTCGGCCGAATAGCCGGGCGCCGAGTACCCGGGATTCACCGAGTAGCCGGGGTCTGCGACGACGATCCGACTCGGGGCCGGCGCGATCGCCGGAGCCGGCTGCTGCTGCGAGACGGCCCCCTCCGAACTCGGGGTCGGAGCCCCGTCGGTATGTCCACCGGCAAGAACGATCACTGCGGCTCCTGCGAGGGAGAACGTGAGGGCGGCGGTTGCGCCGATCGCGATGCGAGTTGCGGTGTGGACGATGGGGTGCCTCCGGTGGTTTGGGGTGTCTAGCTGGGCTGATAGACCAAGCTTGCGCCGGGCGCGAGCGATTCGACAGGCACCCCAGGGTGCGCATCTCCCACCCCGCGGCGGAACCGCGGGCAAACCTGCACAGAATCTTCACAAGCTCTGACGGGGATCCGCACGTGCGCCCAATACAGTCGGGGAATGAGCCAGCGAAGAGTGCTCGTCGTCGACGACGAGGCGACGATCTGCGAGGCGGTCGCGGCGCGGTTGCGAGCGGAAGGCTTCGACGTCGTGACGGCGTCGGACGGTCCCTCCGCCGTTGCGGAGTGCGCGGCCTCGTCGCCCGACGTGCTGGTACTGGACGTGATGCTGCCGGGATTCGACGGCCTCGAGGTGTGCCGGCGCGTCCAGGCGTCGCGGCCGGTGCCGGTGCTGATGCTCACCGCGCGCGCCGACGAAACGGACATGCTGATCGGTCTCGGCGTGGGTGCCGACGACTACCTGAGCAAGCCGTTCAGCATGCGGGTGCTGGTGGCGCGGGTGCACGCACTGCTGCGGCGGGCCGATCGTGCCCAGGAACCCGTGCCGGCCGAGCGGGACGGACTGTCCGTCGGCGACCTCGAGGTGGACCTCGTGGAGCGTCGCGTCCGGCGCGGCGCCGACGAAATTCATCTGACACGAACCGAATTCGACCTGCTGGCCTACTTCGCCTCCCGGCCGCGCGCGGCGATCGCACGGGAGTCGCTCCTCGCGGAGGTGTGGGGGTGGGGTGACGGGGCGGGTAGCCGGACCGTCGACAGTCACGTCAAGGCGCTGCGCCGAAAACTCGGCGGCGACCTGATCCGCACCGTGCACGGCGTCGGCTACGCACTGGACGTGCAGCGGTGAGCGCGGGCCGGATCCTGGACAGGATGCCCCGACCTCTCGATCCGCTGCGGTCGTTCAAGGTGAAGACCGGTCTTCTCGTCGTGGCCGCGCTGTTCTTCGCGTCGCTGACGTTCTGGGTCACCGCTCGCTGGCCGTTCCGATACGCCCTGGTCCTGGCGTTGCTGGTGTCGTTGGCCGTGACCCAGATCCTCGCGCACGGCATGACGTCTCCGCTCCGCGCGATGACCGCCGCGGCCCGCGCGATGGCGACCGGCGACTATTCACGCCGGGTGCGGTCGACGTCGCGGGACGAGATCGGCGAACTGGCTCGCGCGTTCAACCAGATGGCCGAGGACCTCGAGGCCGCCGATCGGTATCGCCGCGAACTCATCGGCAACGTCTCGCACGAACTCCGCACACCGATCTCCGCTCTGCAGGCACTCCTCGAGAACGTCGTCGACGGAGTGGAGGAACCCGACCCCGCCCGGATGCGGGTGGCGCTCGACCAGACCGAGCGGCTCGGGCGCCTCGTCGCCGAGTTGCTGGACCTGTCGAGGGTGGAAGGCGGGGCGGTGCAACTCGAACGGGAGAACTTTCCGGTCCGTGAGTTCCTCGAGGATGTGGTGCGGCAGTCGGAGGACCCGCTGCGACCGCGGCGGGTGACCGTCGACGTGCAACCGCCGCATTTGCGCGCCGACGCGGACACCGCACGCTTGCATCAGGTGGTGACGAATCTCGTGGACAACGCGTTTCGGCACGGCCCGGCGCGCACCCGCGTGGTCGTCCGTGCCAGACCGGACGCCGGCGGCGTGATCATCGAGGTGGAGGACGACGGCCCCGGTATCGCGCCCGGCGAGCGGTCGCGGGTGTTCGAGCGGTTCACCCGCGGCGGCTCCACCGACGGTGGGACCGGCCTCGGTCTCGCCATCGCACGCTGGGCGGTGGATCTCCACGACGGCCGCATCGAGGTCGTCGACACCGCCGAAGGCTGCTGTATCCGGGTGAGTCTGCCCGCCGCCTGATTACCGATCCACAACCGGGACGCGACGTCCCGCGATGACGCCTGCCTTCATCCGGCAGCGACAACCAGGGAGGGAACCATGACCATCGCACCCCCACAACCCGCCGCGCCCACGTCGGGTGACTTCTGGCCGAGACGTGCCTGGCGCCGCGACCGGACGTCGATGGCTCCACGGCCGATCGTCCTCGCGGCCTTGGCGGCAGGCCTGGTCGCGGCGCTGACGCTGCAGGTCACGGTGGTCGGCCTCGGCTACGTCGTCACCGGCACTGCGGTGGCCGTCGCGGTGTTCGCCACGCGCAGGACGATGCCGACGGCTGTTCAGTCTGTCGCGATCCTCGGTGCCCTCGCCCTGCTGGCCGTGCTCAGCGTCCGCGGTGCGGGGTGGCTGGCCGCGGTCTGTGTGGCGCTGAGCTGGGTGGTCGGGTCGTTCGCCCTCGTCGGCGGACGCACGTGGACGGGGTTGGCGGCCGGGTCGTTCGCGTTGTGGTTCACACCGCTGCGGGTGGCGCGGTGGACGCGTCGAGGTGCGAGGCGGTGGCATTCGAGCGGGAAGGTGCCGGTGGGCCGCGCTCTCGGTGTCGCGGCAGTGACGGCCGTGCTGCTCCTGGTCTTCGGTTCGCTGTTCGCCGGCGCGGATGCCGGTTTCGCCGCCTTGCTCGGCAGGGCCGCACCGACCGTCCACGTGTCGAATCCGTTCGGGCGGTTCGTGCTCGGTGTCCTGGTGTGCGGGGGCACGCTGGGTGCCGCGTACCTGCTGAGGCGGACGCCCCGCGTCGACGCACTCGCCCCCGGGCCGGGGCGCCCGGTTGCCCGGTGGGAGTGGGTGTTTCCGCTCGCACTGCTGGATCTGTTGTTCCTCGGATTCGTCGCGGTGCAGTTGACGGTGCTGTTCGGTGGGAGCACGCACGTGCTGACCACGGCAGACCTGACGTACGCCGAGTACGCGCGACAGGGCTTCTGGCAGTTGCTGGCGGTGACCGCGCTGACACTGGTGGTGATCGCCGTCGCGGTCCGGAAGGCGGCGCGAGTGGAGGTCGTGGATCGCATCCTCGTGCGGGTGCTGCTCGGACTGCTCTGCGCGTTGACGCTCGTCGTCGTGGCCTCGGCGATCCACCGGATGTCGCTGTACGAGAACCAGTACGGGTACACGCGGTTGCGGGTGACCGTGACGGTGACGGAACTGTGGCTGGGGTTGGTGTTCGTGTTGCTCATCGCGGCAGGCGTCCGGTTGTCGGGGCGGTGGTTGCCGCGTGCCGTCCTGGCGTCCGCGGTGGGTGGGGTGCTGCTCCTCGCCGCGATCGATCCGGACGCCTACGTTGCCAGGAAGAACGTGGAACGGTTCGGCGAGACCGGGCGGATCGACGTGAGCTACCTCGGTTCGCTGTCCGTCGACGCCGTCCCCGCTCTCGATCGGCTGCCCGAACCGGAACGGTCGTGCGCCCTGTACCGACTCGACCGGCAGGTGAGGGGGGAGTCGCAGTGGTACGAGTACAACGCGGCACGCAGTCGCGCGAAGGAACTGCTGGCCGCGCATCCCGTCGGCTCGTGTGAGCGGGTGGGGTCGTAGCGGTTCTCGCGCCGTTTGCCGACGGATTTGCCGGAATCACAGGCAATTGCGTGGGAATCCGGCCAATGTCCGTGCGGCTGTGGCGCGCCGAGCGCGCGCCATACCCACCAGTGTGCACCGCGTCGGCGGTTATCCGACCGTCTCGGGCACCCGTGTCTGCGCGACCCACCGGCCGCGTTGCCGGGTGATCTCGATCGGGTGGTCGAAGCATTCGCTGATGTTGCCGGTGGTGAGGACGTCCGTGACGGGGCCCTGTGCGATCACCCGGCCGTCGCGGATGAGGACGGCGTGGGTGGTGGTGGTCGGGATTTCCTCGAGGTGGTGGGTGACGAGGATGCTGGCGAGGCTCGGGTACGCGACGCGCAGTTCGTCGAGTGCGGTGAGGAGTTGTTCTCGCGCAGCCAGATCCAGGCCGGTGGCGGGCTCGTCGAGCAGGAGGAGTTGCGGCTCGGCCATGAGCGCCCGCGCGATCAGGGCCCGTCCGCGTTCGCCCTGGGACAGGTTGGGCCACAGGGCATCCGCGTGCTTCTGCATGCCGAGGGAGGCGATGAGTTCGTCGGCGCGGGCGACCTGGCCGGCGGTCGGTGCCCACCTCGGCACGAACTCGGGCGTGTTGGTGAGGCCGGTCAGCACGACGTCGCGCACCGTCAGCGGCGCGTCGATCCGGTGTCGCGGGTTCACGTGCCCGATGTGGGCGCGCAACTCCCGCATGTCGACCCGGCCCAGCTGACGGCCGAGGACGTGGACGGTGCCGTGGGTCGGATGCGCGAAGGCGCCGAGCATGCTCAGCAGCGTGCTCTTGCCCGCACCGTTCGCGCCGAGCAGCACCCAGTGCTGTCCGCGTTCGATGTGGAGGGTGATGTCGCTGAGCAGATATCGCCCGCTCCGCACGAGGTCGACGTGGTCGGTGCTGACGACCGAGTTCGGGGTGGTCACTGATGTTCGCCTTTCCGCAGAATCGACATGGTCGGATCGAGGTTGGCGGCGGTGGCGGCGACAGCCGCCTCGGCATCGCCTGCTTCCAGCGCGCGCACCAGGTCGTCGTGTGCGCAGCTGGTGTCGGGTCGGCCCGGTTCGTGGTCGACGAGTTCGGCGAGCGCGTCGACGAGCAGCGGCCGGATCGAATCGAACAGGGCGGACAGGATCGAGTTGCCTGCGATCTCCAGGATCGCGGCGTGGAAGTCGAGGTCGGTCGCGACGAAGACGGCGGTCGACTCGGTGGTGCTGTCGTGCCGGGCCGACAGCCGCTCTCGCAGTCGCCGAAGGTCCTCGGGGCGTGCGCGTTCCGCGGCGAGCCGGGCGGCCTCGATCTCGAGGGCGCGCCGCACCTCGTACACCTCGAGCAGGCGCGCGCGGCGAAGCAGCTTTTCGAGTCGCGCACCGCCCGTGGGTGGTTTCGCGACGAACGTGCCGACACCGTGCCGCACGTCGAGCAGACCGTCGCGGGCGAGCAGCCGGACGGCCTCGCGGACGGAGGAACGGCCGACGCCGAGTTCGGTGGCCAGTTCGGCCTCGCTGGGGATGCGGCTGCCGAGGGCCCACTTGCCGTCACGGATCCGGGCGGCGAGGAGTTCCTCGAGCTGGGGAACCAACGGTCCGCTGCGGAGGGTGTGACGTCCGGCCATTCGGCGACGCTAGCACAGTCCTCAGACGTCTGAGGACTGTGTGGAGCCTATGGTGAACCGGAGAGAATCAACGCAGCAGAGGAGAGGTGCACCATGGCCATCGCCACCGCAGACCGTGTCACGCGGGAAGAGTTGCTCGACTTCGTCCGTCCGCGCCATCGCAGCGTGCTGATCACACGGAAGCGCTCCGGCGGCCTGCAGATCTCCCCGGTCACGTCGGGACTCGACTCGGAAGGGCGGATCGTCGTCGCCACCTACCCGCAGCGCGCCAAGGCCGCGAACGTGCGACACGACCCCGCCGTGAGCGTCTGCGTGCTCTCCGACGAGTTCAACGGCGCCTACGTGCAGATCGACGGCACGGCCGAGGTACTGGACATGCCCGACGCACTCGAGCCGCTGGTGGAGTACTTCCGCGGCATCTCCGGCGAGCATCCCGACTGGGACGAGTACCGGGACGCCATGCGGAAGCAGAACAAGAGCCTCATCCGGATCACCATCGACGAGTGGGGACCCATCGCGACCGGCGGCTTCCCGCCGGACGCCGATCGCGGATAGGTCCCTGCCACCTACTCGACGGCACCCGCCGAGCGCAGCTGCTCGATGCCCGACGGGTCGTAACCGGCCTGCGCGAGGATCGCATCGGTGTCCTGCCCGGGCCGCGGGGCCGGCCGGGGAACGGGCGCCGGGGTGCGGCTGAAGCGCGGTGCCGGTGCGGGCTGGCGGATGCCGCCCACCTCGATGAACGTCTCCCGTTCCTTGTTGTGGGGGTGCTCGTGCGCCTCCCACGGCGACAGGACGGGCGACACGCACGCGTCGGAATCGGCGAAGACGGCTGCCCAGTCGTCCCGCGGCCGGGTCGCGAACACCTCGGCGAGACGCTTCTTCAGTTCCGGCGCCGCATCGAGGTCGTACTGCAACGGCAGATCCTCACCGCTCAACCCCAGCACGTCGAGGAGTTCACCGTAGAAGTGCGGTTCGACGCACCCGACCGCCACGTGCAGACCGTCGGCGCACTCGTAGGTGTCGTAGAAAGCGGCGGCCCCGTCGAGGACGTTCCGCTCCCGACCCTCCTGCCACAGACCGGCGGCGTTCATGCCGTGGACGAACGCCGTCAGCAGCGCCGCGCCGTCGACCATGGACGCGTCCACCACCTGTCCGCGGCCCGACCGGGAACGCTCGTGCAGCGCGGCCAGGATCCCCATCGCCAACATCAGGCCGCCACCGCCGAAGTCGCCCAACAGGTTCAGCGGCGGCACCGGCCGCTCGCCGGCGCGCCCGATGGGTTCGAGCGCGCCCGCGAGCGCGATGTAGTTGATGTCGTGCCCGGCCCGCGGTGCGAGGGGTCCGTCCTGGCCCCAGCCGGTCATGCGCCCGTAGATCAGTCCGGGGTTGCGGGACAGGCAGTCGTCGGGGCCGATGCCCAGGCGTTCCGCGACGCCGGGACGGAAACCCTCGACGAGGATGTCGGCTGTTTCGACGAGTGTCAGGACGGCCTCCAGCCCCTCCGGAGTCCGCAGGTTCACGGCGATCGATCGTCGTCCGCGGTCGAGTACACCCGACGGCGCCATCAGCCCGCTGCCGCCGTCACCTGCCCGTTCGATGCGGATCACGTCCGCGCCGAGGTCGGCGAGGATCATGCAGCCGAACGGGGCGGGCGCGAGGCTCGCGATCTCGACGACGGTCAGCCCGCTCAGCGGCCCGCCGGTCACGACACCCCCTGCGCGTCGCGGGGCAGTCCGAGCATGCGTTCCCCGATCACGTTGAGCTGCACCTCGGTGGTGCCGCCGTAGATGGTGGTGGCGCGGCCGGCGATCAACTGCTCCATCGCCTTGTCGCTCGGCTCCCCGGGAATGCTGACGGCGCCCGCTGCCCCCAGTTCGGCGACGACGAATTCGGCGATCGACTGTCCGAGGCCCATACCGAGCAGCTTCCCGACGCTGGACGTGGTGCTCACGTCCGCCCCCGACAGCTGCTTCAGCACGATCCGTGAACCGATCAGATCGATTGCCTGGCTCTCGGCCACCAGTTCGCCGACGCGGAAGCGTGCCAGCGGGCCGAGGTCGCGGCCGCGGGCGAACTGCAGCAGATCCTTGTCGGTGGCGTAGGCCTCCATCTTCTGGCTCAGGGCCACCCGCTCGCCGGCGAGGGTCGTGCGGGCCACGTTCCAGCCGTCGTTCACGTTCCCGACCACGTTCTCGTCCGGGATGAACACGTCGTCGAGGAAGACTTCGTTGAACAGGGCCGAGCCGGTCATCTCGCGCAGCGGCCGGACGGTGACCCCCGGCGTCGACATGTCCAGCACGAAGTACGTGATGCCCTCGTGTTTCGGCCTGGACGGGTCGGTGCGGGCGATCAGCATCGCCCAATCGGAGAACTGTGCCACCGTGGTCCAGATCTTCTGCCCGGTCACCGTCCAGCCGCCGTCGACCTTCTCGGCCTTGGTGGTCAGCGACGCCAGGTCGGAACCGGCCCCCGGTTCGCTGAACAGCTGGCACCACACGAGATCGCCGCGCAGCGTGGGGACGGCGAGATCCCGCTTCTGCGCGTCCGTGCCGTGGGCGACGACGGCCTGCACCGCCCAGCCGCCCATGAGCAGCTGCGGCATCGGGATTCCGGCGGCCTTGATCTCCTGGGCGATGACGATCTGCTCGAGCGGGGACGCGCTGCGCCCGTACGGTTTCGGCAGGTGCGGCTGCACCCAGCCGCCGTCGCCGAGTGCGATCAGCTGGTCGTCCTCGTCGAGGCCCACCAGCGGGGCGAGTTCCGCCCGCACCTCGGTGCGGATCGTGTCGGCTTCGTCCGGCAGTTCCAGTTCGGAGGTGCGGGCGGTGCCTGCGAGGGACTGGTCGGCCACCCGGGTGGCCCGCTCCTCGCGGGTGCCGAGGAGCCCCCGGATGGCCAGCGCCCGGCGGTAGAACAGGTGTGCGTCGTGCTCCCAGGTGAATCCGATGCCGCCGTGGACCTGGATGCAGTCCTGTGCGCACTGCACCGCGGCATCGGGAACGACGACGGCGGCGATGTCTGCGGCGAAATCGGCGGTGTCGTCGGCGTTGTCGAGGGCGGAGGCGGCATCCCACAGCACCGCGCGCGCCTTCTCCAGGGCGATGCCCATGTGGGCGCACTTGTGCTTGACGCCCTGGAACTGGCCGATCGGTCGCCCGAACTGCACCCGCGTCTTCGCGTACTCGGATGCGGTGGACACGCACCACGACATCACACCGATCGCCTCCGCACCGAGAACGACGGTGGCGACGGACCGGACGCGCTGCGCGCTCAGACCGTCGAGGATCCGGTCGGCGCCCACGTGAACGGCGTCGACCGTGATCCGTGTCGAACCGCGGAGCACGTCGATGCTGTCCTGCACCGTGACGGTGACGTCCGCGGAATCGACAACGGCCCAGCGAATGTCGTCGCCGACGGTGATCGGGAGTAGCAGGATATCGGCGTGTTCGCCGCCGAGAACCGCGTCCGCGACCCCGGTGACGCGGTATCCGCCCTCGTGCGCCGATGCGTCGAGTGGGCGGCCCAACGCGACTGCGGCGGTGTGTGATCCGTCGAGAAGGCCCGGCATCACCTCGATGCCGACCTTGGAATCCGCGGCCGCCACGAGCGCGGCGGACAGCGCGGTGGGGACGAACGGACCCGGGGCGGCGGTCCGCCCCAGCGCTTCGAGAGCCACCGCCAACGTGAGGAGCCCGGCGCCGTGACCGCCCCTGTCCTCGGGGACGTGCAGTCCCAGCAGGTCCTGGCCGACGAGAGCATCCCAGAACGGCGGAAACTTCTCCTCGCTGGTGGACTCGACCGCGGACCGGACATGATCGGAGGTGATGGTGTGTTCGGCGAAAGCGCGGACCGAGTCGGCGAGGGCCCGGTGTTCCTCGGTCAGTCCGAGCCCGAGCTCGTACGTGTTCTTGGCCATGTCGGGGCCCTTCAGCCGAGCCGGTCGGCGAGGTCGGCGACGGTCCACGGGCCGTCGCTCTCGATGGTCGTGACGTCGTGCCAGCCGGCGAGCTCGGAGATGGCACCGCCCTGCACGGCGAACACCTTGCCGGTGATCTTGCAGTTCGCGTCGGCGAGACGCGCGACGAGCGGAGAGATGTTGGTGGGGCTGAACGCGTCGAACTCGCCCTCCGGCACCTCCTCGGCGAACAGCGCGCCCATACCCGGGGTGGCCAGGGTGAGCCGGGTGCGGGCGATCGGGGCGATCGCGTTGACCCGGACGCCGTAGCGTTCGAGCTCGTCCGCCGCGACCAGGGTGAGTGCGGCGATGCCCGCTTTCGCGGCGCCGTAGTTGGCCTGGCCCGCATTGGGCATGAACGTGCCCGACGCCGACGCGGTGTTGATCACGGACGCGTTCACGGTCTCACCTGCCTTGGTCTGCGCCTTCCAGTACGCCGCCGCGTGATGCAGAGTGGCGGCGTGTCCCTTGAGATGCACGGCGATGACGGCGTCCCACTGGCTTTCGGTCATGCCCGCGATGAAGGCGTCCCGCAGGATGCCCGCGTTGTTGACGAGGACGTCGAGGCGGCCGAATTCGCTCACCGCTTGGCCGACGAGTCCTTCGGCGCCGTCCCAGGACGCGACGTTGTCGGTGTTCGCGACGGCCCTGCCGCCCGCGGCGACGATCTCGTCGACCACCTGCTGAGCCGGGCCCGCGTCCTCGCCGGTGCCGTCGTTCGCGCCGCCGAGGTCGTTGACGACCACGGCAGCGCCCTCACGGGCGAAGAGCAGTGCGTGTTCCCGGCCGATTCCGCGTCCGGCGCCGGTGACGATGGCCACCCGTCCGTCGAGTGTTCCCATGTGCGTACTCCTAGGTTTCTGTGTCCGCGATGACGGCGAGGCCGTCCTTGATGACGAGTTCGTTGCCGACGCTGGTCTCGTAGGCGTACGACGTTGTCCCGCGCGTGGACTCGCCGACCTGCCGGAACTGCGTGGCGATGTCCTGGCCGGGCAGAACGGGTTTCGCGAACCGCACCGCGAGCCGGCGGAGCCGTTCGACCCTGCCGTCGGCGAGTTCGGTGAGCGCCGCCCACGACGTGAACGCCATGGTGCACAGGCCGTGGTTGATGATTCCGGGAAGTCCGGACATCCGGGCGATCTCGTCGTCCAGGTGGATCGGCATCGGATCACCGGAGGCGGGGGAGTACCGGAACGTCTGGTTCTCGTCGATGTGCTGGGTGATCGACGCGACCGGGGCCTGTCCGCGGAGGGACTCGTCGAACCGGTGCGCGGGTGCCTGCTCGCCGAGTCCGGCTCCCGCGTCGACCTTCCGGAAGAACGCGGTCATCCACTGCTCGTTGACCAGTTCGCCGCCGTCCGTCGTGGTTTCGACGTAGACGACGACGGTGGAGCCGTTCTCCCGGCCCTCGAATCCGATCGGTTTCGCGCGGACCACGAGGTTGTCGCCGGGACGGATCGGACGGTGGAAGTGGAAATCCTGCTCCCCGTGCACGAGTTTCATGAGCAGTTCGACTGGGGCGACGGACAGTGCCGCCGGTGCCATCGACGTGAACGCGGGGACCACGGCGAACACCGGTGGCGCGACCTCGCCGGCGAGGTGGCGTGCGATGGGATCGTTGGTGGCCGCGGCGTAGTCGGCGATGCGCTCGGCGGTGACCTCGAACCGCTGCGGATCGGTCCACTCACCGAGGCCGCTCGTGTCGAATTCGACTGTGGGGGTGGTCATGCGGATCAACCCACCATGTCGGCGAACCCTGCCAGGGACGCCTCCAGATCCGCCTTGGCGTTCTTGGCGACGGCCTTGCCGATGGGGCCGACGATCATCGTGCCGGTGAAACTCGCGTCGATGATCGCCGTGGATCCGGCGCCGTCCGGCTCGACCTTCAGCGTGAATTCGACGGTGACCCCCGCCATGCCGGTGCCGGAAATCTTCACCATCTCGGGCACCTGCACCTCGGTGACGGTCCACTCGATCTTGTTGGCCATGCCCATCACGGAGACGACCTCGGTGAACTTCGATCCGAGTGCCACCTCGGCGGGGATCTCGCTCTTCCACGACTGGTGGATGGTGAGCCACTCCTCCCAGCGGGACAGGTCGGAGAGCGCGTCCCACGCCTTGTCGGGGGAGGCGGGAAGGGACGCTGCGACGGAAACGGAAGCCATGGTGTACTCCTGGTGTTCGAGGTGGAAGGAATTGTGCGAGAGACGGATCAGAGTGCGCGGTAGGCGGTGACGACGACGGCACCGCCGAGGCCGATGTTGTGCTGAAGGGCGACCACGGCGCCGTCGACCTGGCGCTTGTCGGCCGTGCCGCGGAGTTGCCAGGTGAGTTCGCTGCACTGGGCGAGTCCGGTGGCGCCGAGGGGATGTCCCTTGGAGATGAGACCGCCGGACGGGTTGACCACCCAGCGCCCGCCGTACGTGGTGTCGTCGTTGTCGACGAGTTTGCCGCCCTCGCCCTCGCCGCACAGGCCGAGCGCCTCGTAGGTCAGCAGTTCGTTGGTGGAGAAGCAGTCGTGGAGTTCGATGACGTCGATGTCGTCCGGTCCGATGCCTGCCTGTTCGTACACGCGGGCCGCGGCCGTGCGGGTCATGTCCGCGCCGACCAGGCTGATCGCGCTCCGGTCGTCGAATGTGCTCGGGAGGTCGGTGACCATGGACTGGCCGACGATCTCCACGGCCTGCCCGGCGAGGTCGTGCTTGTCGACGAACTCCTCGCTCACGACGATGACGGCGCCGGAGCCGTCGGAGGTGGGGGAGCACTGCAGTTTGGTGAGGGGCCCGTAGATCGGCTTCGAGCCGAGGATCTCGTCGAGTGTGTACTCGTCCTGGAACTGGGCGTACGGGTTGTTCTGTGAGTGGCGGTGGTTCTTCACGCCGATCTTGGCGAACTGTTCCGCCGTGGTCCCGAAGCGTTCCATGTGTTCCTTGCCCGCGGCGCCGAACATGTAGGGGGCCGGCGGCATCGCGAACTCCTGAAGTTCGGCGAGCGCGAGGAGATGGCGCATCATCGGCTGTTCCCGGTCGTCGTACGTGGACCCGAGCGAACCGGCCTGCATCTTCTCGAAGCCCAGCGCGAGCGTGCAGTCGACCTGACCGCTCCGGACGGCCTGCGTGGCGAGGAAGAGTGCGGTCGACCCCGTCGAACAGTTGTTGTTGACGTTCACGATGGGAATGCCGGTGAGGCCGAGTTCGTAGACGGCCCGCTGTCCCGACGTCGATTCGCCGTACACGTATCCGACGTACGCCTGCTCCACGAGCCCGTACTCGATTCCGGCGTCCGCGAGTGCCCTGCCGCCGGCCTCGCGCGCCATGTCGGGGTAGTCCCACTCGCGTGCACCCGGCTTCTCGAACTTCGTCATCCCGACGCCGACGACGAACACCCTGTTACCCATTGCGGCTCCCTAGAGTCCGGAGAAATGTGTGTGTGACACCCTGTCCCACCAAAGTATGTGAGACAGTCTGTCCAGTCAACAGTTGGATGGGTAACGTGTGCGTGATGCCGGACAAAGTGGAAACCGCCGCGTCGCCCCAGGGCGACGGCCGCGCCACGCGCTGGGAGGACCACAAGGCGGAACGCCGAAGCCGGATTCTCGAAGCCGCGATGGACGCCATCAACGAGGACGGCCCCGACGTGGGCGTCCAGCAGATCGCGAACCGCGCCGACGTGCCGCGGTCGGTGGTCTACCGGATCTTCACCGATCGTGGCGACCTCGACGAGCAGCTGCGCGGACGCATCATCGAACGACTGATGGCGGACCTCGCGCCCACGTTGACACCGGAGGGGACCGTCGGCGAGGCGATCGCGCGCGCGGTCGAGACGTACCTGCGGTGGATCATGGAATATCCACGGCTCCACCAATTCCTCGGCACCGGATCGCCGAGCAGGCGCACCACCGGCTCGCGTGTAGTGACCGGAACGAAGACCGCGATCGCGCTCCAGCTGTCCGGTCTGCTCGCGACGGTCCTCGACACGGTGGCCGGCAATTCGGATCTCGCCGAGTCGCTGGCCTTCGGGTTGGTGGGACTCGTGGATGCCAGCGTCAACCGGTGGCTGAGCAACCCGCAGTCGGCGCTCGGCAGCGACGAGCTGGCCGAGTTCCTGGAGGTGTCGATCTGGCAAGTGCTGCACGGCAATCTGGCGCGGATCGGCGTCACCATCGACCCGTCGACCCCGGTGTCGGAACTGCAGTAGTCGGCCGGCCGTGGCCAGCTACCATGGCTTTCATGCCCTCCCGGCGAGGTTCACCGGCCGCTTCCGAGCAGGCCTGGGTGTCGGACACGGCGGTCGGCGACGCCGTCGCGCGCTTCGCCAGTGCCTGGGAGTCCTCGTCGTCCGCGCCCGATCTGGTCGCCTACCTGCCCGTGTCTCCCGCGCTCCGCCGGGTCACGCTCATCGAACTCGTCAAGGTCGACCTCGAGAACCGCTGGCTGCGCGGCGACCACCCGAAGCGGCTCGACCAATACTGTGAGGAGCTGCCGGAACTGCGGCGGTGGCCGTTGCCGCCGGATCTGCTGTACGAGGAGTTCCACATCCGGCGGCGCAGCGGGGAGTCGGTCGAGGCGAGCGAATACACGCAGAATTTTCCGGGTCAGGCCGGTGAGCTCGACGAACTGCTCGGCACCGGCGAGTACCAGAGCACGGCGCTCCATCGCGGGGAGACGACGCTGTCGGTGTCTCCGGGGAGCGGCGGAACGCTCGACGATCTGGAGGTGGGCCAGCGGATCGACGATTTCGATCTCGTGACCGGTCTCGGCAGGGGCGCGTTCGCGCGGGTGTTCCTGGCCCGGCAGCGGTCGCTGCAACGGATGGTCGCCGTCAAGATTTCCCTGGACCACGGCACCGAGCCGCAGACTCTGGCCCAGTTCGACCACGACTACATCGTCCGGGTCTTCGATCAACGCCTCCTCGCGGGCCGTGACCTGAGACTGCTGTACATGCAGTACGTGCCGGGCGGCACCCTCCTCGACGTGGTCGGGCGGGTCCGTGAGACTCCGCCGGAAGCGCGCAGCGGCGCCGTGCTGCTGGACGCGATCGACCGGGCCCTGGTCGGGCGAGGCGAGATCCGGCCCAGCGAATCCGGGGTGCGCCGGGAGATCGCGACGCTGACCTGGCCGGAGACGGTCGCCTGGCTCGGCCGGCGGCTCGCGGAGGCGCTCGACTACGCCGGACGCCACGGCGTCCTGCACCGCGACGTCAAACCGGCGAACGTGTTGCTGACGACGGAGGGCGTCCCCAAGCTCGCCGACTTCAACATCAGCTTCAGCCGCAACGTCGCCGGGTCGAGTCCGGTCGCGTACTTCGGCGGCTCGCTGGCCTACATGTCACCCGAACAGCTCGAGGCGATCCACCCGGACCGGCCGGGCGCACCCGGCGATCTCGACACCCGCAGCGACCTGTATTCGCTCGCGGTCGTCCTGTGGGAGTTGCTGACCGGCAGAAGGCCTTTCGACGACAGCGACGCCGAACTGCACTCCCACCCGCCCGGCGACCGCACCACTCTCGACGCGATGCTCGCGCGGCGGCGCGGACCGGACGAACCGGCCGCCGACGCGCTGCCCGCCGACTGTCCGAACGCGCTGCGGCGAGTGTTGCTGAAATCGCTGGCGCCGGCACCGAAGGATCGGTTCTCCTCCGGTACCGAACTCGCCCAGCAGCTCGACGTCTGCCTCGACGCGCACGCCCGAGATCTGGTCGATCCGCCGCCGGGAAGCTGGCGGCTGCGGATGCGGCGGTGGACGCACCCGATCATGTTCCTGGCCATCGCAGTTCCCAATCTGCTGGCGATCCTCTACAGCTACCAGCACAACAGCACCCTGATCATCAGCAAGCTGCCGCCCGCCGCGCAGGAGAACTTCGAGCGGATCACCCGGATCGACTACACGGTCGCGTTCCTCATCGGAGCCGTGGGCACGGTGTCGATGGTGATCTACCTGACGATGGTGGCCGGCGGGCTGCGCCGGGGGCGGGTCTACACCGGCGCCCAGCTCGCCCGGGCGCGCCGGGACACCCTGCTGCTCGGCCAGCGGTGTGCACTGCTCTGCCTCGGGCTGTGGATCGTCAGCGGCCTCGTCGTGCCGATCACGTTGGAGGTGAGCGGCAGTCAGGTTCCGTGGAACACGATCGTCCACTTCACCGCATCTCAGCTCGTGTGCGGAGCGATCGCGGTGGTCTACCCGTTCTTCTTCGTGAACTTCTACGCCGTCCGCTGCCTCTACCCGGTGTTTCTGCGGCACGGCGAGATCAGTGCGTCCGACGCCCGGATGTTGAAGCGGTTGGGGCGCCGCAGCACGTTCTTCCTCGCCGCGGCCGCCGCCGTGCCGCTGCTCGGGATCGCGGGAGCCACGTTCATTCCCCCGGAGGACCTGCCCCGGGTGATCGTCGCGCTCCGCGTCCTGTGCGTCGGCAGCGTCGTCGCGTTCGTGGCGGCCTACTGGATGTTCCGGTTGCTGTCCGAGGACCTGCACGCGCTGGAGCGCGTCGTGTCAGGCGCGCCGCGGCACGAGTGATCAGGCCGAACCCGTGAATGTCAGCCACAGCAGCGAGACGTTGAGCACGACGATCAATGACGCCGCCACCCAGGCGGCGACCGTGGTGGCCGTCGCGTTGCGGTGGACGCCCATCAGGTCGCGGCTCGACGTCATCCGCACGAGTGGAATCACCGCGAACGGGATGCACAGGCTGAGAACGACCTGACTGAGGACGAGCGCGAACGTGGGATCGACGCCGATCGCCAGCACGACCAGTGCGGGAATCAGGGTGACCACCCGGCGCAGCAACAGGGGGATGCGCATCGACAGCAGGCCGTACATGATCTCGGAGCCGGCGGCGCAGCCGATCGACGTGGACGCCAGGCCGGACGCCAGCAGTCCGACGGCGAAGACGACGGCGACTGTGGGGCCGAGCGAACTCTGGATGGCGGCGTGCGCGCCGTCGATCGAGTCGGTGCCCGGAATGCCGCGCAGGGCGGAGGCGGCGAGCAGCAGCATGCCGATGTTCACCGCGCCCGCCACGATCAGGGCACCGACCACGTCCCACTTCGTCACCCGCAGCAGTCGCGCGAGGCGGGGGCCTTCCAGGTCGTTCCCGTGCCGGTCGCGGGCGAGGGCGGAGTGGAGGTAGATCGCGTGCGGCATCACGGTGGCGCCGAGCATGCTCGCGGCGAGCAGGACCGTCTCGGTGCCCTCGAAACGCGGCACGAGTCCGGCGAGCGCGTCCGTACCCGACACGTCGGTGAACGCGAGTCCGGTGAGGAACCCGACGGTGATGATCGTCAGGAGTCCCATCACGACGAACTCGAACGTCCGCTGACCGCGGCGGCTCTGGATCGACAGGATGCCCATCGACACGACGCCCGTGATCAGCCCTCCGACGAAGAGGGGAACGCCGAACAGGAGATTGAGTGCGATCGCGCCGCCGATCACCTCGGCGAGGTCGGTCGCGATCGCCATCGCCTCCGCCTGCAGCCAGAACGCGCGACGGTTCCCGGTCCGCAGGCGGGTCCCCAGCATTTCGGGCAGTGATTTGCCGGTGACCAGCCCGAGTTTCGCGGACAGGTACTGCACCAGCACGGCCATGGCATTGGCGAGAACGAGGACCCAGACGAGTAGGTACCCGTACTTCGCGCCCGCGGTGAGGTTGGCGGCCACGTTTCCGGGGTCGACGTACGCGATGGCAGCCACGAAGGCGGGCCCGATGAGCGCGACAGTTCGGATACTGCCCTTGCGGGGCGTGCGGCGCGGGAGGAGAGGGCGGGGTGCCTCGATGCTCACGGAGCTCCTGGTCGTGGTCTGCGGATCTACCTGCTGATTCGTATATCCGCACTATAGATTTAGGGATAACGAACTTTCAAGCGTGGGGTGCGGATCGGCCCGGAATTGCCACCTCCGGCGCTATATTGACTAGAACGTGTTCTACTCGCGGTGGAAGGGAGTCCCGATGGGACAGGTTCTCGACAGAATCGACGGCGTCGCCGAGGAGATTCGCGGGCAGGCCGTCCGGTCGGAGGCGGATTGCCGGCTCACCGACACCGCCGCAGCCCTCCTGCGCGACTCCGGCGCGATCCGGTTGCTGCAGCCCAAGCTCTACGGCGGCTACGAGGTGCACCCCCGCGAGTTCGCCGAGACCGTCATGGGAGTCGCCGCACTCGACGGGGCGAGCGGATGGGTCACCGGGATCGTCGGCGTGCACCCGTGGGAACTGGCGTTCGCCGACCCGCAGGTGCAGGAGGAGATCTGGGGCGAGGACAACGACACGTGGATGGCGTCGCCGTATGCGCCCATGGGTGTCGCGACACCGGTCGACGGCGGGTACGTCCTGACGGGACGGTGGTCGTTCTCGTCCGGAACCGACCACTGTCAGTGGGCCTTCCTCGGGGCGATGGTCGGCGACGGCGAGGGTGGCATCGCGGTGCCGCCGTCGTCGCTGCACGTGATTCTGCCGCGCACCGACTATCAGATCGTCGAGGACACGTGGGACGTCATCGGCCTGCGCGGAACGGGAAGCAAGGACCTGATCGTCGACGGTGCCTTCGTCCCGGGCTACCGGACGTTGAACGCGGCGAAGGTGATGGACGGACGTGCGCAGAAGGAGGCGGGCAGGCCGGAGCCGTTGTTCAACATGCCGTACTCGTGCATGTTCCCGCTCGGCATCACCGCCGCCGTCATCGGCATCACCGAGGGCGCGCTGGCCTGTCACATCGCGGTGCAGAAGGACCGCGTCGCCATCACGGGCCAGAAGATCAAGGAGGATCCCTACGTGCTCAGTGCGATAGGAGAGTCCGCCGCCGAGATCAATGCGTCGCGGGTCTCCCTCATCGAGACCGCCGACCGGTTCTACGACAAGGTCGACGCGGGCAAGGAGATCACGTTCGAGGAGCGGGCGATCGGACGCCGCACCCAGATCGCCGCGGCCTGGCGTGCGGTGCGTGCCGTGGACGAGATCTTCGCGCGCGCCGGCGGCGGCGCGCTGCACTACAAGACGCCGATGCAACGGTTCTGGCGGGACGCGCACGCCGGCCTGGCCCACGCGGTTCACGTTCCCGGACCCACCAACCACGCGAGCGCGCTCACCCAGCTCGGCGGCGAACCGCAGGGAATGATGCGCGCCATGATCTGAAAGCGCCGGGAGGCCGAGGCGCGCGCCCCGGCCTCCCGGCATCGGATCAGACTGCGGCTGCGGTGAATCCGGTCTCGAGGTCGGCGAGGATGTCGTCGATACCCTCGATGCCGACAGCCAGCCGGACCAGTCCGGGAGTCACACCGGCGGCGAGCTGCTCCTCCGGGGTGAGCTGCGAGTGCGTCGTCGACGCCGGGTGGATCACCAGCGAGCGCACGTCGCCGATGTTCGCGACGTGACTGTGCAGGGTGAGCGCGTTGACGAACTTCTTGCCGGCATCGACACCGCCGGCCAGTTCGAACGTCACGATCGCACCCGGACCCTTCGGAGTGAGCTGCCGTGCGCGCTCGTGCCACTGCGAGGACGGCAGACCCGCGTAGGCCACGGACGTGACCTCCGGGCGGGCCTCGAGGAACTCGGCCACCTTCTGGGCGTTGGCGACGTGCCGCTCCACGCGCAGGCTGAGGGTCTCGATGCCCTGCGCGATGAGGAACGCGTTGAACGGGGCGACCGCGGAACCCAGGTCGCGGAGCAACTGCACGCGCGCCTTCAGCGCGTAGGCCGGGGCGCCGAGGTCCGCGAAGACGACACCGTGGTAGCTCGGGTCCGGCGTGGTGAAGTTGCCGTGGCGGCCCTGGGTCCAGTCGAACGTGCCGCCGTCGACGATGACACCGGCGATCGCCGTGCCGTGACCGCCGAGGTACTTGGTGGCCGAGTGCACCACGATGTCGGCGCCGTGCTTCAGCGGCTGCAGCAGATACGGTGTGGCCACCGTGTTGTCGACGATCAGCGGGATCCCGTTGTCGTGGCCGACCTTCGAGATTCCCGGGATGTCCAGGATGTGGTTCTTCGGGTTGGCGATCGTCTCGCCGTAGAACGCCTTGGTGTTCGGGCGGACGGCGCTGCGCCACTGCTCGAGGTCGTCGGGGTCCTCCACGAACGACACCTCGATGCCGAGCTTGGGCAGCGTGTAGTGGAAGAGGTTGTAGGTGCCGCCGTACAGGTACGGGCTGGAGACGATGTGGTCGCCCGCCTCCGCGAGGTTCAGCACCGCAAAGGTTTCCGCGGCCTGCCCGGAGGACAGCAGCAGTGCGGCGACGCCGCCCTCGAGGGCGGCGATGCGCTGCTCGACCGCGTCCTGGGTGGGGTTCATGATGCGGGTGTAGATGTTGCCCGGCTCGGCCAGACCGAACAGCGCGGC
>NZ_JBLWIT010000037.1:0-10213 GCF_048381435.1 Rhodococcus mengyinensis | reverse complement strand
GCCGGCTATCTGGCCGACTGGCGAATCTTCCGGATGCTCGGCCAGGTACGACTCGGCGCCCGCGTGTACAACAACCTCGCCCGCGCACACCGCCGTGGCCGCAAGACAGTCCGGATCGATCAACTTCTCGAGGAGGCCACCGATGCCTGACCGCAACGACGCACGCACCCCTCGCCGCGACTGCCGCGCCCTGATCGACGGCCGGGAAGTTCGGGTCGTCGGCCACGTGCATACCTCCCGGCACCACCCCAACCGCGGAGCCGCGATCACCCCGTTCGAGGATCTGGCCGAACCGGGTGCCGGTGCACACCTGTTCGCGCTGGTCTCGGTCCGCTGCGCTACCGACGACAGCACCGTCGACCTGGACACCGGTGCCAGCCACAGCAAGTACTTCGAGGGCCTGTTCGGGATGCCCAACGGCACCAGTTGGTACCTCACACCGGCGGTCTATGACCCGCGGTCGCGTACGTACGCCCTCGGCTCGCAGGCGCTCGCCGCGGGGCTGAGCATCGGTGCACTGCACGACGACGTTCTCGAGGTGGTCGGTGGCGCTGGGTACGCTGCCCCAGCGGGTGTGCGGGTGCATGACTTTCCAGTGGGGGCCCGTGCACCCCGACAGCCGCGGGTTGCCGCCCTGACCACCCGCAGTCTCACGAGAGGAAAACAGTGAACGGTCTGTTCTGCAGCGGCGAGTCGATGGACACCGGCCGATGAAACGCGCCGCCTTCTGGGGGTGGGCCACGGCCACAACAATCCCGGAAGCCCTGACGAACGCGCTCGACGCCGCGGTGTCGACGATGCACCAGGAACTCGGTGCCGATGCGCACCCGGTCAACACCTCGCACACCACAACCATCCTCACCGATCAGGTCCACCAGGACCCAGGACTGCTCAAGAGCCTTCTCGGGAGCTCGACGGCAATCGTGAACCGCGAAGACCACGCCCTGGTCACGGTCTTACTGATTGGCGAAGTCTGGTAGCCGCTGTGATTCGGAGATGAGACTGCAACGGGTGGCCGAACTCGCCGCATCTGCATAGCTCGTCGACCACGACCACCCGTGCAACTACCCAAGGAGCAGAGATGACCCTCAACGAGCGCAACGCCCCGGTTCCCGCCAACCGTGTCATCGACGAACCGTGGCGCACCGCGGTCACCGATGTGCTCTTCGCCCGTGTCAACGAACTCACGCGCCTTTCACGAACGGGGATGAACCCCGCGGACAACCCTCCGCCGCTGGCGTCGCGACTGCATCGCGCTGAGGACCTGCTGCCACTGGCCGCCACCGCGCCAGCCACCGAGAGCGACACCGCGCGACGCAAGAAACTGATCTTCGCGCCCGGGCTCAGCCAGGACGCTCTCGCCCGCCGCCGAACGGTCCGGCTCGACCCGGCCACCGCGACGCCCGCCGGCGATACCCAGATCGTGCACCTCAGCTCCTCCCACGCCGAATCCGAGTAGGGGAGAGCGGAGCATCGGTCAACTCATGCAATTGACCTGGGGAAATGACACATCCTCCATTTCGTCACGTCGAGAAGGGGACTCCATGAGCATCGAAAGCTGGCTGGCACGAGGGATCCTGAAGGCCATGACTGCGGCCGAGATCGAGCTGTCGCCCGTAACGGCGGGATCGCCGCGGACGACCGGAGACCGCTAGTGATCGGTCGCCCTCCGACGTGGGGCACCTCGTTTCCAGGCGAGATGCTGCCCACGGTGACACGCGAAATCGGGTCCCTGCGCACGGAACTCGCGGTGCATGACGGTGACACCAGTCCGGTCGTGGGGATGTTCCGCCGGTACCTGGATCTGCTCGAACGCGACGGACTCATGCTTACCGACCGCGATCGGTTCGAGATCCGGCGCCTGCTCCAGCGTGCGCAGGGCCGGGTGACGTCCACCGCGGTGTTCCTGACCGGTGTGGTGGCGACGATCCTCGGGGTCGGCGGCGCCTGCATCCTGATGGACTACACCGCGGCCGCGCTCGGCCCGGCCAGTTTTCTCCTCGGGGCCCTGGTGGGAGCTGTGATCGCCGGTACCGTGATGCGAGTGGGCAAACGTGAGCTGGGGTCGTGGACAGCGCACCTCGCCGACACCGCGATGGCCCGTCTGGACGAACGCCTGCCCTGACCGCATCGCGGTCCCTCCAGACCGGGAGCGTCCGATGAGCGGAGCTGGGAATCGGCTGATCGCGCCGATGCTGGCCACACCGGGTGAACCACCGGTGGAAATGGACGGCTGGGCGGCCGAAATGAAGTACGACGGCTTCCGCCTATTAGCTGGGGTCGGTGGCGGCGCGCATCCGGTGCTGTGGACCCGCAACCTCAACGTTGTCACTTCCTCCTACCCGGAGGTGACCGAGGCGCTGACCGAGGCATTCGGTGGTCACGGGCGCATCGTCTTCGACGGTGAAATCGTCGCCCTCACGCAAGGTCGGCCTTCGTTCGCACGCCTGCAGAAGCGGGCGAACACCCTGCGCCCGACCACCGCCCTGCGTCGGCAGGTACCGGTCACGTACCTTCCGTTCGACGTGCTCCGGCTCGACAGGGACGACCTGATGGGTGCCCCGTACCTCGATCGCCGCGCCGCCCTCACCGACCTCGGCCACCAGCTCCAGGGCGCCGGCCTTCCCATCCAAATCCCACCACACTGGGAAGGCATCCAGGGTACGGTCATGCTCGAAGCGGTTCGCAGTTCAGGTATGGAAGGTGCTGTGTTTAAACGTGTTTCATCGCTGTACCTACCCGGCCAGCGTACCCGGGCGTGGCGGAAGGTGTTGATCCGTACCCGGGTGAGCTGCGTAGTGCTCGGGTGGATTCCCGCCGGCGGAATGCAGCGCAACATCGTTGGCGCCCTCGTCCTCGGCGCCTACGACGACCAGGGCGCACTCCGGTATGTAGGGCACGTCGGGACCGGCTTCACTCAGGCTGGGCGCCGGCAGCTCGGTGAGCAACTGGCCGCCCTCGAACGTCCCACCAGCCCGATCGTCGCTGAGTCCGCGGCCGCGGAACAGCACGGTGTAGTGCGGTGGGTCCACCCGATTGTGGTGGTCGACATAGATATCCGCGAATACGGGCGCGGAGGGCTCCGGCACCCCTCGTACAAGGGGAAACGACCCGATCTCGACCCGGAAGGGGTCACATTGGATTCATTGCAGTGACGGACACCAGCTTCAAACTACGGGTTCCCGGTATCGCCGCTGGCATGCTGGGTGTATGGGTACGGTGGCGTGGAAGAACTGGGTTGCCTTCAATGATGGGAATCCGTTGATCGAAACTTACGAGGACGAACTTCATTCTGACGTGTCCTTTTTCGGTGGACCGATATCCTTCGGGCCTCACAGGCTGTCAACTGTCCTCCGGCGTAACACCCAAGCACATGTGGGGCCAGCAATTATCGTAGAGGGCGACCTACACGCCGACCTGATTCCGGAGGTAGTCGTTGACGGGGAGTTGGCGCCGTCCGACTCGAAGGGTTACCACGGCGGAACGATCGGAGACGAGATAGCCGCGCTGATCTCCTTGGAACTCGGCGTGCGGATACGTTTCGCGGGGATGCGTCGATCGACCGGGATTCAGGGTAGCGGGCTGCCGCCGTTCTACATGGATGTCCCTCGGCTGGCCCGTCCAGGACAGCCGGATCGGGAGGTATTACCGCATGTCGTGAGCCGGTCGACCGATCTCAGTGGGGTATCCCTGTTGGGGTCGCTTCCGGCGTTGGATGAGGACCTCCAAGTGGAACTCGTGCGTGCCGCCCGGGCCTATTCCCAGGGCATTTGGTGGGCAAATGAAGACCCAAACCAAGCCTGGTTGCAGCTGGTCACGGCCGTGGAAATCGCCGCCGGATTCCGACAAAAAGTCGCGGATGAACCCTCTGCGCTCATAGAGGAGTTGTGGCCGGAGTTGTGGACAGCTATAGAGCCGGCAGAGGACAGCGTGCGTAAAAAGGTCAGCAAACTTCTTGCGCCGCAGGTGAGAGCGACCCGAAAGTTCATTGATTTTCTTGAAAAGTACTCGCCTGCGCGTCCGGATCCAGAACCGCAGTTCGACAAGCTGGACTGGCGTCAGATGAGAAAGCACGCCCAGGTGGTCTATCGCCACCGTTCAAAGGCCTTGCACGACGGCAAGCCATTTCCTATGCCGATGTTGGAAGTGCCGCGCATCGATGAATCTGGGGTCCTCCAGGAAACGCCCAGCGGCCTCAGTGCTGGGGGGCTAGGCGGTGTGTGGCTCGCCGAGGAGACACCGATGTTGCTCTCCACTTTCGAGTACATCGTGCGCGGTTCGCTTCTTCGCTGGTGGGAGGAGCAGGCAGCACTCACCGTTTAGGCCTCACCACAGCAGCGCTCAACTCGGAGAAAAGAAACGTCCGGTTCACATGCAGTCACTCGTGAGAGTCGTCGTAAAGACCTTTCTCGATCCCGGCTTCATCGCTATCTGGTCCAGGCCACCACACTTCTCCAAGCTCGGGCATCAGGCTGACGACGGGTGTCCTGCCAAGGTGCCAGGCCGTTGCGGTTGGGGCGCGGCGCCTTGCGCCTTGCTCGAGCCATTCGGTGACCGCAGCTCGTGGGCCATCTGGGTTGGGGACAATTCCTCTGCCCAGAAGGTCGACGCGTCTTCCGGTAAAGCTCTCCCAGACGGGTACTTTCCTGGCTAGCTGGGGATCGGCGCGTTCGGCGTCGGTGTAGACCTGACGGCCGAGGACACTCGGTCCGAAGTCAATGTTTCTAGTTGTTCCACCGCGAAGCCAAGGGAATTGATTTGAGCTCTTACCGGGCGGAACAGCATAGAACAGGTACACATCCAGGTCCTTCACGCCACGGTCGTGGTGCACATAGTGTCGAGCGCCACCTTGAACCAGGCAGCAGGCAAGCAGCGTCGACCACTCCGGATAGCGATGGCGGAAAGCGATGTCGTCAGCCATGGCAAGGTTTGCGAGTCGCTGGAGGTGCTCGGTCGTAAGGGGCGCGCAGCTACGCTCTGATCTGTCATCGACCATGAAGGGACGATCTCACGAGGCGGTCTGTTCCGGGCGATCTTCGCGGATCGGATCGGTCTAGGTTTCAGCGCGTCGCGACGTCACACGAAAGTGACTCGGCGGTGCGTTTTCTAAAGGGAAGCCGCTGTCGCCTTCCCCGGTGACAGCGGCTTCGTTTCCTTCACCGGGAACGCTACGCAATGTAGGTCTTACCCGGTCAGGGAGACTGTGCCGGTCATATCGCCTCTCGGCAAGTGGTCGCTCGCAGCGACTTTTCTGGTGTGGTACCCGGGGTATGTCCCGCCACCGTCAGCCTCTTCAACGACCGGGTGCCGGGTGATATTCCGGCCCGTGCGGGCGCCGGGTCAGAACGGCGGCCACCTCCCGGGGTTGGCGGGAGTAGGTCATGATCCGAACAATGCTGGGATGCTCCAATACCACCATCCGAATTCGCCTCCATACATCAACATCCACTCCGAGATCTTCATGACTAGCCTCCCGTCGGATCAAGGCGAAGGTCCTCGAGTTCGATCATCGTTGCGTCGGCAGGAATGTAGAGGTACCCCGTCGCACCGGAAACAGGACACCCCAGAACCCACAACCAGGTCATATGGAAGGGGGAGAAGCACCCCGGATCGCAGACCATGGCACGTTCCTTCGGCAGGTTGGCCCCGACCCACCATCGAGGCTATGGCCTCCGTCGCCGCGCTCGCGTCGGTCATGGCGTGTTAGATCGGGGCAGGAGATGTGACCAGGGAGGGTGAACGTGTGCGGCCGCTATGCCAGTACCACCACGGACAAGGAACTGCGCTCGATCTTCCACGTCGACGAGGTCGTCGGTGACGAGCTGCGCCCGTCCTACAACATTGCCCCGACCCAGCAGATCCGTGCGGTCCTCGAACGGGCGCCCCGGGAGGAGTCGGACGCGGCACCGGTCACACAGATCAGGACGCTGACCTGGGGTTTGGTGCCCTCGTGGTCGAAGGAGGCCAAGCTCGGCCGCTTGATCAACGCACGCTCGGAGTCGGTGACCGAGCGCCCCTCGTTTCGGGCCGCGGCCTCGAAACGGCGGTGCTTGTTGCCGGCCGATGGGTACTTCGAGTGGGAGAAACGCGACGGCAAGAAGATCCCACATTATTTGCACGGCGACGGGGTGCTCGCGATGGCCGGCCTGTACGAGCTGTGGCGGGACCGTGCGCTGCCCGAGGATGACCCGAACGCCTGGCTGTGGACGGCGACGATCTTGACCCGGCCCGCTACGGATGCGCTCGGACGCATCCATGACCGCTGCCCGGTGGTGTTGCCGGCCACGTTCCAGGAGCACTGGCTCGACCCGACTCTTACCGACAAGGACGATGTCCAGGCGTTACTCGCGTCGGTGCCCGATCCGGTCCTGCAGACCTACGAGGTCAGTACCGCGGTGAATTCCCCGCGCAACAACGGGCCGGACTTACTGACGCCCGTGGCCTGACTCCACGGCCGGCTCGCGTTACCCGACCCGACGGGAGCACGACCCGGTTTGCAACATAACAATGTCACGTTGTAAAGTGTGGGTATGACGGAGGACGCGCAGAGCAGCATCGACAATCAGGCCGAGCCCACAGACACCGTGGTGCCGCAGCACACCGAGAACGGCTTCGGCGCCTACGAATGGGACCGAAGAGCACGGCGTCGTGTTCCGCATGGACCTCGACCAGTTCGGCACCATCGGCGGCGTCCCGATCAGCCAGTACACCCCGCCGCCCCCGCCCCCGTACGCACCGCTCAACCTCTCCTGAATCGGTCACACGCCCGCGCCCCAGCACCCACCCCCGGGTGCTGGGGCGCACTGCATTTCGCAGCAACCGGCGCGCCAGGGCGCAGTGACCGATTGTGGTGGCGGCGGGTGCCGTGGGGTGCGAATCGAGGTCCCCGAACGTACCGGAACAATGGCCGGTGATGAGCGAGACGAGCATGGGCCGGGTACTGGTGGGGGATCCGATCCCGCTTCGGTTCGATCCGACCACCAAGCAACGCCTCGAGGAGTTGGCCGCCGGCATCGGCCCAAGGCGATTCGGGGCACTGGTGCGGGTCGCCGCACGACGACTGCTGTCCGACCCCGACCGGGTGCCCGAAGCACTGAACCAGGCCCGCCGGGCCTCCGCTGACGCCCGCCGCATCCCCTGGGCGGAGCGACCTCTCGATCTCGACCCCGCCACCAGCGCTCGCCTCCACCAGCTCGCTCGCGAGTTCCACACCGACCGGAGCGCGATCGTCCGGGTCGCTGTGCACCGCTTCCTGGCCGGTGCGGGCCGGTTTCGGCACCCGGTGCTCCGCGAAGACGCCCGCACCGATCTGACCTACCGCATCCGCGTGTACATCAACCGCTCCACCCTGGTCCGGCTCGACCGGCTGATCGGCCGCAACGGCGACGCCCTCACCCCTGCGGCGATCCGGGTCGCGGTCCGTCGACTCCTCGACGACCCGGGAGATCTCGCCGCCGACTTGGCCACGATCGGCGCGGTCCGCGACCTGACCCCGGAAACCCTGGGCCCGCGCACGAACGTGCACTTCGACGACGACCTGCGCGACCAACTCGACGCCCTCGCCGGTCGGCTCGATTCCGACCGCGCCGAACTGATGCGCCTGGCCGCCCGCCAGCTCCTGGCGAACCCGCGCGACCTCGATCAGGCGGTGACCGAGGAGATCTACCGCGGGGACGCCAACCGGGACCTGCTGATCGCCCGGAACACCCGTCGGCAGACCGCGGCCGCAAACCAGGCCACCCACCCGCCTGCCGCTAGGAGGGCGCCGAGCCCGCAAGGGAACCCGTTCGGGAAACGGCATGTCTTCCGGCTCGATGAGGACACCAAACGCCGCCTCGAGGAGCTGGCGGACGAGTACGGTCCCCGCCGGCTGTCCGGGCTGCTCCGCGTTGGGATTCGCCGACTCATCGAGAACCCGGCGGCCGATGAGCCCCTGGCGCAGGCACGCGGCGTCGCCGCCCCGCCGCGCACAGCCCGGGTCGACGTCGCCCTCGACGACGAACTTCTCGCGCACCTCGATGCCCTCGCCGAACGGCTCGGTTCGGACCGTCAGGAGTTGGTGCATCTGGCGGCCACACGCATCCTCCGCTTCCATCGCGACATCGAGAACCGGATGCTCGACGAGATGTTCCGCGCCCCAACCAGCCGGAAACACCTGCTCGCCAAGCATGCCCGCCGTGAGCGGATTCGTCGGATGGGCCGCGGCAGCGGCACCTGACCTGCGAGAATGGGCGGTGGGTCGGGCCCCTCACCACCGGAGGACCCATGTCTCGGTTTCTGCGCCTCGCTGTCGTCGCGTCCACGGCGGCCGCGGCCGCGGCGGTGTCCCTGATCGCGGCGCACGCACACGCCGCCCCAGCTCCGAGTGGGTGCGACATGCAGTTCTTCGCGGTCGGTGTCATGTCGACCTGTGCAGCCGGATCGGTGAATACTCACCAATTGGAACTGGTGTGCGTCCCGTTTACCAATTTGATTTATCCCGTCAACACCATCACCGTGTGGGGGCCAGAGGTCCCCACCTTGTTGCCCTCCATCGCACTGTGTCCGCCGCCCCTCTACTTCGCGCTCGGCCCCTTGAGGGACACCCGGGTGCACACCCGATAGGCCCCCCGGCTGCTCCTGCGCCGTACAACCGGCAAGTGACCTGCGGAGATGACACGTCCCCGGGGTCGGTCTGCCCGATCGGCCGCGGCCGCCAGTAGGGTTCTGCCTGCTGTATCGAGAAGACGTGAGAGATCGGGGAACTGTGGCGCGCAAGGTAGTTGTCGAGCTGGTCGATGACATCGACGGAACCGTCTTCGGTGAGGACGGGGAGAGCATCACCTTTTCCGTCAACGGGGTGGACTACGAAATTGATCTGAAAGGCAAGCACGCCAGCAAGTTTCACAAGCAGATCGGATTCTTCATCGAGCACGCCACCCGGGTCGGTGGCCGCAAACGACGTTCCGATCGTTTCGCGGTCCCGGATGCCCCGGTGCGGCGGCGCGGGAACGGCAAGGAGATTCGCGCCTGGGCGGCCGAACAGGGCTATGAAATATCCTCGCGCGGGCGCCTTCCCGCCGAGGTGGAGCAGGCGTTCCAGGACGCCCACTGAACGCGAAGGAGCGTTGATGCGATCGCTGCGTAATCCCTGGTACCGGGCCTCGGTGCGCCGAGCGGCGAGCGAGCATTGGCTGACCACCGGCAGCCGGGGGTTACGTGGCATGACCGGTGAGCCGGTGGAACTCAGCGACACCGAGGCGGCTACCGTCCTCGCTGCCCTGGTCGAAACCACCGGTGGTCGGTGGCCGGCCCACCCCGCGCGTATCGCCCGCACGCTTCGCAGGCTCGGCATCGACGGCAACATTGAGCAGATGGCCACTGCCATCACCGCTTTGGTAAGCGACCCGAACTGGTCCCACCGCGCCGACGAGATCACGTCCAGCGCATCGGACTGGTAAGCCGGATTACCTCATTCACCTGGGGAGATGACATGTCCCCATCGGCCGCAGTCCGGGCCCGGCTATTGGCACAGGGAAGCTCTCTAGTCAGGCGTTCTCGCTCTGCTTGTTCGCCACTTCGCCGACTGCACTCTTGAGCCACCACCGGAGATTCCGCCTTCCGGCCAATCGCGCGCCATCTCCGAACCGGCTTCACTCCTGCGAAATGAACGGAACCGGATTGCCCTCGACCACAGGCTCTTGTGTCCAACGTGCGGCGACCCGTAGATCGCATTGAGGGCATCGCGGTCATTTCCCAGCTCTACCAGCTCATCTTCGGAGATTTCATGGTGATGGAGCGGATCGGGAGCACCATCAGTTCCTACTCGACGATTGAGCTCCTCGTAGAGCCTGACCAGCTCGCCAGCAGCCTCTCCCACCTCGGAATGTCCGCGCAGACGTTCGATAAGGAAGGGCAGTACAGGGATGAGGGCTCTTCCTTCTGCGCGGTCGATCCAGTCATCTTCCCAACCGAGGGTTCCGTCGGGGCTTGTCTTTGGCTCCCCGAAGAGCTGACGTGCTCCATCGACCGTATATCCCTGGTCGTACAGATCTTGGGCAGTGATCCACGACTGCTCGGGCATTTCACTCCTGTTCACTCTTGTTACGAGCTTCTCAGTCGGACAGTTGCGCGGTGCTTGGCGCGAAGACAGTGAATCCGCTAGGTGACGGTTTCTCCAAGGACCCCCGCACGCGCTCGGGCGTGTCGCTCAGCCGGACAGTAGTCGCGCCAG
>NZ_JBLWIT010000036.1:0-2447 GCF_048381435.1 Rhodococcus mengyinensis | reverse complement strand
GCCGGCTATCTGGCCGACTGGCGAATCTTCCGGATGCTCGGCCAGGTACGACTCGGCGCCCGCGTGTACAACAACCTCGCCCGCGCACACCGCCGCGGCCGCAAGACAGCCCGGATCGATCAACTTCTCGAGGAGGCCACCGATGCCTGACCGCAACGGCACACGCACCCCTCGCCGCGACTGCCGCGCCCTGATCGACGGCCGAGAAGTTCAGGTCGGCGGCCACCTGCATACCTCCCGGCACCACCCCGACCGAGGAGCCACGATCACCCCCGTTCGAGGATCTGGCCGAACCGGATACCGGTGCACACCTGTTCGCGCTGGTCTCGGTCCGCTGCGCTACCGACGACACCACCGTCGACCTGGACACCGGTGCCAGTCACAGCAAGTACTTCGAGGGCCTGTTCGGGATGCCCAACGGCACCAGTTGGTACCTCACACCAGCGGTCTACGACCCGCAGTCGCGTACTTACTCCCTCGCCCCGCAGGCGCTCACCGCCGGACTGAGCATCGGTGCACTGCACGACGACGTTCTCGAAATGGTCAGTGACGCTGGGTACGCTGCCCGCGGGTGTGCGGGTGCATGACTTTCCAGTGGGGACCCCTGCACCCCGACAGCCGCGGGTTACCGCCCTGACCACCCGCAGTCTCACGAGAGGAAAACAGTGAACGGTCTGTTCTGCAGCGGCGAGTCGATGGACACCGACCGATGAAACGCGCCGCCTTCTGGGGGTGGGCCACGGCCACAACAATCCCGGAAGCCCTGACGAACGCGCTCGACGCCGCGGTGTCGACGATGCACCAGGAACTCGGTGCCGATGCGCACCCGGTCAACACCTCGCACACCACAACCATCCTCACCGATCAGGTCCACCAAGACCCGGGACTGCTCAAGAGCCTTCTCGGGAGCTCGACGGCAACCGTGAACCGTGAAGACCACGCCCTGGTCACGGTCTTACTGATCGGCGAAGTCTGGTAGCCGCTGTGATTCGGAGATGAGACTGCAACGGGTGGCCGAACTCTCCGCACCTGCATAGCTCGTCGACCACGACCACCCGTGCAACTACCCAAGGAGCAGAGATGTCCCCCAACGAGCGCAACGCCCCGATTCCCGCCAACCGTGTCATCGACGAACCGTGGTGCACCGCGGTCACCGACGCCCTCTCCGCCCGCGTCAACGAACTCACACGCCTCTCACGAACGGGGATGAACCCCGCGGACAACCCTCCGCCGCTGGCGTCGCGACTGCATCGCGCTGAGGACCTGCTACCACTGGCCGCCACCACGCCAGCCACCGAGAGCGACACCGTTCCAGGACGCCCACTGAACGCGAAGGAGCGTTGATGCGATCGCTGCGTAATCCCTGGTACCGGGCCTCGGTGCGCCGAGCGGCAAGCGAGCATTGGCTGACCACCGGCAGCCGGGGATTACGTGGCATGACCGGTGAGCCGGTGGAACTCAGCGACACCGAGGCAGCTACCGTCCTCGCCGCCCTGGTCGAAACCACCGGCGGCCGGTGGCCGGCCCACCCCACACGCATCGCCCGCACGCTCCGCCGGCTCGGCATCGACGGCAACACCGAGCAGATGGCTACTGCCATCACCGCTCTGGTAAGCGACCCGGACTGGTCCCACCGCGCCCGCGAGATCACGTCCAGCGCATCGGACTGGTAAGCCGGATTGGCTCATTCACCTGGGGAGATGACATGTCCCCATCGACCGCCATCCGGGCCCGGCTATTGGCACAGGGAAGCTCTCTAGTCAGGCGTTCCCGGTCTGCTTGTTCGCCACTTCGCCGACTGCACTCTTGAGCCACCACCGGAGATTCCGCCTTCCGACCAATCGCGCGCCATCTCCGAACCGGCTTCGTTCCTGCGAAATGAACGGAACCGGATTGCCCTCGACCACAGGCTCTTGTGTCCAACGGTGCGGCGACCCGTAGATCGCATTGAGGGCGTCGCGGTCATTGCCTAGCTCTACCAGCTCATCTTCGGAGATTTCATGATGATGGAGCGGATCGGGTGCACCATCATTTCCTACTCGACGATTGAGCTCCTCGTAGAGCCTGACCAGCTCGCCAGCAGCCTCTCCCACCTCGGAATGTCCGCGCAGACGTTCGATAAGGAAGGGCAGTACAGGGATGAGGGCTCTTCCTTCTGCGCGGTCGATCCAGTCATCTTCCCAACCGAGGGTTCCGTCGGGGCTTGTCTTTGGCTCCCCGAAGAGCTGACGTGCTCCATCGACCGTATATCCCTGGTCGTACAGATCTTGGGCAGTGATCCACGACTGCTCGGGCATTTCACTCCTGTTCACTCTTGTTACGAGCTTCTCAGTCGGACAGTTGCGCGGTGCTTGGCGCGAAGACAGTGAATCCGCTAGGTGACGGTTTCTCCAAGGACCCCCGCACGCGCTCGGGCGTGTCGCTCAGCCGGACAGTAGTCGCGCCAG
>NZ_JBLWIT010000035.1:0-25854 GCF_048381435.1 Rhodococcus mengyinensis | reverse complement strand
TGCACACTTGGACCTGCTACCGCCACCGGTGACCGTATTCGCGAGCTCGTCGAAAGCGGTATGGACGTGGCGCGGCTGAATTTCAGCCACGGCGAACACGCCGACCACGAGGAGAACTACAAACGCGTCCGGGCGGCCTCGGACGCGACGGGGAAGGCGGTCGGTGTCCTCGCCGACCTGCAGGGCCCGAAGATCCGGCTCGGCCGGTTCGCCGAGGGGCGCACCACGTGGGCCAACGGTGAGGAAGTGCGGATCACCGTCGACGAGGTCGAGGGCACCCACGACCGGGTGTCGACCACCTACAAGCAGCTCGCCGAGGACGCCAAGGCCGGTGACCGGTTGCTCGTCGACGACGGCAAGATCGGATTGGTCGTCACGGACGTCGACGGCAACGACGTGATCTGCCGGGTCACCGAGGGCGGCCCGGTCAGCAACAACAAGGGTGTGTCCCTGCCGGGGATGAACGTGTCGGTCCCGGCGCTGTCGGGCAAGGACATCGCCGACCTCGAGTTCGCGCTCGGTCTCGGTGTCGACTTCATCGCCCTGTCGTTCGTGCGATCGGCCGCAGACATCGAACTCGTCCATGCCGTGATGGATCGGGTCGGTCGCCGGATCCCGGTGATCGCGAAGCTCGAGAAGCCGGAGGCGATCGACAACCTCGAGGCGATCGTGCTGGCGTTCGACGCGGTGATGGTCGCCCGTGGCGACCTGGGGGTGGAGTTGCCGCTCGAGCAGGTGCCGCTGGTGCAGAAGCGGGCGATCCAGATCGCCCGGGAAAACGCGAAGCCGGTCATCGTGGCCACCCAGATGCTGGAGTCGATGATCGAGAACTCGCGGCCCACCCGCGCCGAGGCGTCCGACGTCGCGAACGCCGTCCTCGACGGTGCGGACGCGGTCATGCTGTCGGGTGAGACGTCGGTCGGTAAGTACGTGATGGAGACGGTGCGCACGATGGCGCGGATCGTCGAGGCCGCCGAAAGCGAACCCGACCGCGTCGCCACCTTTGCCCACGTCCCGCGGACGCAGGGCGGTGTCATCTCCTATGCGGCCCGCGACATCGGGGAGCGGCTGGATGCGAAGGCGCTGGTCGCGTTCACCCAGTCCGGGGACACGGTGCGCCGGTTGGCGCGGCTGCACACGCCGCTGCCGTTGCTGGCGTTCACCCCGCTGCCGGAGGTGCGCAGCCAGTTGTCGCTGACCTGGGGCACCGAGACGTTCCTCGTCGACCCGGTCGAGAGCACCGACGCCATGGTGCGGCAGGTCGACCACGCCCTGCTCGGGTTGGGCCGGTACCAGAAGGGTGAACTGGTGGTCATCGTGGCCGGGTCGCCGCCCGGCACCGTAGGCTCGACCAACCTGATCCACGTCCACAGAATCGGCGAAGAGGACCGCTGATCGGCAGGACTGATCAATCGGCACGCACCCAACAGCACCGGCCCGACACCGGAGCCTGCCTCCCCCACCGCTTTACAGAGCGGCATCCTTGTCGAACTCGGTCCCCAGCTCCAGCGCCACCCGCTGGAGCAGGGGAGCGATCCGATCGGCGGACTCGACGGTCACGCGCGCCGCCGGTCCCGAGATCGACACAGCAGTCGGGGTAGGCGCGTTGGGGACCGGCACGGCGAAGCAGCGAACGCCGATCTCCTGCTCACCCTCGTCGATGGCGTAGCCGCGTCTTCTACTCACCTCGAGATCGGCGATGAGCGTCTCGGGATCGGTGATGGAATTCTCGGTGTACGACGGCATACCCGTCCTGGTCACCAGCGAACGAACCGTCTCGTTGGACAGCTGCAGAAGCAGCGCCTTTCCCACTCCGGTGCAGTGCGGGAACACGCGCCGACCGACCTCGGTGAACATGCGCATCGAGTGGGGGGACGGAACCTGCGCCACATAGACCGCCATGTTCCCGTCGAGCACCGCCATGTTCGCGGTCTCGCCGGTGCGCTCGACCAAATCCGACAGGTGAGGACGCGACCAGGACCCGATGAGCTGGGTAGCACTGTCCCCCAGTCGAATCAACTTCGGCCCCAACGCGTATCGGCGGGTCGGCAACTGACGCACGTACCCCCGATCCACGAGGGTGCGAATCAGCCGGTGAATGGTCGGAAGGGGGAGCCCCGCCCGGTCGGCCAGCTCACTGACCCCGATCGCGCCGCCGGCCGACGCCATGAGCTCGAGGATGTCGAACACCCGCTCGACCGATTGAACTCCACCGCCGGCGCTGGCCCGAGTTGCTGTTGTCATGCCTGATCTCCATTCCTGCGGTCACCGGCACATCAGAGTATTCGAAGCGGAAGGCTTGGTTCGAGCGACGATAGCGTGGCTCACTTGCCTGACGCGATCGCAGATCCTCCGCACCACGGATCACAATATTATCTCAATTCGCGGAACAATATTTCCGAATTACGAAATCGCTATGGTGCGCTCGCTCGACCTCCGGTACGTGGACGGAAGCGCCGGCGCCTACGAGCCCACTACTCGCGCTGACTGCCACCGTTCGGAACGCGGCAGTCGACCTGCACACCAGCACCCCGAGGAGTCCCTATCGCGGAGATTCCCGGTCCCTCGTCCGTGGCGCAGGCGAGTAGGCGAAGCGCGCTGACCCGCGAGAACCGAGCTCACCCACCTCGCCCCCTGAGGGCGCCCCCAGCAAGCAAGGAAGCGGTCTGCCGAAGCTCAGGAGAAGTCAGATCGCCGTCCCCGCCACTGCCCCGGTCGGAGCCAGCACCACCTCGACGGTGACAGGGGCGATCGCATCGGTCAAGGGCGCGAGGACCGCCCTGGGCGTAGTGGAGAGGCATCCCGACCACATTGTCATCGACCCGCGACGCGGGCGAACGTTCGAACACGCCGAGTAGATCACCACTGCAATCGCGGAGGTGCCGGGCGCTGCCGCGGGCACGGTCCGCGGCCGCACCTTCCTGCCCAGCTCGGCGGCACACACGATCCCGGAACGATCCGATCAGATCGCACGACGGAAGGAGAAGGGCTCCCGAGGTGGGCGACCACCGGCCTTCGATGCCGTGCTCTACCGACATCGCAACACCGTCGAGCGTGGCTTCAACCGACTCAAGCACCGGCGCGGTGTCGCAACCCGCTACGACAAGTACGCCATCACCTGCCTCGGCGGCGTACTCCTCGCCTCCACAATCACAACCCACCACACGATGGCGGCGGTGTGGGGAGCCACATTGAACGGTGTGAGCGGGTCGCTCTTGGTCGGATGCCACTCGGCCACGAGGTCTGGGTATTCGGTGCCGAGGGAGCGCACGAGTTCTCGCTGCAGCTCACGTGCCGCGGCCCTGGCCGCCCACGGCATCTCGGATAGCACATATTCTTCGGCATGTTCGATTCGGTAGTGGAACTTTAGAAGCTTCGTAATGACGAGCTTGGCGCGGTCGAGTTCTCTGTCCTTCCGTGGGACGTGGACGTCGTTGGCTGTGATCTGCGGAAGGTCGACGCGGACGCCTGTCCAGCCTGCGTCGGTCAGCGCGGTGGTTTTGACGCGGTCCTGGTCTACGTTGGGTGGAAGCTTGTGGTAGCGGTGCCCGTCGAGCTCAATTATCAGCCGCCACTCGGGACAGAGCATGTCGCAATTGTAGGAACGAGTGGGGGATTCGAGGCGAACCTTTCGTTTGACCGGGTCGATTGGGACCCCTGCTGCGATCAGTTCACATCGGAGTTTGATCTCCTCCCCGCTGGTACCCCAGCGCCGGCATCTTACGAGGAGTTACGCGATGCCGCCTTCATTGGGTTACGACACGATGGTCAGATCCGACTCCGTTTCCTACACCATCTTCATGGAGCAACCAGTGTTGCGAAATGGGACACGAGTCACCTCATCCGTACTTCTACCCTTCTCAGGTGCGCACTCCATGTGCATATTCGGAGCCGTTTCATGTCCCATCCCCCCGCTAGAGGAGGTTGCGAACTCGCGCAGCCGGGCGATACTTCTACCTCGGCCCGAGCCCCACGTTGGTGCGCCCACGGCGGCGGCCCTCCCGAGGTGATCAGAACCGATTTCCGGGATGGACACCGCGGCGTTCTGTCGGGCACTGGTCGCGTATCTCGACGTCGCCGCGCCGGCACCGCTGCGGCCGCTTGGTCGAGCAAATGATCGCCGTCGCTCGTCGAAGGTTCTGGCTGGGCACCTGAACTTAAAGAGACCGTCCGGACTGATTGTGAAGGATGTTGTTTGCGAAAGGATTACCGCGGTGACAGGTCCGCAGCACAAATACCCGTGAGTGAGATGAGTGAGACCGATCCGATGACTTGTATATCCGCTTGTGCGCCGAGCACTGTGCCGGCTTCCCGCCGTGAAGGTACGCCACGGACCGGCACGATTGTCCCGAGGGTTCCAGCCGGCATGTTCATCGGCGTCTATGCACCGAACCTCCCTACGGAAAACAGCATCTCAGCGGTGAGCGCTCGATCGCTATTTCCCCTCGCGCCCGTCCCGGACCCGAGATGAAGCCAGCCCTCGCCAGGAGGCACGTCAGCGTCGTCACACCGGAGGATCAGACTTCCCAACAGACCCAACGCATGCTGGCCTTCCCGGGCATCTTCCGCGGCCTACTCGATGCCCACTCCGCCCAGTTCACCGACAGACCCTCCTTGCCGCCGCTCGCGCGAACTCCGACTGCGTCTCCCCGATGGACCTCACGCGGCCGTCACCGTTCCTAGCGAGAGTGTGGCCGACCTGCCGATCGAGCCGTTCGCGGCCCCAGCGATCAGCGCGAGCCCACCCGCATCCGGACCTCGAGGTTCGGAGCGAGGCTGTCGTGAACTACCCCTCCGCATTCGACTCCACTGGTCGGACAGATTTCAGCGGACCGGCCGACCAAACCCGCTGCGCCCAAGCCTCGCCCGGGCTCGAGAGGGCCGGGTTTGAAGTGAAGCTCGACCGCCGTTCGAGTCCCCTGCGCGGTGCCGCCCCGGGGGGCCACCCCGTTCCCACGGGAACCGGTGCGCGGCGCGTTCGCCGGCGCTCGCAACGGATCGACGACAGACGGTATTGACATCCCGGGTGACCCCTGTCACTATTCGTAGAACGAAAGTATATTCTCGCAATACGGAAATAATGATCGGGTCGTAGAAGTGCACCCTCCCGTGGACTGCTTTCGCGTTCGGCACTCCGCGACCCGATTTCGATGAGGTTCCAGGTTTGAACGATGACTCGACCTGTTGGTGAGGCAACCGTGTGCCACTGGTTGCCCCGACCGCCTCGACCTCGCTGCTCGGTACTACCGGTCGGCTCGAACGAAAGGCCTACCCCGTGTCCCCCACCGATCCTCCCTCGCTTGCCACGTCATCCCGGAGCGGCCCGCTCCCCGATGCAGATGACCAGGAATGGGCGTCCGGCAAGCCCTCCGACGAGGTCCTTCTGAAGGGCCCGCCCGAGCACAGCCGTAAGTTCCTGCTGACGACGTCGATCGTCTGCTTCCTGGCCTGGGTGTTCTCGGTCTATGACTTCGTCCTCTTCGGCATCCTGCTACCCGAGATAGCGAAGACCTTCGAGTGGTCCACGAGCACGGCCACCGCAATCGTCACCTGGGTCACCTTGGGCACCTTTTTCGTGTCCCTGGCAGTTGGTCCGTTGCTCGACCGAGTGGGACGCAAACCGGCGCTGGTCTTCTGCACCGTGGGCGCCGCGCTGACATCGGGTCTGACGGGTCTGGCGAACGGCGCGCTCTCCATGATCGGAATTCGTGCGATCTCGGGTCTTGGCTACTCGGAGGAGGTCGTGAACAGCGTCTACCTCAACGAGATCTACGGTAAGAGTCGTCGTCGGGGATTCATGTTCAGCTTCGTCCAAAGTGGTTGGCCCGTAGGCGCTCTACTCGCCTCCGCCTTCGCCGCGGCCCTGCTTCCGTTTGTGGGGTGGCGCTGGATCTTCGTCCTCGCCACCTTCCCCGCGATTGCGATGGTGCTGCTTGCGCGCCGTCTGCGGGAGTCGCCGGCGTTCATCGCGCTCCGGCGCACGAGAGAATTGCGTAAGGAAGGCCGCGCCGACGACGCGGAACGCCTCGCCGCCCTCTACGACCTGGATATCACCCGGGATCAAGAGTCCGGGCTGCGCCAGATCTTCGCTCCGGACCTCCGCCGGCACACGATCTGCCTGTCGGCGGCGTGGCTGTTGAATTGGATGGGCATTCAGGTCTTCGCCGTCCTCGGAACCACGATCCTCACCGACGGCAAGGGCGTATCGTTCGGCAACGCATTGCTCATCCTCATCGTGTCCAACGCGGCCGGCTTCCTCGGCTACCTCGCCCACGGCTATGTCGGTGATCGTGTCAACCGGCGGACCACCATCATGGTCGGTTGGATCATCGGCGGCGCCGTCATGACGGTGATGCTCTTCGGTCCGAACAACGCCGGTTTCGTCATCCCCCTGTATGCCCTCGGAATCTTCTTCTTGAACGGCCCCTACGCTGCGATGCTCTTCTACATGAGCGAGTCCTTTCCCGCCCGTGTACGCGGGACGGGCCCCAACGCCGCGCACATCATGGGCCCGGTCGGCGCCATCGTCGGCGCGGGTCTGCTGACGATCATCCTGTCCACCGGCGTTGACGTCCCGATGGCCGCATTCATCGCGGGAGCCCTGGGAATGTTCGGATCCGGCCTGGTGATGCTCGGATGCCGCAAGGTCGATCAGAACCACCACCACGGTGACGTCGACGACGTCGACGACGTCGACGACACGGACGCGGTCACGGCCTAAAGAACCGCCACGTCACCACCAGCGTGGACCTTTATACCCAGCCCGGGCGGTCCACGCCTGCATCATCCAACTACCAGTGAGAGGTAAGTTCCGTGCCCCACAACACCAGTACCCCCACCCGTGATGACGGTTTGCAGGGCAAAGTCGCGGTCATTACCGGAGGATCCAGCGGCATCGGCCAGGCCCTGGCGGTGGCCTATGCCCGCGCCGGCGCCACCAGCGTCATCGGCTACTACACCGGCGATCCGCACGACGTCAACGACACCGTCAAGCAGGTCGAGGCGATCGGCGGCCAGTGCACGGCGGTCGCGGTGGACGTGCGCGACAGCGGCCAGGTCGAGGCGTTCGCACAGAGCGCCATCGACATCTACGGGCGGCTTGACATCGCCGTGGCCAACGCCGGGATCCTGCGGCAGGCGTCGTTGGCCGAGTTGGACGACGCCGCTTGGGACGACATGCTGTCCGTGGACCTGACGGGTGTACTGCGCACCTTCCGGTCGGCGGCCAGTCGAATGACCGGGCCGGGCGCGATGGTGGCCATCTCCTCCATTGCCGGCGGAGTCTACGGCTGGGATCATCACGCGCACTATGCGGCCGCGAAGGCCGGCGTGCTGGGACTGTGCCGTTCGCTCGCAGCGGAACTGGCAGAATCCGGCATTCGCGTCAACGCGGTCATCCCGGGCCTCATCGAGACCCCGCAGTCCCTTGACGGGGTCAACTCCCTCGGCCCCGAGGGACTCGCCGAGATCGGCAAGATCATTCCGTGGGGCAGGGTGGGGTGCGCCGACGAGGTGGCACGGGTCGTGCGCTTCCTCACCAGCGAGGACGCGGGATTCGTTACAGGGCAACAGGTCATCGTCGACGGCGGCCTGACCGTCCGCTGGCCGAAGTGACCGGGTAAACGAGTGGAAGGCAGAAGATAATGGGTGTACTCGAAGGGCGTACCGCGATCGTGACAGGTGCCGCGAGCGGGATCGGAACAGCCATCGCCGACGCCTACGCGGCCGAGGGCGCACACCTGCTGCTTGCCGATCGCGACGAGGAGCGCCTCGCGGCCGCCGTGAGCCGGTACTCGGCGGGCGAGGCAAAGGCGGTGGGTGTCGTCGTCGACGTGACCGATCCCGACCAAACCAAAATGATGGTAGATCGATGCCTGGCGGAATTCGGTGCACTCGACATCCTGGTGAACTGCGCCGGGCTGCTGACCGAGGTCCCGTTGGCCGAGATGGACGTCGCCACCTGGGACGAAATGATCTCCGTCGATCTGCGCAGCGTGTTCCTGTGCTGCCGGTGGGCGGTACCGCACATGCTGGCCCAAGGGTCCGGTCGCATCATCAACATCAGCAGCCAATTGGGCATCAAAGGCGGTGTCGGCCTGGTCCATTACTGCGCCGCGAAGGCGGGCGTCATCGGACTGACGAGGGCGCTGGCCCGCGAATTGGCCCCCAGTGGGGTCTTGGTCAACGCGATTGCCCCCGGACCGATCTGGACCCCGCTCTTCGCCGGCATCACCGAGGACTGGCGACAGGCGAAGGAGGCCGAACTGCCGCTGGGCCGATTCGGGTTGCCGCACGAGGTCGCGCCCACCGCGGTCCTGCTCGCCAGCGACCCCGGAGGCAACCTGTACGTCGGGCAGACCTTGGGGCCCAACAGTGGCGATGTGATGCCGTGAGCGCTACCCGAGCAGGTTGACGTGAGGGGGCCGCAGCGATGCACTGATCCCCCCGGTCCGCCCCCGGCTAGTCGGTACGGGCCGCGAGCGGCCGCACAATTTCCATACGATCTGATGTGAGGAGTTACACCATGGCACAGCGCGTGATCGACCTATCTCTTCCGATTGACGACAACATGCCCAGCCACAAGTTCTTTCAGAGCCCCGTTCACGTCCCGCATACCCGGCACGAAGACTCGGTCAAGCTCAACCTCGGGACCGACGACGATCCGATGTCCCTGGCCACGTCGTACATCGGCACCCTCGACCACATCGGCACCCACGTCGACTCCTTCTTCCACGTCAACCCCGACGGCCTCAAGGTCGGTGAGATGCCGCTGGAGATGTTCTTCGGAAAGGCGGTGTGTTTCGACATGACGCACATCCCCGACCTGGGGATGATCGAGGTCGAAGACCTGGAAAGGGGACAGGAGCAATCCGGGGTGACGGTGGACGGCCATATCGTGCTCCTCAACACGGGTCTGCACAAACGTCACTATCCCAACCATTCGGTGGTGACCAGCAACCCCGGCATCAGTACGGACGCCACGCACTGGCTCGCCGACCACGGCTCGAAGGTGCATGGGGTGGAGGGGCCGTCAACGGATGCCCCGAATCACAACTACTTCTACAACCACCGTGTGTGCCGAGACCGCGGCATCACCCACTACGAATGGCTGGTCAACCTCGAGGAACTGGTCGGTAAGGGCGAGTTCATGTTCTTCGGAGTGCCGCTCGCGCTCATGCATGGCACCGGCGGGCCCACTCGTGCGTTCGCCATCCTGGACGAGTAGCTCGGTATCCGGCCATTCTCGACGCGACCGCTGAACAGCAGTTGTTCCTGCTCGCCTCGATACATGGTGTATCGACCTCCAGCCGCAGTCAGGGCGCCGACTCGGCCGCCCTGACTGCGGCGTGGTGCCGTCACACGTAATTCGATGGGGACGTCCCTCCGCACGGCCAAGTAGGAAGAGCGAAACGTCAAGTGAGCACCGATTTTTCATACCTCACCGCCTTCGAGCTGAGGCGGCTGATATCCACCAAGCAGGTGTCACCGGTCGAGGTCACCGAGGCGGCCTTGACCCGGATGGACGACCTGGAACCGACACTCAACGCCTTTGTGACCGCAACACCTGATGTGGCCCTGAAGGCCGCTCGCGCCGCAGAGGCACAGGTCCTCGCCGGCGGGCAGCTCGGAAAACTACACGGAATTCCGCTCTCGGTGAAGGACTTGATCGACGTCGAGGGCGTCCGGACGACGTTCGGGTCCAAGACCAGGGCCGACAACGTCGCGCGTGCCGATGCACCCTCGGTCGAGCGGATCAAGTCAGCGGGATCCTGCATCCTGGGCAAGACCACGACCACGGAGTTCGGCGCCAAGGCCGGTGGCGGGGACAGCCCTCTGACCGGGGTGACCCGCAATCCGTGGAACACCGACAAATCGCCGGGTGGCTCCAGCTCGGGCGCAGCGGCCAGCGTGGCGGCCGGGGTGACGCCCTTCGCCCTCGGAACCGACGGCGGCGGATCCGTCCGGATACCGGCCGCCCTCTGTGGGTTGGTCGGCGTCAAGGCGCAGTACGGTCGAGTCCCCGTCTTCCCGACCAGTGCCACCCCCTCCCTCGGCCACGTCGGCGCGATTGCACGGTCGGTCCGCGATGCCGCGCTGTTGATCGAAGTGATGTCCGGGTTCGACGCGCGCGACCCGTCGAGCGTGGCACAGGATGTCCCCGATCTTGTCGGCGCCTGCGGTCGCGGGACGACCAACATGCGAGTTGCGTGGAGCCCGACCCTCGGTTACGCGTCCGTCAGCGACGAGGTGCGAGAGCTCTGCGAATCCGCCGTCGGGCGATTGGAAGAGGCGGGTTGTCATGTCGACCTGATCGACGAGGTGCTACCCGACGATCCCATCGGGCTCTGGGAGGCCGAGTTCTACGCCGGGGTCGGACTGAAGTTGCGCGAGGAGCTGGACCATTCCCGGCACTTGCTCGATCCCGATGTCGCCGAAGCGATTACGCAAGCGCTGTACCGCGAGACACTCGCGGACTACTTCGCCAAATTCTTTCAACGGTTTGAACTCAGGGAGCACGTACGTCAATTCTTCAGCCGGTATGACGTTTTGGTCACCCCGACTCTTCCCGTCGCCGAACTGGGCGCCGGCATCAATGTCCCCCCGGAGCTGCCGGACCGCGGCCTCGTGTCGTGGGCCTACTACACATACCCCTTCAACCTGACCGGCAACCCCGCAGCCTCCATACCGTGCGGCTTCACCTCGAGTGGGATGCCAGTGGGCCTGCAAGTTGTCACGGGAACGAATCGCGACGCCGACCTCTTCCGAATCGCGGGGACGCTCGAGGAGGCCTCACCCTGGGGTCATCTCAGACCGCTCTAGCCGCGGCTCTGTTCGACGTTCGTCATCAACGGGAACGGATCGGACCGGGACCACACCAAAGTGGCGCTCGGCGACGACGATCGGGAGTGCCGCGTCACCCTGCCCCCTGGGCGGCCGGACTCCGTCTCAAGGGCATGACATCGCCGCTGTTGGGCCCCACTGCCTGCCCGGTGTGGAGGTCGCCGCCGGGCGAGGAGGCCAGCAGCAGTGCCGTGGGTGCGACCTCGTGGGCCGGCCGAAGCGGCCGATGGGCAGCTCCGCCTGCTTGGTGGCCGTCCACTGCTCGGAGAGTCCCTCGGCCGATTGAGTTTCTTTGACCCAGGTGAGCAGGGTGGTCGCGGAGGATGTCCCGAGTTCCGTGGAGTGTGGTGGCGGCCCGGTGACGTATCAGGCTGCGCTCGCCTCGTCGTTGTGTACCACGATTCGACAGGTTCGGCGGACTCGCGTGTCAAGGTTCGCGGTCGCGAGGGTGATGTGGGGTTCTGTCGAGCTTGCGGGCGGGCTGTTTGCAGTCGGCGGCTCAGAGCTTGTCGGCGAGCACGTCGAGGTAGCTGATTTCGGGCGGCGCAGCGAAGAGTTCGTCGGCGCGTTCGCCGAGGGCCTTGCCGACCGGCCCATTGAGATGTGTGTCGCGGGCGGCCTCGTCGGGGAATGCGTCGATGATGCCGAACGTCGAGGGGCCGAATCGTACCGCCAACCAGGGCTTCGTGCCGGGCTCCTGTTCGACGAGTGGCAGCGCCGATCGGAGGAATTCCTCGACCGCGCTTTCCTTGCCGGGTTTGGCTTCGAGTCGGACCAGCAGCGCCTTGGTGGTCATGTCGGGTCTCCTGTTCGAGGTGGTGGACATGGTCCAGCGTCACACCATCGACCGGTGAAGGGAAGGAGCCCCCGAGCCCACCAATCAAGGAACCGATCTCACCCCTAGTAATCGTGGAGCCGAAAGAGGAGACTCCATGGTGGATGGATGCGACGCCTGGAATGCGCCCGCTGTTATCGGCCGTGACGCGAAACATGGTGGTGTGCCAACATTTTGGTGTTGTTTTCAGTTCCGTGCGCTGTCGCGTCTGCCCCAGCGGCACGATTCATTCGGTCGCTCACATGTCATCGCCTGTGACCGCCGGGCCGGGATCCACCGGGAAACGCAGCATCAGGGAGTCGAGATGAAAGCGCTTGTGTACGACGGGCCACGTGAGGTTCATGTGAAGGACATGCCCGATGCCAGGATTGAGCAGCCGACCGATGTGCTGGTAAAGATCACCAGCACCAATATTTGCGGGTCGGATCTGCACATGTATGAGGGCCGCACCGACCTGGAGCCCGGGATGGTCCTCGGTCACGAAAACCTGGGGATCGTCGCCGAGGTCGGCAATGCGGTGGTCAAGGTCTCACCCGGGGATCGGGTGTGCCTGCCGTTCAACATCGGCTGCGGGTTCTGCCGCAACTGCGAGGAAGGATTGACCGCGTTCTGCCAGACGGTGCACCCGGACCCGAAGATGGCCGGCGCCGCATACGGGTTCGCGGGGATGGGCCCGTTCTGGGGTGGGCAGGCCGAGTATCTGCGGGTGCCGTTCGGCGACTTCAACTGCCTGCGGTTGCCCGAGGATGCGCAGGACAAGGAACTCGACTATGTCATGCTCTCGGACATCTTCCCGACCGGCTGGCACTGCACCCGCCTCGCGGACATGCAGCCCGGCGATTCGATGGTGGTGTACGGCGCCGGGCCGGTCGGGTTGATGGCGGCGTATTCGGCGATGATCCAGGGCGCGAGCAAGGTGATGATCGTCGACCGGCATCCGGACCGGCTCAAGCTCGCCGAGCAGATCGGCGTCATTCCGATCGACGATTCGAAGGGCGACCCGGTCGAGCAGGTCCTGGAACAGACCCGCGGGCAGGGTGCCGACAAGGGTTGTGAGTGCGTCGGCTATCAGGCGCACGACCCGCAGGGGCGCGAGGACTCGGCGATGACGATGAATCGGCTCGTCGATTCGGTGCGTTTCACCGGCCACATCGGGGTGGTGGGGATCTTCCTGCCGCAGGACCCGAAGGCGGCAGACAAACTGCAGCAAAACGGTGAAATCGCCTTCGATATGGGCAAGTTCTGGTTCAAGGGGCAGAAGGTCGGGACCGGGCAGGCCAACGTCAAGCACTACAACCGGCAGCTGCGCGACCTGATCCATGAGGGCCGGGCCAAGCCGTCCTGGATCGTCTCCCACGAACTGCCACTGGCCGAGGCCACGTCCGGCTATCAGCATTTCGATGCCCGCGACGACGGATGGACCAAGGTCGTACTGCATCCGTGAGGCGGCCCGGACCGAGAGGCGGGTCCGGGCGGGCAGTTCTACGGGATACACGCCTCCAACGGTGGGCGCATCATGATCTTCACCGGCGGTGTGCCGCAGCGGCACAACGGCCAGGTCGTCGGGGCGGTCGGCGTCAGCGGCGGCACCGGGGAGCAGGACAAGGCCGTCGCCGGGGTGACCAGGTGCGCGAGCAGGGCAGCGTTGCATCCCGTCGCCGTGCCGATCTCAAGGACACGGTCACCGGGTGCAACGGACAGGCCGTGCAGCATCAGGGTAGGCGTCGTCGACGAACTCGACGGCATACCGTTCTCGACGGTAAGGGTGGCGAGTGCCTGGTCGCTGTAGATGGCGGCGGCCGCCCCGGATGTGAGGGGCTTGGAGGCCTCGATCCAGTCCGACTTTCCCGGCACTCGAAAGCGATCGAGATAGGCGGCACGGTCCACGGACCTGAATGCTTCGGCAATTCGCGCATCGAGTCCCGGGATGGAACCGAGGACATCGCGCACAAACGATGCGCGAGCTTCCGCCGTGCCGTCATCCGTCAAGTCAGTCCTCCTTCGACCCTCCCTGCCATGATGCCGCTCAGTCGGACTGCAAATGTTGTGCTATTCGTAGTTCCGCTCAGGATCGTTGATCGGAGCACCGAATCGTCTCAGGGGCGGGGTGCGCCGATGAGTTGGTGGTGGGCGAGTTCGCGGTAGAGCTCGCTGGTGGACAGCAGGTCGTCGTGGGTGCCGACGGCGTGGACGCGGCCGTGGTCGAGGACGATGATCTGGTCGGCGTTCTTCACGGGCGGCGAGCGGTGCGCGACGATGACCACGGTCTGCTCGGCGGCGGTGGCGTCGAGGGCGGTTTGGAAGATCTCCTCGTTGCGGCTGTCGAGGCTCGACGTCGGCTCGTCCAACAGCAACAACTCTGGCTTGACCAGCAGGGCGCGGGCGATCGCCAACCGTTGCCGTTCACCGTCGGACAGCCGGATCCCGTTCTCCCCGATCTGCGCGTTCAGACTCGCATACGACCACAACAGGATCGTCACAGGAAGCATTGTTGGACATGAGCTCTCCCTGTTTCCTCGTGCAGGATTTGGATACGCGAGGGATGCGGGGACCGCTCAGACAGCAAGAGAGTATGCGGCCCCCGCACGGGGCCGGGTGCCCTCGTCCGCCGGCCGGCGGTGGCCGGATGACTGTGCCGCCGGAACGCCCGTGCAGACGGCGTTCCTCCGCCGACGGGCCACGCGGGCTGCGGCACTGCCCGACAAGCAGATCCTCCGCCCGCCACACCAACACAAAGGCGGCTTATCGGCGTACGCTCGCACCAACCCCCGCGCGCGAGGGCGCGGCGGGAATGGTGGTCTCCCAGTCCTTGATCGTGGCGATGGGGCCGAGGACGTCGCTAGGGATGTCGCCGTCGAGGGGGTGGCCCAGGGCAACTTTGTGGGGCCAGTTGCGATTGGCCAAAGCAGCTTTGCCCAGTGCCACGATATCGGCGGCACCGGATTCGACGATGCTCGCGGCGTCGGCGGGATCGTCGAGATTGCCGTTGACGATGACCGCGGTACGCGCGTACTCCTTGGCGAAGGCGGCCAGGGTCTTGCCGTCGTTGCCGAATGCCGGCGCGAGCGCCCGGTATTCGGTGGTATGGACGAAGTCGATGCCGGCTTGGCCGAGTGCCCCGAAGATCGTCGCGGCCTCCTCCTCACCGCCGGCCCATTTGTGGTCGTAATCAGAGACTTTCGCCTGCGAGATCCTGATGCCGACCGAGATGTCGGCGCCGACGTCGGCGACCACGTCGGCGCAGATCTCCGCGGCCAGCCGCACCCGGTTCTCGACACTGCCCCCGTACTGGTCGGTGCGCGTGTTGAGGTAGTCGGTGAGGAAGTTGTCGATCAGGTAGCCATTCGCACCGTGCAGTTCGACGCCGTCGAATCCGGCATCACGGGCATGGCGCGCAGCGGTGACGAACGCACGGCGTACCTCGGCGATGTCGTCGAGCGTCATCGCCGTGGGTACCCGGTAGGGGCCCGATCCGCGGTACATCGACATCTGCTCGCCCTTGGCTCGGACCGTCGACGGGCCGAAGGAGTGATCGGAATACGGGTTGGCCTGCGCCTGCACGCCTGCATGCTGGAGCTGCGCAACGATCTTCGAGCCTGCGTTGTGCACACGATCGACGATCGGTGTCCACGCTGCCGATTGTCCGCTGGTGGCCATTCCGGGTTGGAAGGGATAGCCCTGGCTTGCGTTCTGGTCGATGTAGAGCCCTTCGGTGATCAGCAGCCCGAAACCGCCCTCGGCGAAGACACCGTAGTAATCACTGATGCGGCCGGTCGGGATTCCGCCCTCGGTGGCGCTGACTCGCGTCATCGGAGCCAATGCGACCCTGTTGGCCAGCTGCGCATCGCCAATCGCGGTGGCAGTGAACAATGCGTCCGGACTGTGCGTCGACATGTAGATCCTCCGTTTGGGCCAGCGGTTCATCTCGAAGACTCACAGGCGCCGGCAGGAATATTGGATTGATTAATCCACTATGCGCACCCGACGCCATCTATGTCAAACTGGATCGAATGATCCAGATTGGAGTGAGGATGGCGACAGCAGGCAGGCCTCGACAGTTCGACGAGGCCCAGGTCCTCGAGTCTGCGATGCTGCTGTTCTGGGAGCAGGGATACGAGAGCACGTCTCTGGCCCAGCTCAGGGGTGCAACAGGTTTGTCGTCGGCCAGTGTCTACAACGCGTTCGGCTCGAAGGAGGGCTTGTTCGAGCGCGCTATCGCGCACTACGTCGCGCGGCCCGGAAGTGTCCAGAGTCTCACCGCGAACGAGGATGCTTCCCCTCGTGACGTACTAGCCCACCTCTTGCATACCTCGGTCGACACGCAGGCCGACCCGACGCACCCCGGCGGTTGCCTCATCGCGCTCGCCGCCACGGTCATACCGTCTGAAGTGGGTTCGCAGCCCGCCATGATAGTCGCCGCGCAAAGGCGACGTGATCAACACGCCATCAGAAAATGCGTGGAGCGCGCTGCCAGCGCGGGTGCGCTGCCTCAGCAGACGCCGGTCGAAGCGCTTACCGTGCTCATTCACACCTTCATTCTGGGACTGTCGATCCAAGTCCGTGACGGCGTTCCCACCTCGCAGTTGCACGAGGCGGCGGATGCCCTACTGACTGTCTGCGGCGTGCCACAACCTGAGTAAAAACACTGTCGTACTTCTGAATTCGTACGCCTCAGCGGGTAGGCAGGTATAGCCGCACAACTCTCCGGGAACCGGGTGTCCTGTTCATTGATTGCCGCGCACGTCCCGCAGCAGCGTTGATCCAGTTCTCATCAGCAATCAGAAGGCGGGACCGCTGCATGCCGACGGCTGCGGTGACCAGCAACCCGATCAGGAGTACGGAACCGCCGCCGGGCTGTGGAAATGCGAAGGCGACGAAGGTGGCGCTCGCCCATGTCAGGAGGAATAGCAGAACCTCCGCACCGTTGCGCCAGCCGAAGAACATACCCAGAAGTCTAACCGCGGCCCGCACCGCGGATCCTCAGCTCCGTGGAAGCACGCACATAGCCGGTTAGAGTTCCTCCATAGGCTGCGGGCGAGGTTGCGTCCGTGAAGATGGATGCTCCTATCGCTGTCAAGCCGTGGATGTCAAGGGTTCCGAGAACGAGCTCTGCTCGCGTTCGGTGAGCCACTGGGAGTATGTGGTAGCAAGTTCGGAGTCGATGCGTGTCCCGATTTCCAGGCGTCGTAGGCGTTGGTAGGGAACTGCAAGCTCGGTTGCCACTGTGGCGATCGGGATGCTCAGTGTTCGGCGACGCTGCCGGAGTCGGCCCGTCGTGGCGTTCACAGTGCTGCAGCTGAGCCGCATGCTGCTCCGCTTACCCGAGGCCCGTCTGCGGCGCTCGTCTACACGGCGGTCGACTCCTGGCATCCACGTGAAAAGATGGCCCATCACGGCGGGAACTCCGGAGTCCGCCGCCCGCTCCTATTACATGCCCCTGCCCGGATTCAGGATGTCCGTCGGGTCGAACGCTGCCTTGACCCGGGCCATCAGCTCACGTTCGGTGGCACCGACCATGGACTCCATGTATGGCTCCTTGAGCGTTCCGATTCCGTGTTCACCGCTGATCGATCCGCCCAGGGCGAGGCACTCGACCACCATTTCGTCGAACGACTGCATCGCCCGCGTGGACTGCTCGCTGTCGGAGGCGTCGAACACGATGGTCGGGTGCAGATTGCCGTCCGCGGCATGGCCGAACGTGCCGATCGTCAGCTCGTAGCGTGCCGCGACGCCCTCGATGGTGTCCAGCATCTCGGGTAGCCGATGCACCGGGACGGATAGGTCGTCGAGCAGCGTGGAGCCCCGCCGCTCCAACGCGGTCAGCGCAACCCGGCGCGCCTGCATGAACGCTTCGCCCTCCACCGGGTCGTCGGTGTCGTACACCTCGGTGGCGCCGGCGTCGGTGCAGGCCTGCGCACAGATCCGAGCTTCGGCGGTGGAATCCAGTCCGTCGCATTGGATCAGCAGGAGCGCACCGGCCGACTCGTCGAGACCCATGTGGGTCATGTCGTTGACGGCGGCAATGGTGGTGCGGTCCATCAGTTCCGCCAGACACGGTTCGGCGACCTGCCGGATCGCGAGCACCGCGTCGATGGCCTGCGCGGTCTCGGGGAAGCTGGCGACCACCGTGGCGGCGGCGGAGGGCGCCGCCCGCAACCGCATGGTCGCTTCCACGATAACCGCGAGGGTCCCCTCGGACCCGACGAGCAGTTGCGTAAGGTTCAGCCCCGCCACGTTCTTACGCGTCGCCGCGCCGGTGTGGATGATCCGCCCGTCCGCGAGCACCGCCTTGATGCGGGCCACGTGATCGGCGGTGACGCCGTACTTGGCGCAGCAGCTGCCTCCCGCGTTGGTGGCGAGGTTGCCGCCGATGCTCGAGATCGCCCGGCTGCCCGGGTCCGGCACATACCAGAGCCCGCGCTGGGCGGCCGCCGCCGCCAGGTCGCCGTTGATCACACCGGGTTGCACGGTGGCGGTCCGTGCGGCCGGGTCGATGTCGAGGATGGCGTTCATCTTCTCCACGCTGAGCACGATGCACCCGTCGAGCGCGTTCGCGGCTCCGGCGAGGCCGGTGCCCGCCCCGCGGGTGACGACCGGGACCCCGTGCCGGTGAGCGATTTTCAGGGTTTCCACCACATCGTCGGTGTCGCGTGCACGGACCAACGCGAGCGGCATTCCCGCCGCGGTCAGCAGCGATTGATCGCGCCGGTAGGCGAGCATCAGGTCGGGCTCGGTGACGACGGCGTCGCCGAGGGCGACTGTCAGTTCGGAAACAGGTGTCAGGACGTCGAGACTCATGGGACCATCCATCCGAGTACGGGGGTCGACTGCAGGTAAATGATGATCGTGAGGAACGCGAGCAACCCCAGGCTCCACCCGATGAGTTTGCGCAGAATGGCCCCCTCGCTGCCGGGCAGTCCCACCGCGGCGACGGCCACCGACAGGTTCTGCGGCGACAGCATCTTGCCGAGCACCCCGGCCGAGGAGTTGGCGGACGCCATCAGCACCGGGTCGAGCCCGGTTTGCTGTGCCGCGGTCATCTGCATGACGCCGAACAACGAGTTCGACGACGTATCGGAACCGGTGATGGCGACGCCGATCCACCCGATCACGGGAGAGAGGATCGCGAACAACCCGCCGGTGGAGGCCAGCGCCATTCCGAGACTGCCCGTCTGGCCGGACAGGTTCATCACGAACGCCAGCCCCAGGACCGCGGTCACGGTGACGATGGTCCACCGCAGCTGCACCAGGGTGTCCCGGTACGCGCGGAGCGCCTCCCGGATCCCGATGCCGTAGATCGCGGTGGTCACGACCGCCGACAACAGCAGCAGTGTGCCCGTCGCGCGCAGATGGTCGAGCTTGAACGTCTGTGCACCGACGGCGTTTCCGTCCGGATCGACGATGTCGAGTCCCGGCCACGCGAAGGCGACCGTACCGATATCGGCGAGCCAGACCTTCACGACCGGCACCTGAGCGAGGGAGAAGATCGCGATGATCACCGCGTACGGGGCGAGCGCGTAGACGGCCCGGCGCCCGCGCCCGTAGTGGTCGAATCGGCCGGGTGACATGGGTGCCGCCGCGTCGGCTCCCGATCCCGTCGTGATGCCGACTCCGATACCGGCACCCACGGGAGCCTGGCCGCCGGCGTGTGCCGGCACGTCCGGGGTGGCCGCTAAGGTCTCGGCGGGACTCCAGAATTTCAGCATGCCGAGCACGGCGATCACCGTCACTATCGCGGCGACCACGTCCGTCAGCTCGACCGTGAAGTAGTTGGCCGTGAGAAATTGCGCGAACCCGAAGACGAGTCCGGCAACCAGCGCGACCGGCCACGTCTGGCGCACGCCGCGGCGGCCGTCGACCAGGAACACCATCACCAGCGGGATGATGGCGGCGATGAACGGGGTCTGGCGTCCCGCCATGGCGGAGAGGTCGTCGAGCGGCATTCCGGTCACCCCGGCGAGCGCCAGGATCGGCGCACCGAGCGCGCCGAACGCCACCGGCGCAGTGTTTGCGAGGAGTGAGGTGCACGCGGCCTTGAGCGGCTGCATGCCCGCGGCCAGCAACATCGCCGCCGAGATCGCGACCGGAGCACCGAAGCCGGCGAGCGACTCGAGGAGAGCACCGAAGCAGAAGGCGATCAGGATGGCAAGGATGCGCTGGTCATCGGAGATCGACCGAATCACCCGGCCCAGCTCCTGGAACCAGCCACTGACGACGGTCAACTTGTAGAGGAACAGGGCGTTGACGAGGATCCAGAGAATCGGAAACAGCCCGTAGAACGCGCCTTCCGCGGTGGCGCTCGCCGCCTGTCCGATGGGCATCCGCCAGCCGACGATCGCCGCGCCGACCGCGAGGGCGAGCGCGATCAGGGCCGCCCGGTGCGCCTTCCACCGGAACACTCCCAGCATCACGAACATCGCCAGCAGCGGCACCGCCGCGATGACCGCCGACCACCCCAACGACCCTCCGATCGGGTCCAGTGTCTGTTGATACATCGAGCTCTCCTCTGTGATTGCCACCACCCAGCCCCAGTGATTGTCAGACAAGTACTCAAGTCTGTCAAGAATGCATGTGCGTCGTTGTGGGAAGATCGGGTAGTTCATTCACGAGTGGAGGAGATCGACATGGCGGGACGGGTCGCGGCGCTCTCGATAGTCGACGCGCTGGCTTTCGAACTGCGGCAACGACTGTTTTCCGGCGAACTCACCCACGACGACGCGCTGACCGAGGCTGAAGTTGCCCGCAACTACGAAGTGGCCCGGCCGACCGCGAAAGCGGCCATCGAAAAGCTGGTAGGCGAGGGATTGCTGCAGCGCAGCACCCACAAGACCGCGCGGGTGCCGCATCTAGGGCCCGATGACGTCCGCGACATCTACCGAACCCGCGAACATCTCGAGGCCGCCGTGCTGCGCGAACTGTCGAAGGCCCGCACCGTTCCCGACGAAGCCGTGGACGCCAACGCGGAGATCTCGGCGATGACCGACGCCACCCCGCTCTCGATCGTCGAACCCGACATGCGGTTCCACACGGCGCTGGTTACCGCGATGGGCAGCCCACGGACCAGCCGCGCCTTCCGGGCGCTGGTGTCCGAAGTGCGGCTGTGTATGGTCCAGGTTCAGGGCAAGCATCTACTGACAAACCAGAGCATCGCCGCCGAGCACCAGCAGATACTCGATGCCATCGCAGCCGGCGACGGCGACGCGGCCGCGGAGATTCTCACCAGCCACCTCAGCCGGGCGCGGGAACGCCTGGCCGCGGCCCTCGGCGGCATTCCCGGCCCCGAGGCCGAGCTGACCGAACCGCAAGCGCACCCCGGTTGGTCGGGGTCCGTGCGTCGGTGATGCGGGAGCATCCCAGTCATGGTGGGGTGCATGAGACCGACGCCGCCACCCGCCTCATCGAGCGGGCCGCCCAGGAGTCAAACACCAACCCCGGGCCGCATGACAGCAGGTGGTCTCGTAGTCGCAGACGCAGCGCGGTACCGGCCCTGTCCTTCCGTTAGGGGACCTGTCATCACTGCAGGTCAAAACCTCATTCTGCCGGATCGGTCGTCGGTCGGACTAGTCGCCGTCACCCCGCGGGCCGTGTATCGGCGGCCCGTACCCTTGCCCCATGTCCGCTGATCCCGGCAGCATCCGCGCCGACGGCCACCAGGCGCTGCCGAACCTGGCCGTACAGGATGCTTCGGCGGATCCCCACATCATCACAGCGGCGGCGCGCACCGGAGCGGACATCGAGCTGCAGATTCACACGTCCGTCGCACCGTTCGACGTTGCGGCCGGGGAGTGGTTTCCCGCGGCGACCGGTTTCGCCGTCACGGTTATCGTGCACCCCGTCGACGCGCAGACGGGCGTGCCGCGGTATCTGCCGCCGGCGGAGCCCGCCGAGTGGGCGCGGGCGATCTTCTCGACCGTCGACTCCGCGCACGGGTACTTCCTCGGCGCCGTCGACCCGGACACCGGCGTCCATCGACGCGGGCAGCTCGCATACCGCCTCTACGTCGACACCGACCGCCGGGCGATTCCCGTTCCCCGGCAGGTGGTCACCTGCCCGCACTACCTGCTATCGGCCATCGACGGCAGAGCCGAGATCACCATTCCCACGACGGCCTGACCCGACAGGCTGGCCGGTTGCCGGACCACGGTCTGCGGGCGCTGCTTCCTTGGGTGTCCGATCTGCACGCCCTCCGAAGGGTGCGACCTTGAAATCACGTCGCTGTTGCCTGCTCATGCGGTTCCTCCATCCGTCTCGATCCGATCCCCTGCCAGAGACAGCTGGCCGCCGCTGCCCTACAAATCGAGGACGACGCCCTGGAGCGGAATCGAGACGGTTGATCCACCCGGGGAAGGCTGCGGCACGCGGATACACTTGTGCCACAAGCTCATTGCCACTTCTGAGGCCGACCACGACAGACCTCAGGAATCTCCCGGGTGGGAGCGCGGCGACAAGAATACCAGCGCACGGAACCGTGAGGCAGGGGACGTGTCATTTCTGCTGGTCAAAGCACAATCCAGGGGCGGATACGACACCATCAGCACTGATGTCGGCCCGGTGCCGCTGGTGCGAGTTCTCACCCGGCCGGCAAGCTCGGTCGCGGCCGGCCGGCAGCACAATCGCCGTCCTACCGGTCCGGTTAAGCTTCCCGGCATGGCGCTTGGACTCACCAGGCGCACGCGCGCCCACCCCGTCGATCTCGAAAACCTCGCTTACGCTGCGTACGAGTTCCGGGACGCGCTGATTCCGCTGCAGGGCATCACCCCCGAGGGCTGCGATGCCGCAGCCACCGAGTTGCGGGACAGAGCGCATCACGCCGGGGAACGATTCTTCGCAGCTGGCGCTGGTCTCCCCCGCCGCGAGCGCACACTCGCCGGCCACTGGGAGAACGCGGCGGTCATGCGCTACCGGTACGGGCTGGAGATCTTTGCGCGCGCCGAAGAGCTCGGCGCCGACATGCTCGCCCAACTCGCCACCCACCGGCGGCCGTCGGTGCCCGCGCTCACCGAACTGTGTGACGTCTGTACCCATGCCCGCGCCCTCGATCAGCACCAACGGCCCGAGATGTTCGGGGCAGTACCCCGCAGGGCCACCCGTCGGCTTCGCCCCGCCCCCGGCAACTCGGCCGGCGCCGACCACGATCGGGCCACCGGGAGGTCCTGCATTGTCGATCAAGCTGAACTTCGGTGGCGGATCCGCCGCGATCTGACAAGTCTCCTCGTCGAGAACGCCATAGCGGGCAACGGAATCACCCCGGGAAGCCGAACGCCACCTCGTCCCGTGGCTGCAACTGGCGTGCGAGACGCTCGACAGTCCGATGAGCATCGACGGCCTCGAGGATGTCGCTGCGCAATGGCGCGAGCGCCGCCGGCCCTACATGCTCGCCGCCGCAGATCGGGCCGACGTGATCATCGTCGACCCGATCCCTCGTCAGCGCGCGACCCTGTGGTGGAAGCTCGTCCACGGCGACGAACCGCCGCCGCCACTGTAAGGCAGCACGCGGCGTCGTCGCCCCGACCGGAGAGGGAAGCTCCGCGCCGGGGCCCTACTCCTCGGCGGCGGCCAGATCTCGGGAACATTCCCCTTCGAAGTTCGGTGCCCGTGACGACATCGACAAGTCGGTCGACACGGTCGACGTCAACGACGTGAAGCTCGACTACTGCGTCGTACTGGAGAACCTCACGCAGCGCGACAAGGAGATCCTGGAGATGTTCGTGCAGTACAAGGACAAGTTCTCCGAGGAGCACTTGTTGAAGTACTTGCAGTAGCACGTCAACCAGGACTTCCTCGACCTACACGCGTTCCTCAAGTTCTACGGATCTGTCCGCCGAGTTCATTGTCGACGGCTCCCCTTGCCAGCGGTTTTCCGCGACGTGGAGTAACAGGTCCTGGCACGTGAATTCGTCGAGGTAGGCGGCCTTTCAGTGTCCCAATCTGCCGAATCAGGAGCGCGCCGAACGGGATCGGATCCAGCGGACTGTTGGACGGCTAGACACGCGTCGTCGGCCCACGGGCCTAGACTTGGCGCCGTGTTCAACACATGGAGAAGTCAGGTCTGCGGGGCAGCGAACGTTCGAGTTGGAGGAGCGTGACACCCCGCAACCCACTCACGGGCGCCGGAGGCGCCTAAACTGTGAACTGTGAGAGACCGACCCCGTACGAAGACATGATCCGCCGGGATCGGTTCTGACACACGAAAAACCCCCGCCTTGCCGGGCGGGGGCGACTTCTCGAAACCATCCATCCGAGGCTTAGACATCAGGAGGTCCCGATTTCGAATATACGCGCTACCCGCCAGTCCAGCACCGCTCACCCTCAAGAGAATGTCAACTCTGCCACTCTGTGGCACCGCTGCCTGGTGCTTCTGTGCATCGCAGTTGTGTTGTGCGCCATCACTGCTGTGGTTCTCTACTCTCCCGCTCCGGAGGTAGGAGTGAACGTCCTGATCGTTCTCCTCGGCGGAGGAGGGCTAGCCGCTCTCGTGCAGAAGATGATGACCTAATCGTCCTGGAACGACGAAGCCCCCACCCTCGAGGAGAGTGGGGGCGCGTTCGTTGTGTGCGTGCGCTTTACGGCGTGACCACCAGTTCGCGGCCAAGTCGAGGATGCGCCGGTCGATGTCGCAGATGGGGACGTGTCATATCCGCAGTTCATCACCACTTTTTGCGAGAACGGCGGGGCATTTGGCTTCATGGGCTGCACCATACGATCCGGGCCCGAGCCAATAGCGGTACAGCGCTTCACGCCCGCGCTACCGTTCTACCTATGGGGACGACATTTCACGGGCCGAGTCCCTGGCCGCACATCACCCGCGCCATTCGAGTGAGGGGGCCGCGGCACGCCGCGATCGCTTACCTTGGCGAGGACGCGCCCGCTCTGCTGCCGTTGAGGGCCGGCGATCTCCTCGTCGTGAACGCCTCCCGGGCGGCGGTGCGCGCGCATGTGACCTCGCCGATTGCGCTTGCGTACTACGTCGAGGCCGGTGTCCGGGTCCTGTCGTCGCCGAACCTGCACGCCAACGTGATCGCCACCAGTCGGCGGGCGGTCATCGGCTCCGCGAATGCCTCCCACAGCTCGACGATCGCCGATGAGGCCGTAGTCATCACCGACGACCCGGAGGTCGTCGCCGCCGCCCGCACGTTCATCGACGGTATCGAGGAGATCACCGAGGTAGATCAGGTGTTTCTCGACAACGCCACCACAGAATGGCAGATCGGTCGGTCGGTGCCGATCCCCGGGGTCGGTGGCCGGATGCGCGCCAACCGCGATTTCCTGCCCTCGCGGGTGACCCGGATGTTCCTGCGGCACATCATCGAGTACGAACTCAGCGCCACCGAGCAACAAACATGGGCCACCCAGGCGGGCCGATCCTCAGCCTCCTCCCGCGGGCCGGCAGCGACATATCAACTCGAATGGTTCCGCCCAGGCGACCGACGTTCCCGCCTCGTGCGTGGCGATGTCCTCATTTTCGTCACCGACGACAATGAATGGATTTACCCTCCGGCGGTCGTGGACTCAGACGCTATCGCGATCCCTCACACCCACAGAGCCTTCGGTCATCTCCTGCTCGTCCGAGCGGATCTGCAGCCGGTCTCGGTTGCGGACGCCGCACAGCAGCTCGCTAATCTCGGGCACCCCAATCCCCGGCTGGCCACAGATCACCGGATCATCTCCGCCAGCCTGCGTGCCGCGCTACTCCGACTCTGGAACCTCTGACCTGGATCCGCTGGCCCAGCGGCGGATCGGACCATCGAGGACCGGATTTCCACTGGCGCGACTACTGTCCGGCTGAGCGACACGCCCGAGCGCGTGCGGGGGTCCTTGGAGAAACCGTCACCTAGCGGATTCACTGTCTTCGCGCCAAGCACCGCGCAACTGTCCGACTGAGAAGCTCGTAACAAGAGTGAACAGGAGTGAAATGCCCGAGCAGTCGTGGATCACTGCCCAAGATCTGTACGACCAGGGATATACGGTCGATGGAGCACGTCAGCTCTTCGGGGAGCCAAAGACAAGCCCCGACGGAACCCTCGGTTGGGAAGATGACTGGATCGACCGCGCAGAAGGAAGAGCCCTCATCCCTGTACTGCCCTTCCTTATCGAACGTCTGCGCGGACATTCCGAGGTGGGAGAGGCTGCTGGCGAGCTGGTCAGGCTCTACGAGGAGCTCAATCGTCGAGTAGGAA
>NZ_JBLWIT010000034.1:0-61538 GCF_048381435.1 Rhodococcus mengyinensis | reverse complement strand
TGAGGTTCCCCCCGGAAAGTGGACACCGACTTGGCGGGACACCGGTCCCGCTGGAAGGATGTCCGTATGCCCCCTCGCAAGCGTCGGTCGTTCACGACCGAGTACAAGGTCGAGGCTGCCCACCGGGTGATCGACTCCGGTCGCACCATCGCAGAGGTCGCCCGAGAACTCGGCCTCAACGAGAGTCTGTTGGGTGAATGGGTCAAACTCGAGCGGCGCAGAATCGCCGCCGCAGAGTCCCACGGAGAGAAGCCTTTGGACGCGGCCGAACACGCCGAGCTACGCCGATTGCGAAGGCAGGTAAGCGAACTCGAGAAGGACAACGCTTTCCTGGTAAAAGCTTCGGCGTACTTTGCCGCGATGCAGAAGAACCGACCCGGTTCGATCTGATGGCCAAGTACGCCGGCCCCGACAACATCGAAGAGACCGCCGGCACCGCCGCGCCGGAAGGTGAACGGTTCTCGATCCTGCGGATGGCGAGACTGCTGGAGGTGTCCACATCGGGCTACTACCAGTACGTCAAGCGCAGAGTTGCCACGGTGTTGACGCCGAGGCAACAGCGTCGCGCCGACCTCGAAGTCAAGATCGTCGAGGTCCACCGGGAATCGAAGGGTACCTACGGGTCGCCGCGGGTCACGGCCGAGTTGCGGGCGCGTGGTGAGGTGGTGAACGCCAAGACCGTGGCCAAGATCATGGCCTCGCTCGGTGTGGAGGGCATCAGCCCGCGCACGTTCAAGGTCAAGACCACGGCGGTCGATCCGCAGGCGTCGTTCCCGCCGGATCTGATCGAGCGGCACTTCGATCGGGGCCGGCTCGATGCGGTCTGGTTTACCGACATCACCTACCTCACGTGCGGTGAAGGGGACATGTTCTTGTGTGCGATCCGGGACGGTCATTCACGGAAGGTGTTGGGATACAGCATTGCTAATCACATCAGCGCCGAGATGGTCACCACCGCCATCGATCGAGCCGTGGCCACGCGCGGTGGGCGGTGTCGCGAGACGATCCTGCATTCGGACCGGGGTGGGGAATACACTGCCCACCTGACCGCGGCGTCGTGTGTGCAGCACGGGTTGCGTCGGTCGATGGGTGCGACCGGGATTTGTTGGGACAACAGTCCATCCGAATCGTTTTGGTCGATCTTCAAGCATGAAGAATACTATCGGCACGTCTATGCAACGAAGGCTGATCTCGTTGCTGGCGTTGACAACTGGATTGTCTTCTACAACACTGTTCGACGGAACTCTACGGTGGGGATGCACAGTCCCGACAGCTACGAGAAGTTGCTTCAGGTGGAAGTCGCCTGAGGCACGCAACCCCCTTGTCCACCGTTCGGGGGGAACCTCAGTCCCGTCGCGAGGGGCAGGTGGCCGGCGGACCGTCACGCCTGCCGGGACGCGAGGTAGTTGCGGGGAGAACCCACCTACCATCCAACTCGCAATGGTTGCGGTTGCGCAATGGTCGGGTGCAGGATTTGGGTATGAGCGCGGTGCGGGGACAGCAGGCGGAGTCGGGGCAACGGTTCACCGAGCAGGTGGAGGCGGTGTTGTGGGCGTCGCGGGCGCTGGTGGGGATCGCGGCGGCCTCGGTCGCCGAGGTCGAGGATCTCGTCACGGTGCCGCACCTGCGGATTCTGGTGATGGTCGACACCCGGGGGCCGTTGAATCTGGGGGCGGTCGCCGAGGCGTTGGGAGTCAATCCCTCCAACGCCTCGCGGGCGGTGGACCGGCTGATCAAGTCCGGGTTGCTGGATCGGCGTGATGCCCCGCAGGACCGGCGGAATCTGAATCTGACGCTCACCGCCGCCGGGCAGGAACTGGTGGATCGGGTCAGTACACACCGCCGGGAGGCGATTTCGGGGGTCCTGGAGCGGATGACGCCGGAGGATCGGGATGCGTTGGCGTCCGCGTTGCGCCGGTTCGCCGCCGCCGCGGGCGAGCCGATCGACGGGGATGTTCTCACGTTGTTGTGGCCCCCCGCCCACTGAGCCCCGGGGCGACACCGCGGCGAGCGGCCCGCACACCGGCAATGGTGAAACCGCTGGCGCACACCATTTCTGCGATCGCGGTCCGGCGGCGGCGCCGATCGAGGGCCGCGACGATCATGCTGGCCGCGTGCGCGGCGTCGACACTCGCGCCGTACCGCAGCACCGATGGTGTGGGCATCGCGGTGGTGACCGCGGCCTGCAGCAGATGCCGAGCGCCGAGTAGCCGCAGCACTGCCTGGTCGCGGCGGCGCAGCGGCTGTCCCAGTACGTGGGTGGGCATCAGGTTCGGGGCGCTCAACTGCAGCAGCCCGTAACCGAGACGGGCTATCACGACAGTGCGGGCGGTCATCGTCGCCGCCGGGCCGTAAGGACGGTGGCCGCGCCGGCGGCGAGAAGCCCGGCGGCGGCGCCGAGGACCCCGTGGTGCTGGGAGGCCCACAGTTGACCGCTGCGGGTGTGGGCTTGAGCGTCGAAGATGCCGTGGGCGCCGAAATCGCGGCCGTCGGTGTCGTCGGCGGGGTGCCACAGATTCGTCGGTTGCTGCGGGTCGCGGGGCTGGTCGGTTTGCTGGGAGGAGAAGCCGGTGGCCGCGAGGTACCGGTCGAGTAGACCCGGGGCGATGGCGTTGGCGGCGAGGGTGGCGGCGGTGCTGGCGCCGACCCAGTATTCGCGGCGGGCGGGGTGCTCGGCGGCGTAGAGGACGGCGCGGGCGGCGACCTCGGGTTGGAAGATCGGCGGCACCGGCTGCGCGTGGTGGGGCAGCCGGCTGAGCACCCAGGAGAACTGGGGGGTGTTGACGGCGGGCATCTGCACCATCGTCACCCGGATGTTCGAGCCCTCGTGCAGCAACTCGCAGCGCAGTGCCTCGTGGAAGCCCTGGATGGCGTGCTTGGCGCCGCAGTAGGCGCTCTGCAGCGGGATGCCGCGGTAGGCGAGTGCGGAGCCGACCTGCACGATCGTGCCCGCATTCCGGGGCCGCATGCGGCGCAGCGCGGCCATCGTGGCGTAGACGTAGCCGAGGTAGCTGACCTCGGTGACCCTGCGGTATTCGGCCGCGGAGATGTCGGTGAACGGGGCGAAGACGGAGGTGAAGGCGACGTTGACCCAGATGTCGATCGGTCCGAGGGTGTTCTCGACGAGGTCGGCGGCGGCCTCGACCTGGTCGGGGTCGGCGACGTCGGTGGGCACCGCCAGGGCGATTGCCCCGGCGTCCTCCACCTCCCGAACGGCTCCTTCGAGGCCCTTCTTTCCGCGGGCGAGGAGGGCGATCTGGTCGTGGCGGCCGGCGAACGCGCGGGCCACGGCGCGGCCGATGCCGCCGGAGGCGCCGGTGATCACGACGACGCGTCCGGGTGCCGGTGTGCTCATGGTGAGGGTGTTCCTTTCGGGCGTGGCAGTTCCTGGCGGCAAGGGATTTTCAGGGGTCCGCCGGCCACGGGCGGGCGAGGCGGTGCGCGGATTCGAGCAGCAGGGCGTGGACGAACGCTTGCGGCAGGTTGCCCCGCAGTTGGTGTTCGATGACGTCGAATTCCTCGGTGAACAGGGCCGGGGAGCCGCAGGCGGCCCGGTTGCGTTCGAACCAGCGCACCGCGTCGATGTCGTGGCTTTGGTGGTGTTCGGCCAGGGCCATGAGGAACCCGCAGAGCAGGAAGGCGCCTTCGGCGTCGGCGAGGGGTCGCTCGTCCTGGCGGAACCGGTACACGTAGCCGTCGCGGCCGAGTTCGGACCGCACGGCGGCCAGGGTCCGGGTGGTGCGCGGATCGGCGGCCGGCAGGGCGCCGCGTATCGCGGGCAACAGCAGCGCCGCATCGATCCGCTCGTCGCGGGGGGTGCGTTGCCACCGGCCGGTGTGGTGCAGGCAATCTCGGGCGGTGTCGGTGACAATCCGGTCGGCGAGATGGGACCATGGCGCCGACTGCGGGGCCGGGGCAGCGGCGGCGATCGACCGCAGCCCGGCCGCGCAGATCAGCCGCGAGTGCGCCCAGTGCTCGTTACGGAGTTCCCAGATCCCGGCGTCGCGGCGTCGCCAGCGGTGTTCGATCGCGGCCACCGCGATTTCGGCGGACTTCCAGTGCTCGCGGTCGAGCCGGTCGTGGCGGTCGGCGGCGGCGAGCAACAGCAGCGCCTCACCGAAGTTGTCGAGTTGGAACTGGTCGTTGACCCAGTTTCCGGTGCGGGCGTCGCCGCCGGGATAGCCGGGCAGATCGAGGGTGGTCTCGTCCGGGACGCGGCCCCCGCCCACGGTGTAGGCGGGTTTGAGGTCGGGGCCGTCGGCGAGCAGGCGGTCGCTGACGAAGCCGACGGCGTCGTCGAGGAGCGGCAACGGGCCGGCCGCGGCGACGGCGTGTCCGGCGTAGCACTGGTCCCGGATCCAGCAGTACCGGTAGTCGTAGTTGCGGCCCTGCTCGGCGCGTTCGGGCAGGGCGGTGGTGGCAGCGGCGACCATGCCCCCGGTGCTGCTGGTCAGCCCGCGCAGTACCGCGTAGGCGTGCCGGGCGTCGCGGTCCGCCAGCGACCCGTCGATCCGCGGAACCTGCTGGTGCCAGGCGTGTTCGGTGCGCTCCCACAACCGGCCTGGGTCCGGCGCCGTGCCGGGCAGGGCGCGGTCGCCGATCTCGAGGACCAGATCGTGATGCTGCCCGGCCGGAATGTCGAGAACCGCCTCGAGCCGCCCGCTGCGGTGATGCGCCGCCGGCGCCCCGGACCAGCGCACCTGCAGGGGCCCGGCGCGCAGTGTCCGGATCCCGTCCCGGTGGCCGATCTGCTGCATCGGGTGTGCACCGAACCCGGCGGCCACGTCGAGTCGCACCGTGACCTGCGCGTCGCCGTCGACGGCCAGGACCCGGCGCAGCAGGACCGCGGTGTGCCGGTCGCCGGGAAAGGCGAGCGCCTCACGGCATTCGACGATGCCGGTGGTCGTAACCCAGCGGCTGCGCCAGATCAGCGTGCCGTGCTCGTAGTACCCACCCCAGGTGAACCGCCGGTCGGTCGGCGCGAGGGCGTAGACGCCGGGACCACCGAGCAACACCGAGAACACCGCGTCGTCGTGCCAGGTCGGCACGCACAACCACGCGATGTCCCCGCGCGGGCCGATCAACGCGCCGCGCTCACCGTCGGCGATCAACGAATACTCCCGCAGCACGTGTGGGGGAAACAGCGCACCGGCCGTGGTCACCATCGAACCACCCTTCACATCGCAATCTTTGCGCGCTCGCAAACAACTGTCGTCGAATCGAGTTCCCGATGACCGGACGCTCAAACCGTGAACTCGGATTGATCAGGAAAATCTCAGAATGTGCGACCGCCGCGGGGCCGCCGTCGAGATCGGCGAAACTTTGCCTCAGCCCTTGCGCTATCGCAACCTTTGCGCGTACAGATGGAGGAGGACGTCCGCCGCTCGAGAAGGCCACACCCTGCGAGCCGGCGCGGACCGCGTCACGTCGCGGGACGTCGATCCCGTGTCGGTCAGACGCCCCAGCCGGCCGACCCCCGCCGGGCCGAAGACGTCGCACCTGCCGCGAGGAGGACCACCGATGGCCAGCCAGAACGTCGCCGACTACCTACTCGAACGCCTGCGCGCGTGGGGGATCGAGCACGTGTTCGCCTACGCCGGGGACGGCATCAACGCCATCCTCGCCGCCTGGGCCCGCGCGGACAACCGGCCGCAGTTCGTCCAGGCCCGGCACGAGGAGATGTGCGCATTCGAAGCCGTCGGCTACGCGAAGTTCACCGGCCGGGTCGGGGTGTGCATGGCCACCTCCGGGCCGGGCGCGGTGCACCTGCTCAACGGCCTCTACGACGCCAAACTCGACCACGTCCCGGTGGTCGCGATCGTCGGGCAGACCAACCGCACCGCCATGGGCGGCTCCTATCAGCAGGAGATCGACCTACTCAGCCTCTACAAGGACGTCGCCAGCGACTACGTGCAGATGGTCACCGTCCCGCAGCAACTGCCCAACGTCCTCGACCGGGCCATCCGGGTGGCCCTGACCCAACGCGCCCCCACCAACCTGATCATCCCGGCGGACGTCCAAGAACTCGACTACTCCCCGCCCACCCACGAGTTCAAGATGGTGCCCTCCAGCATCGGTATCGACTGGCCCACCACCACCCCCGACGATCAGGCGATCATGCGGGCGGCGGAGATCCTCAACGCCGGCAGCAAGGTCGCGATGTTGGTCGGGCAGGGTGCCCGCGGCGCGCACGAGGAGATCGCCCAGGTCGCCGACCTGCTCGGCGCCGGGGCCGCGAAGGCACTGCTGGGCAAGGACGTGCTCTCCGACGAACTGACCTGGGTCACCGGGTCCATCGGTCTGCTGGGTACCCGCCCGTCCTACGAGCTGATGACCGGCTGCGACACCCTACTCACCATCGGGTCGTCCTTCCCCTACAGCCAGTTCCTGCCCGAGTACGGGCAGGCCCGCGGCGTGCAGATCGACATCGACGGCCGGATGATCGGGATCCGCTACCCCAACGAGGTCAACCTGGTCGCCGACGCGACAACCGCGCTGCGCGCCCTGATCCCCCATCTGATCCGTAAGGACGATCGGTCCTGGCGGGAGGAGATCGAGGCGAATGTGGCCCGCTGGTGGGAAACGATGGACATGCAAGCCCAGGTGGACGGCGATCCGGTCAACCCTCTGCGGCTGTTCGGCGAACTGTCCCCCCGGCTGCCCGACGATGCGATCGTCACCGCCGACTCCGGGTCGTCGGCGAACTGGTACGCCCGCCAGTTGCGGTTCCGCGGGAACATGCGCGGCTCCCTGTCCGGGACGCTGGCAACCATGGGACCCGGTGTCCCGTACGGGATCGGCGCCAAATTCGCCCATCCCGGCCGCCCGGTGATCGTCTTCGCCGGCGACGGCGCCATGCAGATGAACGGGCTCGCCGAACTGATCACCGTCAAGCATTACTGGCGGCAGTGGGACGACCCGCGGCTGATCATCGCGATCCTGCACAACAACGACCTCAACCAGGTCACCTGGGAGATGCGGGCGATGTCCGGGTCCCCCAAATTCGCCGAGTCGCAAACCCTTCCGGACGTCGACTACGCCGGGTTCGCCGCGTCCCTGGGATTGCACGGCGACACCGTCACCGGCCCCGATCAACTCGCCGGGGTCTGGGAGACAGCGTTGTCGGCGGACCGGCCCACCGTCCTGGACGTGCACACCGACCCGAACATGCCCCCGATCCCCCCGCATGCGACGTGGGAGCAGTTCAAGTCCGCCACCGCCGCGGTCCTGGGCGGCGACGAGGACTCCTGGGGGTTCATCAAGACCGGGATCAAGACCAAGGCGCAGGAATTCCTCCCCCACAAGAACACGTGAGCCGAGATCCGTCATGATCGACACCCCGATCACCGACCTGACCGCGACCGCCTACACCATCCCCACCGACGCGCCGGAGGCCGACGGCACTCTGTCGTGGGACTCCACCACGATGGTGCTGGCGCAGGTGTCCGCGGGCGGGCAGGTCGGGACGGGCTGGACCTACGCACCCCCCGCGGCCGCGGCCGTGGTCACCGGGATCCTCGCCGACCTGATCACCGGCGAGGACCCGACGGCTGTGCCGGGCCTGCACGCGGCCATGGCCGCGGCGGTCCGCAACGCCGGCCGCCCCGGGATCGCCGGGTGCGCCCTCTCCGCGGTCGACATCGCCCTGTGGGACCTCAAAGCCCGGCTACTCGCGGTGCCGCTGCACCGGTTGCTCGGCGCCGCCCGCGACACGGTGCCGATATACGGGTCCGGCGGATTCACCACCTATCACCGTCACCAACTCGAGACGCAACTGTCCGAATGGGTGCAGGAGCAGTCGATTCCGCGGGTGAAGATCAAGATCGGCGAAGCCTGGGGCACCCGCACCGACCGGGACCTCGACCGGATCCGGCAGGCCCGCCACGTCATCGGTGACGACACCGAACTGTATGTGGACGCCAACGGCGCCTACGGGCGCAAACAGGCGATCCGGATGGCCGCCGACGCCGCCGACGCGAATGTGGTCTGGTTCGAAGAACCGGTCTCCTCCGACGACCTCGACGGACTTCGTCAGATCCGGCAGGTCGTGCGCCCGGATGTGGCCGCCGGCGAATACGGCTACGACCTGTCCTACTTCGAGCGGATGTGCACCGCCGGGGCGGTGGACTGCCTACAGGCCGACGTCACCCGCTGCGGCGGCATCACCGATTGGCTGCGGGTGGCCGCCGTCGCCGCCGCCCACAACCTGGAGATCTCCTGGCACTGCGCACCCCATGCGCACGCCCATGCCGCCGCCGCGATCCCGAATCTGCAGCACCTGGAGTGGTTTCACGACCACGTCCGGATCGAACAGCGGTTCTTCGACGGCGCGTTCAATCCCGCCGGCGGTGCCCTGCGACCGGACCCACACGCGCCCGGGCACGGGCTTGCCCTGCGCGCACCCGACATCGCACCGTTCCAGATCGCCTGATCTTCCGGACATGAAGGAGTCGACACCGATGTCCAGGACTTACCCCGGTCGCGTCCTCGCCGCACCGGTTCCCGCATGTTGCGAAGCTCTGTCCGCTCCTGACTCGAGGAGCTTGCGGTGACCGCCGAGCACACCCGTACCACTCCCCTGTTCCAGGCTCTCGAACAGCGCCTGCGTGAGACGGTCGACGGTGAGGTGCGGTTCGACCCCGGTTCGCGGGCAGCGTATTCCACCGACGCCTCCAATTACCGGCAGGTCCCGATCGGGGTGGTCATCCCCCGCACCCCGGATGCCGCCGCGGCGGCGATCGCGGTGTGCCACGAGCACGACGTTCCGGTCCTCTCCCGCGGTGGGGCGACCAGCCTGGCTGGGCAGTGCTGCAACACCGCGGTGGTGCTGGATTGGAGCAAGTACTGCACCGTCATCGAATCCCTGGACGCCGAGGCCGGCACGCTGGTGGTGCAACCCGGCATCGCCCTCGACCCGCTCAACGACCACCTTGCCCGGTGGGGGTGGATGGTCGGCCCGAAACCGTCCACCCACGTCTCCTGCACCATCGGCGGGATGATCGGCAACAACTCCTGCGGGTCCACCGCGCAGGCCTACGGGAAGATGGCCGACTCGGTGCGTCGCCTGGAAATTCTCACCTACGACGGGCACCGGATGTGGGTCGGCCCCACCACACCGGACGAACGCGAGCGCATCACCGCCACCGGCGACCGCACCGCCGACATCTACACCGGCCTGCGGAAACTGCGCGACACCTACGCCGACGAGATCCGCGCCCGCTACCCCGACATCCCCCGCCGGGTATCCGGCTACAACCTCGACCAACTGTTGCCCGAGAACAACTTCAATGTCGCCCGCCTGCTCGTCGGCTCGGAAAGCACCCTGGTCACCGTCCTGCGGGCGGAACTGACCCTGGTGCGAGTGCCGGCAGCGACATCGCTGGTCCTGCTCGGGTTCGACGACATCTGCGCCGCCGCCGACGCCGTCCCCCAGATCCTCGACCACTCCCCGGCCGCACTGGAAGGGATCGATCACCGGTTGGTGCAGCTCGAGCACAGCCAGCACCTCGCCGCCGCCGCGCTGCGGGAGCTCCCCGACGGAAACGCGTGGCTGATGGTGCAATTCAACGGCGACACCAAGGACGACGCCGATGCCGCGGCGCAGGCCATGATCGACGACCTGCATTCGGTCACCCCGCACCCGAAGCTCCTCGACAATCCCGACCACGAGAAACAGGTATGGGCCGCCCGCGAGGCCGGCCTCGGCGCCACCGCCTATCCGCCGAACGACCCGGAAACCCACGAGGGCTGGGAGGACGCCGCCGTCCCATCCCGCTTCCTCGGCAACTACCTCCGCGACTTCCGCAGGCTGCTCGATGACTACGGGTACGGAACCGCGTCCCTGTACGGGCATTTCGGGCACGGCTGCGTCCACACCCGCATCCCGTTCGACCTACGCACCGCCGAGGGCATCGCGAAGTACCGGTCCTTCGCCACCGCATCCGCGCAGCTGGTGGTCGACTACGGCGGATCTTTGTCCGGGGAGCACGGCGACGGGCAATCCCGCGGGGAACTGCTGCCGATCATGTTCGGGGACCGCCTGGTCACCGCCTTCGAAACCCTCAAACGACTCTTCGACCCCGACAACCGGATGAACCCCGGCAAGATCGTCCACCCCTACCGCCTCGACGAGAACCTGCGGCAAGGAGTGAATTACCTGCCGATCGAACCGGCCACCCACTTCGCCTACCCCGACGACGAGCACAGGTTCAGCCGCGCCGCCGCCCGCTGCGTCGGCGTCGGCAAGTGCCGAGGCCACGAATCCGGGGTGATGTGCCCGTCCTACCGGGCCACCGGCGAGGAGGAACACTCCACCCGCGGACGCGCCCGGCTGCTGTTCGAAATGCTCCAGGGCGAGGTCATCACCGACGGCTGGAAATCGGCCGCCGTCCGCGACGCCCTCGACCTGTGCCTGGCCTGCAAAGGATGCCTGTCCGACTGCCCGGTGAACGTCGACATGGCCACCTACAAGGCCGAATTCCTCTCCCACCACTACCGGTGGCGGATCCGGCCCCGCGCCCATTATTCGATGGGCGCGATACCCCTGTGGGCCCGGATTGCGGCCGTCGCACCCACCCTGATCAACACCGTCACCCACACCCCCGGACTGAAGACGGTGCTCGAGACCGTGGGCGGCGTCGACCCCCGCCGCCCCATCCCGAGGTTCGCGCGGCGGCGGTTCACCGCCACCTGGCGGGACCGACCACCTGTGGCCCGCCCCGGCAGCCGGGGACGGGTGGTGCTCTGGCCGGACACCTTCACCAACAACTTCGACCCGCAGATCGCCGCCGATGCCGTCACCGTGCTCGAGGCCGCCGGGTTCACCGTCGAGGTCCCCACCCAGACGGTGTGCTGCGGGCTGACCTGGATCTCCACCGGCCAACTCACCACCGCCACCCATGTTCTCCGCCGCACCCTGACGGTGCTGGCGCCCGCGCTGCGGGCCGGCACCCCGATCGTGGTCCTCGAACCGAGCTGCGCGGCGGTGTTCCGCTCGGACCTGCCGGAGTTGTTGCACGGCAACGAAGACGCCCACCGACTCGCCCAACAGACCGTCACCCTGGGCGAGCTCCTGCAACAGAAGGCACCGGACTGGTCCCCACCCGGCCTACGCGGGGTCTCGGCGCTGATCCAGCCGCACTGCCACCAGCACGCGGTCCTCGGCTACGACGCCGACGACAAGGCCCTGCGAGCGGCCGGGGTGGACACCCGCGTCCTCGACGCCGGATGCTGCGGTCTCGCCGGGAACTTCGGGTTCGAAAAAGGGCACTACGAGGTGTCCGTCGCCTGCGCCGAAGACACCCTCCTGCCCACCCTCCGCACAGCGGACCCCGCCACCCTGGTGCTGGCCGACGGGTTCAGTTGCCGCACCCAGATCCGCGACCTGCACCCCGGCGCGTCGCCTCTGCACGGGGCGCAGGTCCTCGCCGCCGCCCTCCGCGGCGACGACCCCACCGACTCCCGGGCACAGACCAAGGTGTCCCGGCCCCTCACCCCGACGCGGACCGCGCTCCTCACCGCCCCCACAGCGGTGGCCCTCGCCCTGCTCGTCCGCCGGATGCGCCGCCCACACCACTGACCCCGCCCGGTACAGGAGAAATTATGCCCAGACACATCAACGATGTCGTGGTCATCGGATCGGGACCGAACGGGCTGGCCGCCGCCGTCCTCTGCGCCCGCGCCGGACTGGACGTCCAGGTCCTCGAGGACCAACCCACCCCCGGCGGTGGGTGCCGCACCGAGGAGATCGCCCTCGCCGGCGCCGCACTGCCGCACGACCTCTGCTCGGCGGTGCACCCGATGGCCGCCGCGTCCCCGTTCTTCACCGCCTTCGACCTCCCCGCCCGCGGGGTCCAACTCAACGTTCCGGCAGCGTCCTACGCGCACCCGCTCGACCGCCGTCCCGCCGGAATCGCCTACCCCGACCTGACGCGGACCGTCGCCGAACTCGCCGAATACGGCACCCCCGGCGACGCCGCCGCCTGGCGGAACCTGATGCACCCGCTGGTCGACGACTTCACCACCCTCGTCGCCCTGTGTCTCGGGGACATGCGCTCGATTCCCCCCGCCGCCCGCGACGTGCCCGGGATTCGGACCGCGCTCGGCTTCGCCGCCCGGGTCCTCGAGCAAGGAACCCGGGCCTGGAACCGCCGGTTCACCGACGACATGGCGCCGGCGCTGCTGACCGGCATCGGCGGGCACGTTCCCGCCCCCATGCCCTCGCTCGCCGGCGCCGCGAGCATGCTGCTGCTCGGCTCCGCCGCCCACACCGTCGGCTGGCCGATCCCCACCGGCGGCTCCCAGGCCATCACCAACGCACTGATCGCCGACCTGCACGCTCACGGCGGGCACCTCGACTGCGACCAGGGAGTCTCGGACTGGCGGCTGCTGCCCCCGGCCCGGGCATACCTGTTCGACACCTCCCCCTGGATGCTGGCCCACATCCTCGGCAACCGGCTGCCGGGCCGGTACCGGCGGGCGATCAACCGCTACCGGCCCGGCCTCGGGATCGCGAAGGTCGACTTCGTCCTGGGCGCCGCGGTGCCATGGGCGGATCCGCGGGTACGGCAGGCCGGGACGGTGCACTGCGGCGGCACCCGGGCCGAGATCACCGCCGCCGAAACCGCCATCGCCGTCGGCCACCACCCGCCCCGGCCGTTGGTCCTGGTCAGCCAACCCACCGTCGTCGACCCCACCCGGGTCAATCGGGACGCCCGGCCGCTGTGGACCTACACCCACGTCCCCAACGGCTCCGACACCGATGTCACCGAGACGATCACCGCGCAGATCGAACGATTCGCACCCGGCTTCCGCGACACCGTCGTCACCTCCCGCTGCACTCCCGCCGCCCGGCTGAGCGCCCACGACCTCAACTACCGCGGCGGCGACATCGCCGCCGGACGGGTGTCGATGTACCGGATGATTGCCCGCCCCGCACCGAAATGGAACCCGTACCGCACCCCGCTCGACGGCGTGTACCTGTGCTCGGCATCCACCCCACCCGGGCCCAGCGTCCACGGAATGCCCGGCTACTACGCCGCCCGGCAGGTCCTGAAAGACAAATTCGGTATCACCACCCGCCCCGACCTCGGGCCCACCCCGGAACAGCGCGCCCCCGTGCCGACGAACATCGACGATCGGAGGCGGCGTTTGCCATGAACGCACACCGGCTCCGCCGCACCGACATCGACGCACTGCGCCCACGCGGCACCCGTGTCCTCGACACCCGCCGACGGTGTCCCGATCACTCTGCGCCGATGCATACCCGGCGAGGCGATCACCGAACTGATCCCGGTCGCCACCCGCCGCGGCATCCCAATCGTTCGCCCTCGCACCGTATCCACCGGCGCCCCACGGCACGGACAACCTCCTACCCACCCCGACTGCACGAGGAGCACCGTCATGACCTGTCGGCACGTGACCACCGACCACAACGAGATCCGCCTCTGGATCCAAACCCACCACGGCGCGCCCGGCCGCATTACTCCCCCGGCCCGCGCCGACGACGCGCAACTGTGCATCGACTTCCTCGGCCTGAGCACCCCGAGCCTCGAGCACCTCGGGTGGCAGGACTGGTTCACCGCGTTCGACGCGCAGTTACTTGCCCTGAGCTACCCCGACACCGCACCATCGGCCGGCCCTGGGCGGTGGGAGATGGTTCACCGTCCCCACGCACGGTGAGAGCCCGGCCCGGCTGCGCGGCGATACCCTGGGCTCGATCAGCTCGCCCTAGCTAGTCCTCTCGGAACGGGCGGTCACCAACGTCGCATCGAGGTCGATAACGGTCGGGGTGATGCGTGATCGTACTGGTCGCCCGCGTGCGATCTGGTCTTCCGTCATGTGGTGGCACGCCGGTGTCGATCGCGCCGAGGACCGCGGGTGTGAGCAACCGAGGTTCATCGCCGCACTCTCGCGACGCCGTGTGCGCAGGTCATCGATGCCAGGCTGCCCGGCAACCCCTCTGTGCGCCCCAGGGTGGAAGGCGTGAACTCCGCCCCATCGGTTTGATATGTCCCACGCGTCGCGCGAGGTCGCGACCTGACTGGGTGCGCGGCACCTAGTCGAGCTGCGTCCTGTCTACGCATCCCACTTCTCGCAAGAATTGGATCACCAAGTTGTGAGAGAGGATCGTGATGGATGAATCCGGAACCACCACCGACCGGGCAGATGTCATCGGCATGTGGGTGACAGCAGACGGCTTCATTCGCCAGGAACTGCGTGCGGACGGGCGGTACGACGAGGCGCGTGGCACACGGCTGGGTGCGTACACCGGAAGTTACACGGTGACAGGAAACCATCTCGACTACATCGACGACCTTGGTTTTACCGCAACAGGAGACATCAGTGACGGGGTGCTGTTCCACGAGCATCTCGTCCTATACCGAGAGGACAAGCAGTCATGAGCGAGCACAAGGTAGTCCTGATCACGGGGGCAAGTAGTGGGATCGGGGAGGCGACAGCGCGGAAGTTGGCGGCCGACGGCCACCAGGTCTTTCTCGGCGCACGGCGCACAGAACGCCTCGAGCACTTGGTGCAGGAGATTGGCGATGCCAACGGCGGTGCAGCATTCCGCAAGTTGGACGTCACTGACGTAGCCGACGTCCAGTCCTTCGTGGAGACTGCCCGCGAGCGTTTCGGTCGCGTCGATGTAGTGGTCAACAATGCCGGAGTCATGCCCCTGTCGCCGCTGGCCGCGCTGAAGATCGACGAGTGGAACCGGATGCTCGACGTGAATGTTCGTGGCGTTCTGAATGGTATCGCCGCAGCGCTACCGGTCATGCAGTCACAAGGTAATGGACATTTCGTCAATATCGCATCTGTCGGGGCATATGAGGTGGTGCCGACCGCGGCGGTCTACTGCGCGACGAAGTTTGCGGTGCGCGCGATCTCCGAAGGGCTGCGCCAAGAATCGTCAGGCGATGTCCGTGTCACCGTCGTCTCTCCAGGTGTGACGGAATCTGAATTGGCGGATAGCATTTCGGACGACATCGCACGCGAGGACATGAAGGCATACCGCGCCGTCGCACTTCCGGCCGCTGCGATCGCAAATGCTATCGCGTTCGCTATCGATCAGCCGGCTGATGTGGACGTGAACGAGATTGTCGTTCGCCCCGCAGCGAGTGCACAGTAGTTCAGTCGGGCAGGGGCGGTCGTCTCTCGGCGAGACGGCCACCTCAGACCACTCGTCAATTTCCGGATGTCGTCATGCCGATTGCCGATATCGCCCTCAGATACACGGCATTTGGTCGCAGACGCTGTGGCCCGGCTGGACAACACTAGTTGGACGGGTTGGTGACATCTGCGTACGTCCTCCCCCTGATCTGCCTTGTGTGCTCGCTGTGACGGGCACAAGCGTACCGAGGATGATGAAACCCGGAAGCGACGCCGTATCTGCAGCCAGGCTGGGCGGTCCGGTTGCTACTACAGACGGTGCTGAGGACTGTCCTTTGCCCGCTATAAGATGCAGCGGCGAGTTGACCGCATGTCCCGTGGCCGGTCCGGCCCGATGCTGCCGCGTTTTGCAGACCATCCTCGGAAGGGCGTCATCACAAACGTTTCCAGGGCGTCATTTCGAGGACAGTTCGTGAAGAACGGCGTCCTCTCGGGTCGCGGATGCTCCGAAACGTCACCGCACGGCGGCAGCCAACCCGCCTTCGTAGAAGCCGGTGATGAGCTGGCGAGCCTGCTCGGCAGGGATTCTGTCGGCGTCGAACTCGGCGTCCCAGGAAACAACGGTCTCCCCTGACTCGCCGTCCCGGGCGACGGCAACGGTCGCCTGGTAGTTGCATACGGGAATGGACCCACCAACCATCTTGTAACTGTACGACTGCTCGGTCTGATTGATCAGTTCTTCGATCGCCTCACCACCACCTTGCAGAGCGACGCAGCGGACGTTGTTCCGGCTGTCGTCGCGTGCAGTGTGTTCGGCATTGGGATGCCAACGATGGATGGCAAAGAAGTCTCCGATTCTCCCCCACACCAACTTCTGGTCCAGCGGGGTACGAACTTCTGCATGAACTGTCAACATGCTCCTCGGATCCTTTCGTGGGTTGCGGTGGGTCGTGTGGTCCGGATTCCGCGCCGGACGCTGGGCGTCGGCGATGGTTCCACTGTCGCCGAAGACCGGCCCGTCTGTCGTGGGTGCAGTGCACCCACCCACTACCAGGCAATTCAGAACTAACATTGGGAAATGCCTTCCAGCGAACTCGGACATTTCCTTCGGTCACGTCGTGCTCAGGTTTCACCGAAGGACGCAGGAATTCACGGCTATGGCACTCGAAGAGTTTCAGGCCTTCGACGTGAGGAAGTCGCGATCCTTGCGGGACTGAGCTCCGATTACTACACCCGCTTAGAGCAAGGGCGCGAACGTAATCCGTCCGCTCAGGTGCTCGATGCTCTCTCGCGCGCGTTGCGCCTCGATGCCGACCAGGAAATGCACCTGTACCGGTTGGCCCGGCTGGTGCCGAGCGCCCGCGGGTCCAGTGCACGGGAGTCGGTCAGTCCGGCACTTCTCCAGTTGATGGATACCTACGACTCGACTCCGGCGTTCGTGTTGAATCGGACACTCGACATTCTCGCGTGCAACCGGCTCGCCGAAGCGCTCTTCTCGCCGTTCACCGCTGCTGACAATCTGCTGCGGATGGTGTTTACCGATCCAGCGGGAGCGTCTTTCTACGCCGAGTGGCATCGCGCGGCACAGGCCACCGTCGCAACATTACGTTTGGCCGTCGGCCACGACCCGGATGATGCTCGTCTCACCCAGTTGGTCGACGAGCTGTCGGCGGCCAGCCCCGCGTTTCGCCAGTACTGGGAAGAGGGGCAGGTGCGGGGCAAGACACTGGATGCGAAGGAGATCGTTCATCCCGATGTGGGAACGTTGAGCTTGACGTTTCAAGCTTTCGATGTGCGTGACAAGCCGGGACAACAGTTGGTGATTTATCAGGCGGAGCGCGGGTCCCCGAGTGATCAGGCGCTGAAGTTGCTTTGTTCGCTCACTGCGACCAGGGACCGGGAGCGGCGGGAGGCGGAAGCAAGTTCGCCCGACTGACGTCGCGCGGCTACCGACCCCCCACTCCTGCTCCCATTTGCCGAGCTTGAAACGGGGCTGCACACGGGTGCCGGGATATTGACTAGTCGATCAACGATGGCCACTTCGTCATCCGCTCACGGAGGTCGATCGCCTCACCGTTCTCGGAGAACGTTCCGTCGCCGCGGTGATGGATCTCGCCCGTGCCTCGCTTCGAATCGTCCACCCACACATGCTGGGCCTGGACAATCCAGAGTCCGTAGTCATCGACGAGGCGATCGTCGACGACGCGGCATTCGATATTCGCGAAGCACTCCGCGACGAGGGGGGCCGCAACGGATGCCGATGCCAGCGGGGTGAGGCCGAAACGCTCCCACTTGTCGACGTCCGCACCGGATACGTTCCCGACGTCGACGACTTGCTCAGCGAGTTCGATGGCCGGGATTGCAATGACGCACTTGCGGGTGTCGCGCAGCGTGTCGAAGCTGTAGTCCCACGGGCCGAGCACGAATCCGATGAGACCGCCATGTTGCACGGGCATGTTGAAACCATTTGTCATCAGATTGTCATGCCGTCCGTCGGACGTCGAAATCATGATCACAGGGCCTGGCTCGATCAGTCTGTGCACTTTGGAAATTGGGTACGGGGAGAATTGATCCGGACCAGTCATGCGGTTTCCTTCCGATCAGGTTGATTACCTATAGTTTTCAGGGTTCAGCTGATGGTCGCGTGGCCCTTTCGCACCCCCCTTGGAACTTGACCGGCTGCCTTAGAATCAAGCCATGGCGAGCACTGAGTTGGGGGAATTTCTGCGGGCCCGACGTGCTGCCGCATCACCGGATTCTGTTCCGTTTGCGTCCGCGGGACCTCGGCGAGTGCCGGGGTTACGCCGGGACGAAGTGGCCATGCTGGCCGATGTCAGTCCTGACTACTACCGCCGGCTGGAGCAGGGCCGTGAACGTCACCCGTCCCAAGCGGTCCTCGAGGGGCTCAGCAAGGCTCTGGTTCTTACTTTCGAGGAACGTCGGCACCTCTACTCGCTGGCAGGTGTGGCGTGGCGACTCGACGGTGCCGAGCTTCGCCGGGAGGTCGATCCCGCGTTACTGCGTTTGATGGAGTCCTGGGAGCGCTCCGGTGCGTTCGTACTCGATCCGGTCTTGGACATCTCGGCGATGAACTCCCTGGCGGTGGCGCTGTTCGAACCGTTCGCTGATACGACCAATCTCGTGGAGATGGTTTTCTGTGATCCGGCCGCCCGTGAGTTCTTTGTCGATTGGGAGGAGTCGGCGAAATCAACGGTCGCCAGTCTACGAGCGACCGCCAAGTTCTCCTCGACTCCCCACCGGTTCACCGACCTCATCGCCCGGCTCGAGGCCGGAAGCCCTCGTTTCTGCGAGCTTTGGGCCCGACATGAGGTACAGCCGAAGACTCATGAAGTCAAACAACTGCGCCATTCCACCGCCGGCGAGCTCACGATCGAATTTCACGCATTCGGTGTCCCAAGCGCGCCCGGTCATCAGCTTCTGGTGTACCAGGTCGAGCCCGGCTCGCTCGGCGAGATCCGTCTGCTCGACCTGGCGACACACCGCATCGATGCCGGTGTACGTAGCGCACAGCCCGCTGGTCAGGCGGACCGACCCACCGCGTCAATGGATTAGATACGAAAGCAGGCCGAGCAGCGCCGAACCACCCAGCGGCTTCATCGGGGTCGTGCACTTCAGACTCAAGCCGTAAGGGCGGAGAACCGCCAGTCGAGGACGGAGGCGTCGGTGCGGTCGCGGTGTGTGAGAAACACCAGTGAGTGAAGGTGCAGGCCCTCACGGTCGCCGAGGGCGTCGGTGCCTTCGACCTGCAGTTCGCCTATGAGGATGTCGCCTTCGGAGACCGGCCCGGTGTGATCGCAGGAGGTCCAGCTCAGGACCGTTCACCAGGTTCGGGAGGACACGGGTGGCCTGGCCGAGGCGATGCCGATGATGTGCCGCCGTAGACGAGGCGGCCGGCGGCGCTGACCCGTTCGTGGTGGGTGGCGGCGATGTTTGAGCGTCAGCCGCGCCAGTTTCGGGGCGCTCGAGACCATGTCGCCGCTGCTGCCGAACACCGCCCCGAGCCCGGCATCGAAATGCGTGCCCGGCACCCGCGTGCGGTACGCGTCGATGCCGGTCAGCGCCTCATCGACGATCTCGAGGTCGCGTGCGGTCTCGGTCTTCGGGAGCACGATGTTCGCCAGGCCAGGCCAGGCGCACGCGGCGAGGTCGTCCCGTGTCCAGGGGGTGGTCAGCCCGTTCACCCGCACCGACACACTGCCCTCGCGCGTCGGTCTCGGTCACCAGTCGGCGCACGAGGTCGCGGGCCTGCTCCTTGTTTCGGCGGTGACGGAGTCCTCAAGGTCGAGACCCACCCTCCCCCGCGGTCGAGGCCAGCGCCTTGCGCGCCTTCCGTTTGTCGGAACCGGGCGCGATCAGCACTGACCGCCGCCGAGTAGCGATCTCATTCACCACAGGCTCCTTCGACCCTATTCATCCGGTTGTTTTTGGTTTGCAGCACGCCTGATGGGGGTGAGCGAGAACATGCACTGATCAGTCAAATCATCTACTAACACACAGTTTCATCGGTTGCACTGTGACCGAACCGCTAATTCATAGGGAGGATACGTACGGATGAATTGGGTGACGGTTTTGCGGTTTGCCTGGGTGTGGTGCACCTAGGCAGACCGCGGCCTGTTCGCCCACCCCGATCACGCCGACGATGGATCCCGTACCCCGAGGAACCACACCTCGAAACACCACCGTCAAGGAGACACACCCCATGAGCCAGGTCCTGACCGGAACCCCCCTCACCGGCCGCATCGCCGTCGTCACCGGCGCCTCCAGCGGAATCGGCGAAGCCACCGCCGAACGACTCGCCCAACTCGGCGCCAAGGTCGCCCTCCTCGCCCGCCGCACCGACCGCATCACCACCACCGCCGACCGCATCAACGCCGCCGGCGGCACCGCGATCGCCGTCACCACCGACGTCACCGACCGCACCGCCCTGCAAGCCGCCGCCGACCGCATCACCACCGAACTCGGCCCCGTCGACCTCGTCTTCGCCAACGCCGGCGTCCAGCTGATCTCCGAAATCGTCGACCTCAAGGTCGACGACTGGGACACCCAGATCGACCTCAACATCAAGGGCGTGATGAACACCATCCAGGCCTTCGTCGAACCCCTCGTCCAGGCCGCCGCCGACGACAAACCCGACGACCTGATCACCACCTCCTCGATCGCCGCCACCCGCGTCCTCGAAAAGTTCCAGGTCTACTCCGGCACCAAGGCCTACATCAGCCAGCTCACCCGCCTACTGCGCACCGAACTCGGCCGCAAGAACGTCCGCGTCGCCACCATCGAACCCGGCATGGTCGACACCGAACTGCCCGACCACGTCACCGACCCCGACGCCAGCAAACTCATGGCCGACCTGATCGACCAGATCGACGTCCTCCAATCCGAAGACGTCGCCGAAACCGTCGCCTTCCTCACCGCCGTCCCCAAGCACGTCAACCTCACCGAAATCACCATCCTCCCCACCGCACAAGCCATCTAAACCCACCCACACCACCGTTCCCGCCTCCCGGGCAACCCGAGGGCGGGAACGGTCCCCACTGGATCAAAGAGGGACGAACATGACGGGGGTCTCCGACCCCCGTCGTGCAATCTCATTCCGGACCCGCCTCGAGGCGGGGCCGACAACGTCAGCCTGGCGCCGACCCACATCCCTCCGCCAGCGCACTTAGCACGTACCCCGCAGCACTCAAATAGCCATGAGGTGACCATTGCAGTCGATTCAACTACTCGTCGCAGCGCTCGGTACGGTCATCATCTTCACCGTATGGGGCGCTCGGATTCGGATGGTCCAACCGGCCGCCCTGCTGCTCGGTGGCTGCCTACTGGGTTTGAACCCGACTATTGCTGCTTTCGAGTTGCCCCCCGAGTGGGTCCTCGTCCTGTTCCTTCCTGCGATCTTGTACTGGGAGGCTCTGACGACCTCTACGCGAACAGCGAGTCGCGATGCCCGCTCTGTGGTTCTGCTGGCGGTCGTGCTCGTGGTTGCCACGACCACCGCAGTGGCCGCCTGCCTGCATTGGATCCTGCACATTCCGTGGGCGGTTGCGTTCGTCGTCGGGGCCGTGCTTGCCCCGACCGATGCCGCCGCCATTGCCGCGCTGGCTCACCTCCTACCGCCCCGGTTCATGACGTTGCTGCGAGCGGAGAGCCTGATCAACGACGGGACTGCGCTGGTTCTTCTGGCCACCGCCGTCCCGGTCGCGACCGGCGCGCGTCATCTCGATCTGCTGCAGATCAGCTGGGCTTTCGCGGCAAGCTATCTTGGCGGGGTGCTGTTCGGTGCCGCGGTCGCCGGGACCGCACTGGTCGCTCACCGGTTTCTCCGAGACTGGATGCTCTCGAGTGTGCTCAGCGTCTTGACGCCGTTTGTGGCGTACCTGCTTGCCGAGCAGATACATACCTCGGGTGTCATTGCCGTCGTGACGGCGGGTTTCCTGCTTGCCCAGCGTGGACCGCGTGTCATTCCGCCAGCCACTCGAATGCAAACTCAGCCTTTTTGGTCACTGATTACATATGTTCTCAATTCGGGACTGTTCGTCTTGGTGGGTACTCAAATCCCCTCCGTTGTAGATGATCTGGCGCCTCAATCGTTGACGATGGGGTTGGCAGCGGTGGCCTTCGCCGGTTTCGGCGTGATCGGCTGTCGGCTGCTGTACTTCTACACGATGCCTTCCGTGTTTCGGGCCATCGACCGCCGCGGTAGTCAAGTTTCACGCCGGATCAGTGCGCGGGAGCGTTTTCCGCTCGCATGGTCCGGTGTCCGTGGCGGGGTATCGCTGGCCGGCGCGCTCGCTGTTCCCGACACCATGGCAGATGGGCGTCCCTTCGAGTACAAGAGCCTGATCGTGTTCATCACAGCTGGTGTCATCGTTGTGACCCTGTTCGGGCAGGGCATGTCCCTGCCGCGCGTGATCACATGGGCCCACTATGACTCCATCGACGACTCTGCCGGACAGCGGACAGCGGAAATCGCTCTGACCGAGGAAGGGTTGCGGTATGTGACGGACCCGGCTCAGCGCGACACCGCCCCCCTCCCTGCCGATCGGCTCGACGCCGAGCTGCAGGAGCACCTGCGCGCCCTGACTGTCCGGCAGGGGAACCCGGTGTCGCTCCAGATACAGATACTGACGATGCGCCGGGCGATCCTCGCTGCCCAGCGCAGTCGGCTTCTGACCATGTTTGAACGACACGAGATCGACGATGCCGTGTTCTTACGGGTCCAGTCGCTGCTGGATACAACCGAAGCGAAACTGAACTCGACGGTGACGTCCTGCCCGGATAAGCCGAGCGCGAAAAAACTGTAGCGAACAGCTCTGTGGCGGCGTTTAGTCGTCGAGATGCGCGCGAGGGCGCGCGATGTCGACACTCAATGCAGACTTCGGACGGTTGTACAAGGGGCCAACCAGGGCCACTTACAGCGGCCTAATCGTTCTCTCGGCCCGGACAGACAAACTGTTACAAGCGCAGCGGACACCACGGAAAACTAACTCGCCGCCTTCCTGCGGACATGCCGGGCACTGACATCGATCAGGCCTTGATGCCGGCATTTGTACTGGGATGCCCTCTGGACGTCCTGGCACATAATCGTGGTCTGGCGCATTGGTCACCGACTTTTCAGCGTTGCCCGCCGGTGACCGAAATACAGCCGAATTCGTCTTCCTCGACCCGCACGCGCGTGAGCCCTACATCGACTACTAGTCGACGCCGAGGCCATGAACTTGTCAGAACGGTCCCCTAAACCACCGACGCAGGCTGGCGCTCATGTATCGGCGCGGGCCTCGACGGGGTCTTCTTCACCACACGAGCCGCACTTGCGCCCCGCCGTAGTCGTAGCGAAATGTACGACTCGCCGACATTCGCTTATAACGGCCGCGAGTCACACCTTCACTTCTTCGTGCTCAGGCTCCTCGCCGCCGCAATTCCATGCGGTACGAGTACCGGCGCGGATTGAAGTGAGAGGACGTGAATTCCACGAATTTCCCGTCGGCGTCGTAGTAGAGGCGCTCGATCAGCAGTATGGCGTCTCCTGCCTGGCATCCGATCAGCTCGGCTTCGTACTCCGGGGCGTTCATGGCGGTGATCTCTTGCCGTGCCCCCATGATCGGCTTGGTGAGCAGTTTTTCTGCGGCCCCGATCACGGTTCCCTCGCCGACCGACGGGACCCCCTCCGCGGCCAGTTTCGCACCGAGGTCGGGTTCGACGTAGTGGCGCGTCAGGACAAAGGGGATCCCCTCAAAGGAACGGCGAACGGTGGCCTTGCTGACCTCGATGTACGGCAATTCCAATCGGGACGCGATGGAAGGCTCGACGACGACCGTGAATGGTTCGATCACCTCGGTGTTCGTGTCGGGCCAGACGATGATTTCGTCGAGGGATCCGATCGAGCGGACGTAGCGGCCCCGGGTGTCCTGTTGGCGGCCGCTCACATAGGTTCCGCTGCCTTGCACCCGGTAGATCAGCCCGTCGGAAAGCAGTATCTGCAGGGCTTCGCGCACGGTGTGGCGGCTGACGTTGTGGACCGACTGCAGCACGCTTTCGGTGGGCATCTTCCGTCCGACCGAGTAGACACCGGCCTCGATGTCGGTCCGCAACTTCCCGGCCAGCACTTTGTACGCAGGGACACCACGCTCCGCGGGAGCTACCTTGTTCGTCACCACGGGCCCTCCTTCTCCCCTGATGCGGTCGGCAGGGTTCCATCCACCACACTAGCGCTCGTACGGATGAATCTTCAACGTGGATCACTCGCGATTGGTGATCTACTGCGCCACCACATTATTCGTGGCAACAGGCTCCATCTCAACATATGTAGCTCGAGAATTGATACCGATCAATCAAGTATGGAGGTGTGACCGTTGCGATCACACCTCCATTCTCAGCCCTTCCGGCACAGGAGTCGGGCAACCGGCGGATGTCTACCACGACAGCACGGCGATCCGGATGTCGGCCTCATCGCGGCGGTGCTGGTGTCCCCGCCGCCTCATGTCGGCGGGGTGCGTCAGGCGGTGGTGGGTTGCACCTCCGTAAACAGTTCGTCGTTGTGCTCGCCGAGTTGAGGCGCCGAGTCGGTGCGCGGTTCGTCGTAGGTGTCGGTCAAGAACGGTGTCCGGATCATCCGACGGCGACCGGCATACGGATCGTCGATCTCGAGGAACATGCGCCGCGCGTCGAGGTGTGGGCACTGGTAGAGCTCGTCGATGGTCTGGCTTTCTCCAGCGGGAAGCCCGTGCGCGGCGAAGTGTTCGACGATCTCGCGGCGGGTACGGGACCGCGTCCACCGTTCGGCTTCGGGGCGGATCACCGATGCGAAGTTCTCGGCCCGGTGAATGACCGAGTCCAGCAGCGGATGCTCGAGCAGGTCGGGCCGCTCGATTGACACACACAGCCGCCGCCACATCTCATGGGTGGGCAGAATCAGTGCAACGTACCCGTCCTCGGCTTCGAGGGCGCCGAGTGGAGAATACCGATCCACCCCGCGCACTCGATGCTCGCCCGTGAAATCCCACAGCATGAGTTCGCGTTCGAGCAGGGACGCCACCGAGTCGTACATGCTCTGATCGACGAACGCACCCGTACCGGACTGGTGACGGCCCTCAAGAGCGGCGAGCACGCTGACGGTGGCATGCACGGCAGTGAAGACGTCCGCGAAACCGGTCACCGTCGGCAACGGCGGGCCCCCCGGTTCTCCGGTCACCGCCATCAGCCCACCAATCGCCTGGATTGCGGTGTCGAAGGCCGGCCGTTCGGCGAATTCACCCCGATGTGTCGACAACCTCCCGTATCCGCTGATGGCGCAGTAGATCAGGCGTGGATTGATGTCCTTGAGCGCGTCGTATCCCACTCCCATGCGGTCGACTGCCCCGGGGCGAAGGTTCTCTACGACGACGTCGGCGGTCGCCGCCAAAGCCAGGTACCGTGCTCGGTCACTCTCCGCGCTCAAGTCCAGGGTGACGGACTTCTTGTTGCGGTTGTAGCTCAGGAACCCGCCGCTCATGGACCCGGTCTCGGTCTGCTCGAGCGGATCATAGATTCTGCGCGGATCGCCGCCGTCGGGCCGCTCGATCTTGATGACCTCCGCACCCAGGTCGGCCAGCATCATCGCACAGTAGGGGGCGGCGATGTACTGGCCCATCTCGAGCACACGAATGCCGTCGAGGGGCCTCACGTCAGATTCCTTCGGTTCCGTGCGGGACGAGCATCGGCTTGATGTCCTCCTGCGCCCGCATCCGCGTCAGCGCCTCGGTGGCCTGGTCGAGGCGGTACCGGTTCGGGACCAGTGCACCGAAGTCGTACTTGCCGTGCGTGTTCTTCATGAATTCGAGAGCCTTGCGGTACTCGGCGATGTGTCCGGACCAGGTCCCCATGATGGTCAGCTGCTGTCGGGTGATGAAGCCGGGCCGGACCGGGACTTCCTTGCCAGGGCCGTCGATCTGGCCGGTGACCATGTAGCGGCCACCCTCCTTGATCATTCCCAAGCCTTCCGGGAATGCGGTGCGTGCGCCGGAGAACTCGAAAACCACTTCGGCGCCGTGGCCGCCGAGCAGGTCGCGGACCGCGGCGATCCGGTCTTCGGGTTCGGGATGTTCGGCGACGGAGACGAGGTCGGTGGCCCCGTATTGCTTGGCGATGGCCAGGCGGTTGTCGGGAGCGCCGATGGTGATGATTCGCCCGGCGCCGAGATGATCGGCGAGGGCCGTCGCGAACAGACCGAGCGGGCCGGCGCCCTGGATGACGACGGTTTCCCACGGGTTCATCTTGCCGATGCGCTCGAACGAGTGCACGACCGTTCGCAGCGCGCAGCTGGCCGCCGACGCCCAGGAGGTTTCCACCTCGTCCGGCACCCGCACGCGTCCCGAGTTGGGGAAGACGTAAGCGTATTCGGCGAAGCCGCCGACCAGATACGGGGGACGTTCGCAATTGGTGAACATGTAGTACTGGCGGTTGGTGCACAGGGTGGGCTGGTTGTCGAACCGGCAGTGGTCACACTGGTTGCATGAGGCGTGGGTGAAGCAGATGCGATCGCCGAGCTCGAGCGGTGTACCGAAGGTGTCCCGCTCGGCGCCGTCACCGAATGCGATTACCCGGCCGACCATTTCGTGTCCGGGTATGACGGGCAGATCCAGGGCCTGGCTGCCGCCGAGGGAGCCATCCCAGAGGTGCAGGTCTGATCCGCAGACCGTCGCGGCTTCGACCCGGACCAGGAGTGCGCCCGGTTCGAGTGTTTGCGGCACGGGAATTTCGCGGATTTCGAGCGGCTCGCTGTGCTTGGTGAGCACCGCCGCCCGGCTGGTCTTGGGGATGTCGAAGGTGGTAGTCATCAGTTTGCTCCTTGTGCGCTCAGCCGAGTTTGAAGGGGTCGCGGCTTTCGCCGGTGAGTTCGACCCAGATGGATTTGGTCTGCAGGTAGGCGTCGAGGCCTTCTATGCCGTTTTCGCGGCCGATGCCGCTCTGGCCGAAGCCGCCGTAGGGGACGTTGTTGGCGAGCACACGGTAGGAGTTGACCCAGATCGTGCCGGCGTTGAGGCGGTGTGCGACGCGGTGTGCGCGTTGGATGTCTTTGGTCCAGACCGCCGCGGCGAGTCCGTAGGTCGTGTCGTTGCCGATCTGGACCGCCTCCTCTTCCGAGGTGAAGGTGATGACCGACAGCACCGGTCCGAAGATTTCTTCCCGTGCCACGCGCATCGAATTGTCGACGCCGCTGAGGATGGTGGGCTGGAAGAAGTACCCGTCGGCCAGGTCGGCGTCCTGTGGACGCTCTCCGCCGCACACCACCGTGGCGCCTTCGCTGGCTCCGAGGTCGACGTAGTAGCGGACCTTCTCGAGTTGCTCGGCGAAGGCGATGGGGCCCATTTCGGTTTCGATGTCGAGCGGATCGCCCATCTTGATCTGGGGTGCGCGCTGGGCGAGCCGTTCGACGACGGCGTCGCGGATGGATTCGTGGACCAGCAACCGACTTCCTGCGATGCAGGTCTGGCCGGTGGCGGCGAAGATTCCTGCCATCACCCCGTTGACGGCCGCATCGATGTCGGCGTCGGGGAAGATGATGTTCGGGGACTTGCCGCCGAGTTCGAGGGTGACCTCCGCGATGTGGTCGGCGGCGCTCTTCATGACCGCGATTCCGGTGGCAGTCGATCCGGTGAAGGTGACTTTGTCCACGCCGGGTTCGGCGGTCAGCGCGGCTCCTGTGTCTCCGGCGCCGGTGACGACGTTGAACACTCCAGGCGGGAAACCGGCTTCATCAACGAGTTTGGCGAACTCGAGGGTCGAGGACGGCGTCTGCTCCGCCGGCTTGGCGACAAATGTGCAACCGGCGGCCAAGGCGGGCGCGAGCTTGCTTGCCAAAAGGAACAGGGGGCTGTTCCAGGGCAGGATTGCGGCGACCACGCCGATCGGCTCGCGGCGAGTGTAGGTGAAGAAGTTCGTCTGGGGTGCGGAGATGGTGTCACCGAAAATCTTGTCGGCAGCGCCGGCGAAGAATTCGTAGGTCGCCGGTAGCCCGGCCATCTGACCGCGGGTCTCGCGAATGACCTTGCCGTTGTCGGTGGTCTCGATGCGCGCGAGATCGTCTGCGTGGGGCTCGATCAGCGCCGCCAGCCTGCGGATCAGGACACCTCGCTGCGCCGCGGACATCGATCCCCACGGCCCGGACAGCGCCCGCCGCGCAGCATCGACAGCCTCCTTTACGTCGGCCGGTCCCGCGAGTGGCGCAGTGGCCCAAGCCTGCCCGTTGTATGGGTTGATGGTCTCGAAAACCTCACCGGAGATCGCATCGACCCAATTGCCGTCGATGTACATCTGTCGGTGTTGGAGTTCGCTGTTTCGCCTTTCGGCGATGGCGACGACGTTCTCGGTCATTGTGCTCTTTCTCGTTTCACGGCCGGACCGAGTGCCCGGCACTGTCACATGGGAGGGCGGTGGCGGGCTTCGATGTACCGCGCACGTTAAGCGGGTGAGGGAATGGCGCCCTCACGTTCCGACGGAGATTCCCGCCAATGTCGCCCGGATCAACGGGTCGACGGAAGACGCCTGCGGCAATGTGGCCACGCTGTCAATCAGGGTCTCCAATTCCTCTGTGGACAGCGGGGTCTCGGATGCGAGGCGTTCGGCATTGCGCACGACGCCGTCCATGTCCCACGACAGCATCGCATCGGAGTCCTCGATGGCGTCGTGGACCGTGGTCCCGTCGACCAGCACCGTGGTTGCGTGTGCGGTTTTCGCTGGGCGTCCCGGCTCGGCGACGAGGTCGATCTTGCCGATGAGGTCGAGTACCTGGGGATCGGTGAAGTGTTGCAGCAGGTCGTAGCTGATGTCGCCGTAGATGAGACCGGTCGCGAAGGCGAATCTGGCGCTCATCAGTGTCTGTGAGGTACGGGTGAAGGGCCCCCGCGAGGGCATGCCCGGATAGGTGGCTTCGCGTTCGTTCATCCGCAGCCGGATCGACGCGACCTCGTCCGCGCGGAGACCGGACTCGCGCAGCCGCACTGCGAGCATGGCCGGTGCCTGATTGAACGCACACACCGGGTACGGCTTGAATGTTACTGCGAGTGTGTTCCAGGACCGCCCGAGCTCGCGGGCGAGTGATTCCGTAGCCTCCCGCGATCGCGAGAAGCAGTCGAGGAATCCCGCTTCGGCCTCGAACGCCGTCCGGGACCCCGTGACCCCGGTTTCGGCGAGTTGCGCCGCCATCAGCCCGCTCGTCGCCGCGATCCCCGACTGGAAGTGCCACTCGTCGGTTCCCGCACCGAACGATTCGGACGTGCCACCCGAGATCGATGCGGCGATCGCCAGTGCGGAGGTCATACGTTCGCCGCTCAGCCCGCGGATCCGTCCGACAGCAGCTGCGGCAGCCACCGGCCCGAACACCGCCGTCGCGCGAAAGGGCGGGGTGGTCAGGTCCGTGAGCGGCCCCGACAGGGCAATGCCCACCTCGTAACCCGCGACAATCGCCGCCAACAGAGTGCGGCCGTCGACAGCGCTGGACTCTGCGGCCGCCAGGGCGGCGGGTATGACGCTTACACCTGGATGGAACGTGCCGTGTGTGTCTTCCTGCGCCCGGGCATGCAGATGCACTCCGTTGATGAAGGCCGCCGTCAAAGCCGGATGCCACTGCCCGGTCACCAGCGAGCGGGCGTATCCCTCGTTGTTCGGCGGCGAGCTCACACCAGGGCTAGCCTGCTCGGCCTGTCGCCCGAAGCCGGCGGCCGAGCCGGCCATTCCCACTGCCAAGGCGTGGAGGAGGCACCCTGTGGCCCGCTCGATGACCGGTAGTGGAAGCGCATCGACCTCCAGACCCGCGGCGAAGACGCCGAGTCGTTCGGCGATCGTGCTGCCAGCCATGCGCACATCCTTCCCATGATTCGTGGACACGTCAGTTGCGGTTGCTGCGGGAGGGGCCCGCGGACGCGGATCCAACCACCGCCGTCGCAACAATTTGTCCGTATGACTTGAAACACTATTGCGAACCCTCGCATCTGTCAATCGCGATGCGAATCGAACCCAACCCTCCCCGTTCCGCTTATGACCTAGCCTCCACTTACAGTAAATAACCAGGCAAAAGCATTTCATTCGTCTAGTTTTCATGCCGGAACCGGCCCGCAACCTACGAGGGGTTGACGCACGCACCAACCCTGACTAACTTCAAGTCATCCGTACAACTGTGGCCCACTTCACTGCGAGCTGCCAGGCGGAGGATCATGGGCGCGCCGAAACACCGATCAGATTCCCGCAGGACCAACTTCACGTCGTGGCGAAAGAAATCCACGACGCTTCCCGAGGAGACCTCGATGACGAACCCACCCCCCGTATCGCCGTTACCCCCCACGATTCCGGGAGATGCACCGACGACTGATGCGCTGACCTCATCGGGGACCCTGGCACCCAAGGTCTCCCGACGCGTCGCCATCGCCGCGGGCATCGGCCACTTCCTCGAGTGGTTCGACTTCGCGGTGTACGGGTTTCTGGCCGCGACCATCGGGACGCTCTTCTTTCCGTCCGGCAACGCCACTACGTCGCTGTTGGCCTCCCTCGCCGTTTTCGGCGTCGCGTTCCTCTTTCGTCCGCTCGGGGGGCTGCTGATCGGAGCTTTCGGCGATCGCGCCGGTCGCCGCGCGGCGCTCTCACTCGCAATCGTCGTCATGGGTATCTGCACCATCGGCATCGGCATCCTGCCGACCTACGCCACCATCGGCCTCGCTGCTCCCGCCCTTCTGGTGCTCCTTCGGTGCGCCCAAGGATTCTCCGCGGGTGGCGAGTACGCCGGCGCAGCTGCCTTCCTCGTCGAATATGCACCGGCCCGCCGGCGCGGGCTGTGGAGCAGTGTGGTCTCCGCCGGCGCCGGCATCGGGGTCATGGCCGGGGGTGCAGTGACCTTGCTGCTGACCACCCTGCTGTCCGACGACCAGATGACGACCTGGGGTTGGCGCGTCCCCTTCCTCGTCGCCGGTCCGCTGGCCGTCCTCGGTCTCTATGTCCGGCTCCGACTGGAGGACACTCCCGTGTTCCAGGAGCTCCAGCGCGCTCACGAGGTCGAGCACGCCCCCTTGCGCAACGCCGGCAAGCACAGCCGATCCGGAATCCTGCTGGTGTTCGTCTGCACCGCGGTGACCGGCCTCGGCTTCTACTACCTCGCAACCTTCGTGGTCACCTTCCTCACTGTCGAGGTCCACATGACCAAGACCTCCGCCCTCGAACTCGCGGTGCTCGGGTTGCTCATCTACTCGCTCATGTGCCCCGTGGCAGGGATGATCGGCGACCGCATCGGCCGCCGACGCACAATGCTGATCGGCGCCGGCGGTATCGCGCTGACCGCGGTCCCCTGCTTCGTTCTGCTCTCGACCGGCACCTGGTACCTCGCCCTGATCGGCCTGGTAATTTTCGCGGCCTTCGAGGCCCTGGCCAATGTCATGCTCGGCGTTCTCATGGTCGAGCTCTTCCCGGCCCGACTGCGGGTGACGGGTAGCTCGATCGGCTTCAACGTCGCACAGGCCCTCATCGGCGGGCCCGGCCCGTTCATCGCCACCGCCATCGCAGCTGCCGCAGCGCTCATCGTCGCCCCCGCTCTCTACCTGGTCGCGATTGCAGCGCTGTCGTTCGTGCTTCTGCTGCGGTATCTGCCCGAGACCCGCGGGGTGTCGCTGTTCAGCGAGGAAGCACCCTCCGCGAGGAAATGACAGACAGGCCAGATTGTGGAGACGCATTCGTATCTCAGGCGTCCCGCGTACCGGCTCGTCGCCGAACAACTTCGGCGGCGAGCCGAACGCGGTGAGTACGCCGTGGGAGACAAGCTGCCCACCGAAGACCAACTTCGGCAGAGTTTCGGCGTCAGCAGACACACGATCCGCCAAGCGATCAGTCACCTGGTCGAGGAGGGCATGGTGCACCGCGTCCAGGGCAGCGGCACGTACTTGATTGGGCACGAAACGAACTCAGGTCGCTACCAGCGTGCAATCGGATCGCTCGACGAAATCATGAGCTGGCCCGGCACCACCACCCGGTTACTCGAGCCTTTCCGACCGGGAGTGAGCGAGCCCGCGATCGCCCGCCACCTCGGTGCGGATATCTCAGACATCCGCTGCGCACTCGTCCAACGCTGCTACAACCATGCGCCTTTCGCCTTGACCCGGCACTACATGGTTTCCTCATTGGCGGACAACGTGATCGAGCGGGGACTGTGGGAGACCGACAGCACGATCATTCAATCGGCAGAGCGACTACTACCCGGTAGCATCGTCTCCGCAACTCAGAATATCCACGCCACCCAAGCCGAAGAGGCGGAGAGCCAACTGATCGGATGCTCGGCAGGAGACGCCGTCTTACTCATCGAGCGGCTCTACCACGACGCCGGGGGGCGGCCGGTCGAGTTCACCACCTCGCGACTCAATCCCCGCCGCTACAGCTACCGGATGGACCTGCGCCGGAGCCGCTGATGGGGCCCACGATCCGTGCCCGGTGTGCTACTGGGCCACCACGAAGCGATAGGCGCGACCATCACACGGTTCACCCATCAGGAACGCACGAAGGAGGCGGTGTGGACCTACAGCCGAACACCGACATCGGTCCGATCAACGTAGTCCGGGATCGATATGGCCCGTCCGGACGAGTAATCGTCATCCTCACCGCTACCGCCATCACCGCGGTCGGACAGATGTACTCGGTACTGGCGCTACTTCCGCAGATGGCCGCTACCTTCGGTGTCGACCCTGCACACGTGACGGCAACCTCCACCGTATTCGGGGTCGCCTATGCTCTCGGCTTCCTCGCCGCGGGGCCGCTGGCGTCGCGGTTCGGGCCGCATACCGTGATGACTGTCGGCCTGCTCGCCGCCGCGGCCACCACCCTGCTGGCAGCGCTGCCGTCCACGCTCCTTCTGGAGTTGATCGCCCGGGCGGGGCAGGGCTGCACAGCCGCCGCCTTCGCCCCGGCCGCGTTCACGTATATCGCCGAGAGCATCGATCCGCGCCACCGCCTACTCGCCTTGAGCTGCTTGACCAGCAGTTTTCTCGCCGCCGCGGCGGTCGTTCCCGTCGCTGCGCAGATGATCGCCGCGGCTGCTGGCTGGCGCGCGGTCTTTGTGGTCGGCGCAGGCGAGCTCGTGGTGGCAACCGTGGCAGTTGCTGCGTTGGTTCCGAGGGCGCGGCCCAGGGACCACCCCTGTGGTACGCGGCTTTTCGGAGTCCTGGTGACGATTCTGGGCAGGTGGCGGTTGGTCGCGCTGTTTGGTGCTGCAGCCACTTTCCTCGGGGCGTATGTCAGCGTCTTCACCACCATCTCGCTGGTGGGGCCGCCTTCAATTGCCGGAAATCCCGAGGCCCTGCAGGTGCTGCGATTGGCCACCGTGCCGGCGCTGCTCGTCATTCCATTTCTAGGTCGAGTGCTGCGACGGTGGCAGCCGGTCCATAGGGGCGCGGCGGCGATGGGTGTGGCGGCGATGTCTGCGGGCGGATCGGTTCTGTCAGACTCCCTGGTTGCCTTGTCGATCACGGTGCTGGTGCTCGTAGCGGCCATCGCCATTACGGCGTCGGCCATCGTCGAATCACTCCTGGCGCAGGTACGTCCGGAGGAAACGGGCGGAGCAACGGCACTGTACGGATCATTTACCTTCCTCGGTGCCAGCGCCGGTCCGGCGCTCGCTTCGGGGGTCAGCCCGTGGGGATTTGGCATCGGCATGCTTACGGCAGCCATCTGGCTCGCCATCGGGGCGGGCCTGATCCTTTTCTCTGCCGCGGGAACCGTGGCCCGGCGGTCAGTTCAGCACAACACCGACGATGCAGTGTCACCCCCAAGGTAGGGGCTTACGGCAAGCCGGCGTCAGCCGCGAGCGCCGCCAACAAGAAGTCGCGGGGCACGTCCGACGATTGCGGCGGATGAGTTGGTGGATGGTCGGTGTCGACGATGTGTTGGAGGGTGTCCATGACGTGTTCGCCCCCGTCGGCGAGGAACCACACCAACCCGGCCTGCGAGCAGCGGGCTACCACCTCGGTGAGCACCTTTCGGGCCTCTGCGCTGCGGCCGGATGCGGCGAGGCAACCGGCCAGCAGTCGGCGGGCCCGCAGCGCGGCCCGGTGGCGTTCACTGTCCGCCAGGCGCTCCGCCCACTCTCTGGCCCACTGGCATGCGAGGTCGGTATTCGCCGGGGATCCGGTTCGCACCAATCCCCGGATTGCCGCCTCCTCCAGGTACTGCGCGATCGCCTGGTCGAGACCGGACACTTGCTCGGCGCGTTCGGCATAGGTGAGGTCCGCAGGTTGTGCATCTGAGGACGGCAGGACGAGATCCAGGCGCGCCGCTTCGTTGACGATGGCGCTGTGGAGCCTCGGCAGCTGCATCTGCATGGAGAATCGTGCGCCCTCGTCCAGCCGTTGAACCGCCGCCGAACGGTCACCGCGAATCGCTTTGATTCGGGCTCCGACGACGTACCGGGCGATCTTCAAGTCGACCGCGCCCGCGTGTGGCCCGAGGTCGTATCCGTCGTCGAGCAGTCGCTCGGCCTCGACGATCTGACCCTTCTCGTACAGAACTTCACCGAGCAGGCCCCCGGCCAGCCGAGCTGTGTACGACCGGCGTCCATCCACTTGCTGAGCGATCTTCATCGCGGTTCGGAAACTCGATTCCGCCAAGCTCACGTCGAGTTGCTCGAAGGCGGCTATACCCACCCAACAATGTCCGTGCACCGAGTTGTACGGCCCGTTGTTCCGCTGGTGATACGTTGCGGCCCATTGCTGAAGGGCATGGGCGGCGCGATAGTCCGCTCGGCAGATCGCGGCGAAGGTCGCGACGTTCGCCGCGACGGATACGACCCACGGCCTGAGGTCATCGGGTCGATCGAGACACGGACGCACCAAGTCGTCGATGCGAGAGGCGCGGTCGGCGCGCAATTCCACGACTGCTCTGACCACCGACGCTTCGGCGGCCAGCGCGGGGGTGTCCGGGTCGCTGCGGTGGGTGAGCGCGGTATCGACGCGGTCGAGTGCCTGCAGAGCCGGGTCGGGGTTGTAGAGCAGGATGTTCGACCAGGCGGCGGCGAGCTGCAGCCGCGGATTCGATACCGCGCTGTCGATCGGCAGCTTGTCGACGAGTCCACGCAACGTCGACATCTGCGAATGCTCGAGCAGATACGTCCCGTGGCGTTCGATCAGTTCCACCGCACCGGTCGTATCGCCGGCACGCAGTGCGTGATCGACCGCTTCGCTGAGGAAGTGGTGCTCGGCGAACCAGGTGGAGGCGGAGCGATGCAACTGCGCCGATCGTCCGGGAAAGTCGGTGTCGAGGCGGCCGCGTAGGAATTCGGCGAACATGTGGTGGTAGCGGAACCAGTGTCCTTCGTCGTCGACTCGGCGCAGGAACAGGTCGCGTTCTTCGATCAGCTCGAGCATCGCCTGGCCGCGTCGCACGTCGGTCAGGGTGGAGGCGAGGTCGGCGCAGATGCGGTCGGGGATGGCGGTGGCCAGCAGAAATGCGCGTGTGTCCGTGTCGATGGAGTCGAGGACGTTCTCGGCGAGGAAATCTCCGATCGCTTGATGGCGGCCCGAGAGGTGTTCGATGAAACCGGCGGGGTCCGCGGACGAGCGCAGGGAAATCGACGCCAGCTGGATGGCGGCGGCCCAGCCGTCGGTCGACCTCGCCAGGTTGGCGATGTCACTTGTCGCCAGGTCCACTCCCGATGTTTCGGTGAGGAAGGTGCGTGTTTCTTCTTCGTCGAATCGCAGTACTGCCGAATCGATCTCGATGAGTTCGTCGAGAACGCGCATTCGGCTCATCGGCAGTCCTGTTTTGCGGCGACTGGTCACGATGACCTGGATGTGGTGGCACCCGTTGTCCAGTAGGTACGTCAGCGTCGCGACACTCGAGGGATCCGAGACCCGATGCCAGTCGTCGACGACGAGGGCCAGGGGTTGGTCCTGATCGTGCAGTGTGCTGATCAGCGTTGTCAGCACGTGCGGGCATGCGTGGTCACCGTGTGCTTCGAAGGTGTCCCGCAAGTCGGTCGCCACGGCCGGCAATGCGGTGGTGACGGCTTCGATGAGATGTGCGAGGAACCACAGCGGATTGTTGTCGTCTCGGTCGACGGTCAACCATGCGGTGGCGATGCCCTCATCGGCGAGCTGACGGAGCCACTGTGCCGCCGTGGTGCTTTTTCCGTAGCCGGTGGGTGCGTGAATCACGGCCAGGCGGCGCCGTCGATCGGTGTGGAGAGCCTGCATCAGGCGGGCACGGGGGACCAGGGTGCGGCTCGGTGGTGGTGGTCGGAATCTGGTGGCGGGCGTGGGAGGTGCCGAGTACCGACCGGAGGGTGTCGGCGTCCGCGAGTGCGGTGACGGGGATCGGAAACCGGATGCTGATGAATTGTGTTCCGGGTCGGCGCTCAATTCTGGCGCGATCCCCTCGGGTGCGCTGCTCTCGGAGTTGTGGTGGACGCGGCGTAACTGGTCCGCAAATTCGGCTGCCGCACGGGGACGGTTGCCGCGATCGCGGTCCATGGCATGCTCGATCGCAGTGCAGAGTTCCTCGGGGATGTCTCCCCGCCAGTCGCGTAGCAGGGGGCCGGTCGAACTTGTGATGCGCCGGAACTGGCCGATCAGAGGCTCACCGCTGCGCCGTTCGAAGGCCGCGTGTCCGGTGAGCGCGCTGAACAGGGTTGCTCCGAGGCTATAGATGTCGCCGGCTGGGCTGGGGGGATGCCCGAGCAGCACGTCGGGGTCGGTGTAGGCGGGTGATCCGGTCACCACACCGCCCGTGGTCTCGAATCCGCCGGTGATGCGGGCGATGCCGAAATCTGTCAGCTGCGGCTCTCCGAAGGTGTCGATCAAGATGTTCGCGGGTTTGATGTCTCGGTGCAGGATGGATTGTTGGTGGGCGGCCTCGAGCGCGTCGGCCACCTTGATCCCGAGGTGCAGGACACGGGTCCAGGAAATCGGCCCCGACTCGATCAGTGCCTGGAGGGAGCCCGGCTCGTGGTAGTGCATGACGAGGTACGGTTGGCCGGCGCCCGTCGTTCCAACTCGATAAATCGTGACTATGTTGGGGTGCCCGGACAGGCGTCCCATTGCTTTTTGCTCACGGAGAAAGCGGGCCACGACTTCCGAGTCGTGATAGGTGGTGAGCACCTTGACCGCGACGACGCGATCGAGAGTCCGCTCTTCGCAGCGGTACACCACCCCGAAGCCGCCCCGTCCGATCTCGGTGGCGCACTCGAATCCCTCCGCCGCCAGCTCCGTGGCGATGTCTGGAGTCTGGTCGCGCTGTGTTGCCCCCGGATCGGTCTCGGCCATCTATCACCTCGGACCGGCATCTGGTGCCTTGAATCGGCTCATCACCCACCTCGCCTACTGAATCGAGGATAATCTGGCCGTCGACCGAACTGGCCCCGAACGCGGTCAAATTACATGCCCGATGACCGAGGTTGTGGCCGAGTAAGGTGTCAGGCAGAATTCGCAGCCTCGTCCGAGGCACTACCCGTCCTCCCCCACCCAATATGTGGGTGGCCGCTGCTTGCCATTCGAATCGAGGGCCGTAACCATGTCAGCCTTCCACTCGGGGGCCGATGTCGTTCCCAACGCCGCACCGCTGGAAGGCCGGCGACCTGCGATCGAGGCCTATGTCGATCTCGACGCCGTCTCCCGGAACACGACTGCCCTGACCGCTCGGGCCGGGACGGCGTCGTTGATGGCGGTAGTCGAGGCAGACGCGTACGGCCACGGTGCGGTGCATGTCGCGGCCACCGCCTTGGCGGCTGGAGCGCGGGAACTGGGGGTTCGGACGATCGCCGAAGGGTGCGCACTCCGCCGGGCCGGTATCGGCGCCCCAGTCCTGGCGTTCGCGCCCGTACAAGGGATCGGGGACGACTGCCTCGACGCGGGAATCCGAACCGGCATCGCCGTAACAGTTGAATCCGCCGATCAGGTGGCGGCCGTGATGGCGGCGGCACGACGCGGGACAACTGCGACGGTCCAGGTGGCCGTCGACTGTGGACGTCCCCCCCAGCGGGTAACGCGCTGGGCAGATCTGCTCCGGTCGCTACGCGCCGCTCAGTCGGAGGGGACGGTGCACGTTCGCGGCATCTACTCGTCGATTGGCGACGACACGCATGCCGACGCTGTGGTGGATCGAGACCGCGACCATTTTCTCGAGTACTTACAGTCCGCGCGCGCGGCCGGGGTGACCTTCGATTCCGCCCATCTCGCCGGCGCACAGGCGCTGCGTCGCAGTGACTTACGCTTCGACCTGGTCCGCGCCGATCTCGCTCTGTACGGCGTCGCGCCAACCGGTTCTGCCCTCGAAGCGGAACTGGTTCCGGCCCTGACGTTGTCGGCGGAGGTGGCGCTGGTGAAGAAGATCGCGGCGGGAGACGGGGTCTCGTACGGGTTCCGGTGGGTGGCAGAGAGGGACTGTTCGATTGCACTGCTGCCTGTGGGGTACGCGGACGGGATTCCGCGTGCGCTGGGTGGCCGCATGTCGGTGCTGCTGGGCGGTGGGTGGCGCCCTCAGGTCGGGCGGGTATGCATGGATCAAATACTGGTCTACCTCGGGACGGACACCGATGTGGTCGAAGGAGATCGCGCCGTGTTGTTCGGGGGAACTGTGGGCAGCACCGCGGGTGCGCAGCGGTGGGCTCACGCGCTCGGGACGACACCGGATGAGATTCTCGGCGGACTGCGTGGTCGGATCGAGTGGCGTTATGTCGGTGGCGCGCCGGGCACCCCCGGTTCATAGCTCCGCGGATGTGCTATCCGCGGAGCTACGGGCATCCGCGGAACTATTCGTGGGTGCCGGTCAGTTGTCGTGACGCACCGAGTCGGGGGTCCCGGTCGGTATCGGCCGGTCGCTGTTCGGCATCGTCGATCGCGCATGGTCTCCTGCTGAGCGCGATCGTCGAGACGGCCCCAGCCACGCTCCAGAGTGCGAGCCAGGTACAGATCAGCCAGGTGGAGTGTGTCCAGCTGTAGAACAGCGTCGCCATGAACGGGGCGGTGCCTCCGATGACACTGACTGACAGCGCCTGACTCAACGCGACGCCGCTGAACCGGACATCGACACTGAATCGCTCCGCAAGGAACGCCGGTTGCGGGGCTTGCAGTGCCGAGTGCACCACCGCCAGCATGAAGGTGATGCCCAAGAACGCGGCCCACCCCGACCCGGTATCCATCAGCGCGAACAGCACAAAACCTCCGAACAGAGCGGTGAAGCACCCCGTGAGAATGACGATGCGGCGTGAGAACCGGTCACTCAGATGGCCGGATACCGGCAGGCTGATCAGATAGACGAGCGATGCGGCGAGGAGCGCATTGAGCATCGTGGTGCGGCTGAGGTCCAAGATGGTGGTGCCGTAGGAGACGGCGTAGGTGGACACCAGATAGAACAGAATGCCTCCAGGAGCGATGACGCCCGCGGCCAGTGCGACTTCCCGCCATTGATTGCGCAGTAGTGAGCGCACCGGGGTGCTTTGCTGGGCGGACGCGGTCTGCAGTGCCGTGAAGTCCGGAGTTTCCTCGACGCCGAGGCGGATGAACATCGAGATGGCGAAGAGGACTGCGCTGAGCAGGAACGGGATCCTCCATCCCCAGGTGTCGAAAGCGTCGCCGGAAATGTGGTCACTGACGGTGATGGCGATGGTCGACAGCAGGAGTCCGCCAGGTACCCCCATCTGGACGGTGCTGCCAAACAGCCCGCGCCGGTGCGGGGGTGAATGCTCGACGAGCATCAGAGCAGCTCCACCCCATTCTCCGCCCATCGCGATGCCTTGCACGAATCGGAGGGTGACCAGAAGGAGCGGAGCGAACCAACCGACTTGCTCGAATGTCGGAAGTACGCCGATCAGAACCGTCGCGGTGCCCATCATCAACAACGAGAACACGAGTGTCTTGCGCCGACCGACCTTGTCCCCCATTCCGCCGAAGAGAACACTGCCCAACGGCCGAGCGAGGAATCCGACCGCGAAAGTCGCGAAGGAGGCGAGGGTCCCCGCCAGCGGGCTGTATGACGGGAAGAACAAGGGCCCGAACACGAGGGCTGCGGCGGTGCCGTACAGGAAGAAGTCGTAGTACTCGAGGGCAGTGCCGGCGAATCCTGCTGCGGTCACGCGCAACATCTTTGTGGTGGAGCGTTTTTCAGACACGCTCATGATGGTTCCTCCAGAGAAGCAGTAAACGTGCGGGGGTGGGCCACGGCGTGGTACACGGTGGCTGGAGTCGAGAAACTCTCATGCGGATAGCTCGCCGTCGATCATCAGTTCGGCGCGGCGTCGATGACGAAGCCGCTCGACGGGGCGGGCAGGTAGTTCATGGTTGGTCAAAACTGCATCGCTGGGTCTACCAACGCGGGAGCGCATCGAGGAAGGTGGTCAGCGCCGTTGTCACGGCATCGGGGTTCTCCTCGGTCACCAAGTGACCCGCACCAGGGATTCGCGCGAAAGCCGATCCCGGTATCCGGGCGTGCATCCGTTCGGCGGCGGAAATGTCGATGCCGTTGTCGTCCTCACCGTGCACGATGAGGGTCGGAATCTGTATCTCGGACAGGCGGGAGAGGCGTTCACTCTTGCTGATCCACGAGTTGTATTCGCCCCATACCGACCGTGATGGTCTAGTCCGCCACTTGTGCACCCACGAATCGATCAAGGCGGGACGGTTCGCGATGGCCTGCGGGCCGAAAATGATCGGAACAAAGGTCTGCGAAAAGCTCGCGGGGATGGGGTCTTCGCTCTTCATGGGGCGGAACACCTCTGCGAACTGCGTCTTCTCCTCGCTGGTATAGGCGTCGGCCATCGTGTCCATCAGGATGAGCCCGGCCAGCCGTTCCGGGTACTTCAGGGCCAGCTCGATCGCCATGAAACCGCCCACCGACATTCCCACCAGTACGAATCGGTCGATTTCTGCTCGGGCGGCCACTTCCAGACAATCGGTGACCAGGGAGTCGAGGTCGTATTCGGTGCCGTATTCCGACGTTCCGGCCCTGCTGGTGTAGGCGACGGTTCGATAGCGATCAGCCAGAGCAGCGGTTTGCTCGGCGAACATGGTCCGGTCCAGGAGCGTGCCGTGGCTGAAGAGCACGGGTGGGCCGTGCCCCTGGTCTGCGACGTCGAAAACTTTCATTGTGTTCTCCCTTCTGGCCAGTGCGTCGTGTCGCTCGGCCGGAGGCAGGTGGGGCGAGGCGGGGTAGTTGCATTCGACAGTGGGGGTGCAAGGCTCCGGTTGGTTCCGTTTGCGCGGCAGCGCATGTCAGTGCACCAGGTCCTCGAGGTTGGAGTTGAGTGCCTTCGGCCGTGGGACCATCCACAGGCCGACCAGCGCGATCAGCGGTAGAACGGCACCGAAGACGATGACCAACACATTCCAGCTGTAGACGGTCAGCAGAGGGGCGACAATGAGCGCGAGAGTCCCGTAGCTGGTCCACAGCATGCCCGAACCCCATGCTCCGCCCGTGCCACGAATACGCGTGGGGAAGGCTTCCTGGAGAAAATTCGAGGACCCGCCCCAGAGACCGATGGTGATCAAGACGTACACGATGAACCAGGGCACGATCGTCGACGGTGTCGCCAGGTACACCATGAAGAGTGCGCATACGGATCCAAGCACCCCGACGGCGGTGAGGGTGTAGTGGGCACCCTTGCCCCGTGTGACGAAACTGGCGGCGAGGATGGTGACGATCCCGAGCCAGTTTGCCCAGGTGATCGCCCGGTTGGCCTCGAGGAACGAAATGTCCTTACCCTGCAGGAAGCTCAGTCCGAAGTAGGACATGATGGCGTATTGGGGCACGATGAAGAGGAAGAACAGGGTCACCCCGATGGTGCGGCGACGCATATCGGCCGCCCACAGCTGGGAGAGCACACTCTTCTCCGTCTTGGCGACGTCGATGTGGAACCTGCTCGACCCAGTTCGACGGGCATGCTGGAGATCCTGGAAGTGCGGTGTTTCCTTGATGACGAAGGAGACGGCGATACCGAAGGCCAACGGGAGTATGCCGACGATCCAGAACACCGCCCGCCATCCCATGCTGGCGGCGATGTGTTCGGAGAAGAAGGCCGATGATCCGAATCCGATTGCCCACCCCACTGGAACGGTCCCGGTCATCCATCCGCGATGCTTCGCGGGTACCGATTCCGCAATGAGGACGGTAGCCAGCCCCCACGAGACATAACCGATGGTTGCAATCGACCGGAGAATTCCGAATGACGTGGTGTTCCAAGCAAATCCAGTAAGAATCGTGAACGCCGAGCAAATCGCGATAGCCGCTACGAAGAGAGGCTTACGGCCGAATCGGTCCGTCAATGGGCCGATGAGGAACATGGCGATGACACCGCAGGTGAAGAATCCGCCTGCATAGATGTATCCGACAGCGCTGTCGGAGAAACCCAGGCTTTGTTGGACGAGTGGGTAACTGGTGGGGAAAATTGCGGCGTCGGCCGCGATGGTCGCATAACCGAGCACCCCCAGCACCATGACAGCCCAGTGATAGGGCCGCAGCCGATCATCCGCGGCAAGAGTGGTGGTTGGGGGTCTTTCGCGCAAACCGTCGTCGTCAACGGCAATTTCTGTCATGGGGTCTCCTGGTGGCGTCGAGGGGGCTCAAGGAGGAGCGAGATCGCGCAGTGGCGTGCGCCACATAGTTTGCGGGTTTTTGCATCACTTATCAAGTTTTTGTGCGGTTTCGGCACGGGATTCCACGAAGCGCTCTCGCTGAACAGCCGTTACCTGCAGTTTTTGAGACACAGGTCTTCCGAACGTGTCATCGCCACACCGACCAAGGAGGCCGATTTGATACAATCGAGGGGCGTCGAGTAGTGAAAGAGGAGCAAGTGTCGACAACCCTTCCTGATCGTGACCGCTGCCATTCGCGGAACGAGGCAGTTCTCGGCGCCTCCGGGTGGCTTGCTGTCCACCGTGCCGTGACGGCACTGCGATCAGATGGGCTCGATGACCGCGCGGCCCGTGGCGCAGCTCTCGACATCCTGGGCCAGCTCATCGCCGTTCCGTGCCACACCGATCACGGGGGCGGTGGAACGCGCGGCGCATCATTGAGCGGTCGAGAACGCGACGTGCTCGAGTGCCTGGTCGACGGCTCGTCCAATCGAGAAATCGGACAGCAGCTCTACATTGCCGAGAGCACTGTGCGCTTTCATGTGAGCCACATCCTGCGGAAGCTGGGCATGCGGACACGGACGGAAGTCATTGCGCTCGTCTTGAACCAGCGGCGATTCGACTACCCGATTAACTGACAAGGCGGACGCCCGCCAGCGCCAGGGCCATTTCTTCCCGTCGTCGACGGGTAAGTCCGGTGCTCCCGGCCACTGACTGGTCTTTCTCCTGCCGTTAGTCGTCGTCGGCGAGGATCCCATCGCGCTTGAGCTTGGCGATCACGTACTCCCCCTCGAACTGAACGTGTTCGCGTGATGCAGCGTCTGCACCTGCCCCGTCCCCCCGCTCCAAAGCCTCCAGCATCTTCTGGTGACTCCGGTTGGCTTCGGGGCTCGCACCGGGGGGTGCCTCGTATACGGCCCGTGGCAGATTCTTGGCAAGCTGCCGCAGCACCGACAGTAGGCGCCGGCTGCCCCCCGTTTGGTTGATGAGGGCGTGGAACTCCCAGTTCAGGTTGTGCAGAAGGTCAGGATCGTCGCTCTTCTGCATGAGTTCGTGCAGCTCGTGCAGCCGGGCAAGCGTTGGCTGGGTGATCCGGGATGCGGCGCGGCGCGATGCGAGCCCCTGCACCATTCCGTAGATCCGGTAGTGATCGTCGATGTCCTCGCGCAGGATGGGAACGACGAAGGAACCACGATGCGGTTCGGAGTCGATCAACCCCTCGGCTTCGAGGGCGATGAGCGCTTCCCGCACCGGCAGGCGACTCACCCCGAGATCTTTGGCGATTTGGTCCTGGGGCACTCGCTGCCCCCGGATCAAAGACCCGTCGAAGATCATCGTCTTGATGTAGTCGACGACCTGACCACTCATGTTCCGCCGCGGAACCGGACGAGCGTCCTCACGTCGGCCACCGTTGCGTGCAGCACGGCTCGGCACATCGATTCCGGCGTCGAACGCTGTCATATCGACTCCCTTATTTGATCAATCATCAACACTGGTTAGTGTAGCGCTGCCCCGCCGGCGCAGCGTTACGCCACCAGCCGACAGCTTCTCCCACCAGCAGTGGCATCAGATAAATTGCTCTGAACAGGCTCTTCTACAGTCTATGTTTCGCCGAGGCGGCGTAAAGGCCGCGTGTCGGACACGCTGGGCGGTTGGACGAACTCGACTTGAAGCACCTAGATGACGTAACGTGAGTCACACCTGATGTATCACATATCCATTTGAGAGGGACGATGACAATCACCGCATTGACTGATCACCTTCTGTCCTCCGCTGTCGTCGAGCGTCTTCAGACCGCTCCGCACGTTTTCATCGACGGCGAACGACGCTCAGCGCTCAGCGGAGAGGAGATACCCGTCTTCGACCCGGCAACCGGCCGCCAGATTGCGGTTGCGGCGTCCGGTGGGGCGGACGATGTCGCCGACGCGGTCGATGCCGCCCGGCGCGCCTTCACCGAGTCCGCCCCGTGGCGGCAGATGAGTCCGCTAGACCGCGGACGCATCCTCCACCGCATCGGCGATCTGATCTACCGGCACGCCGACGACTTCGCCCAGCTCGAGGTCCTTGATGCAGGGAAGGTTCTCGGCGCAGCACGAAACATCGATGTCGAGTTCGCCGCGCGGGCGTTTCACTACTACGCCGGCTGGCCGACCAAGATCGTCGGTTCGACCGTCCCGGTGTCTCATCCCAACATTCACGTACGCACCGAACTCGAACCGGTCGGAGTGGTGGGCGCGATCACCGCGTGGAACTTCCCACTTCTGCTGTGCGGATGGAAGATCGGTCCCGCCCTTGCGTCCGGGTGCACGATGGTCCTCAAGCCTTCCGAGGAAACACCCCTGTCGGCGCTGTGGCTGGCGGAGCTGGCCATCGAGGCCGGACTGCCCCCCGGCGTGCTCAACGTCGTGCCGGGCACAGGCGGCACCGCTGGTCAAGCACTGGTCACCCATCCCGGGGTCAATAAACTCACGTTCACCGGTTCGACGAAGGTCGGCAAGCACATCGCCCGCCAAGCTGCAGACGACGTCAAACGGGTGACCCTGGAACTGGGCGGCAAGTCCGCCAACATCATCCTCCCCGATGCCGATGTGGAGGAGGCGGTGACCGGTTCCGCGGGTGGGATCTTCTGGCACTCCGGCCAGACCTGCAGTGCCCCTTCCCGTTTGTTCGTTCACAATGACATTCACGACGAGGTAATCGAGCAGCTCACCTCGATTGCAGGGCAGTTGAGGATTGGACACGGAATCGACGAGGGCGTCGACTTCGGGCCCCTGGCCAACGGTGCGCAACTCGAGCGCGTCCAGGGATACGTCCAACGGGCAAAGGACGAGGGCGCCACGGTCTATCAGCCCGCGCAGGTTCCCGCCGATCTGACCGGACACTTCTACCCCCCGACGATCATCGCCAACGTGACCGACGACATGGAATGTGTCCGCGAGGAAATCTTCGGTCCGGTCCTCGTGGTTCTTGCCTTCGACCACATCGACGAGGTCATCGAACGAGCAAATGCCAGCGACTACGGTTTAGCCGCGGGTATCTGGACGAAGAACGTGAACACTGTCCAGGCGATGACACGCCGGCTGCAGGCCGGGACCGTCTACGTCAACGGCTGGGGATTGACCGATCCAGCAGCTCCCTTCGGTGGGTTCCACCAGTCCGGCTACGGCCGTGACCTGGGCCCGGACAGCCTCGACGGATACCTGGAAACCAAGTCCGTCTGGACCATGCACAGCTGAATCCCCCTCGAACGATCGGAAGAACAATGAAGACACGCGCTGCCGTACTGACCGCACCCCACGCCCCCTTCGAGATCGTGGAGCTGGACATCGACGATCCCGGCCCCGGGGAGGTCATGTTGCGGATGTCTGCGGCCGGACTGTGCCATTCGGATCTGCACATGATGGACGGCGATCTAGCCGTGCGCTATCCGATGGTGGGCGGACACGAAGCAGCGGGCATCGTCGAGAAGATCGGCCCCGGAGTGAAGAAGGTCGTGGTCGGTGACCATGTCGTCTGCAGCTTCACACCGAGTTGCGGCATCTGCCGGTACTGCTCGACCGGGCGCCAGAACCTCTGCGATGCCGGATCCACAATTCTCGAGGGCAGCATGCCGGACGGCACTTTCCGGCTGCACAAGGACGGCACCGACTACAGCGCCTTCTGCATGCTCGGGGCGTTCTCCGAATTCGCCACCGTGTCCGAGTACTCGGTCGTCAAGGTCGACGACTGGCTTCCACTCGACAGCGCGGTGCTCGTCGGGTGCGGCGTCCCGACCGGATGGGGCACCGCAGTCAACGCCGGCAACGTTCGCCCCGGAGACACCACCGTCATCTACGGGATCGGCGGACTGGGCACCAACGCGGTCCAGGGTGCGGTGCATGCCGGAGCGAAGTACGTCGTGTGCGTCGACCCGGTCGAATTCAAGCGAGACACCGCGCTCAAATTCGGCGCGACCCATGTCTTCTCCAGCGCCGAGGAAGCACACGAAAAGGTCACCGAACTTACCTGGGGCCAGGGCGCCGACCAGGCTCTCGTGCTCATCGGCACCATGGACGAGGAAACCATTACGGCGGCCTTCAAGGTGATCGGAAAGGGCTCGACAGTGGTGGTCACGGGCGTGTCCAACGCCGCCAACCTCACTGTCCACGTGTCAGGCCAGGAAATGGTGTTCATGGAGAAGACCATCAAGGGCACTCTGTTCGGTTCGTCGAACCCGCAGTACGACATCGTCCGGCTCCTGCGACTCTATGATGCCGGTCAGCTCAAGCTCGACGAGCTCATCACCACCCGCTACACGCTCGACGAGATCAACCAGGGTTATCAGGACTTGCGGGACGGAAAGAACATCCGCGGAATCATCGACTTCTCACTCTGAACGCTCGCCGCGCACTCGGCAGCCTTCCGGTCTCCTGAGGCCGGGAGGCGCCTTGGCTTGCCCGCACCCGGTAAACCCGCCACACCAATCCCCCAGCAACACACTGATTCCCGACCTCATCTACGGGATCCGCCTTCCCTTGCTAAAGCACTGCTGAACATGGCACAGTAAAAGTTGTCCGTACGTATCAGTTATCCAATTTGGAGTTTCAGTGCAGGTACACCGTCGCCCATATCGCGCCGCACTTCGCGCGGCCACCGCGGTGGTCGGGGTCGGCACGACCGAATTCGGCAATCTCACGGGTTCCTCCGCCGACGATTTGGGCTTGGCCGCCCTCGAGGCCGCACTCGACGATGCCGGATTAACCGCGCGCGACCTCGACGGGTTGATCGTGAACCGGGTGAGCAGTTACGAGACGGTGGCCTCGCGGATGGGAATCGAGCCACGCTGGACGGCGCAGCTGCCGGCAGAGGGACGCATGACCGGCATCGCCATCCAGATGGCGGTACTGGCCATAACGACCGGGATGGCCTCCACCATCGCGCTGGTGTACGGCAACAATGGGCGCTCGGGTGGGCACACCTATGGAGGCGGCGGCGCGAGCGCCAGCGCGGCCGCCGAGGGATACGGCACCAATCCGGCGCTGACCTTGCCGTACGGGATGACCTCGCCCGGAGCCTTTTACGCGATGATGTTCCAGCGGCACTGTGCGCAGTACGGCACCACCGCCGAACAGCTGGCGCAGGTCGCGGTCACCCTGCGAGACCACGCATCGCTGAATCCCCACGCCGTGTTCAAAGATCCCATCTCACGCGAGATCTACCTCGAGTCCCGATTCATCGTCGAACCGTTGAAGATCTACGACTACTGCCTGATCAACGACGGCGGGGTGGCCATGATCCTCACCTCGACGGACCGGGCCCGCGACTGCGCTCAACCGCCCGTGCATGTCCTGGGGTTCGGACAACAAGGGCAGCTACGCAACTCCGATTTCCCCCCGGACGACTTCTGGCGCGAGGCGATCGCCACCGCAGGGCAGCAGGCGTACACAATGGCCGATTGCAGCCGGGCCGACGTCGACGTCCTGCTGGCCTACGACAACTTCAGCCCCAATGTGCTTTTCACCCTGGAGGGCCTCGGATTCTGTGCACCCGGCGAGTCCGGAGCATGGATCCAGGACGGCCGAATCGGGCTGCGCGGTGAGCTGCCGATCAACACCTCCGGCGGTCATCTGTCGGAAAGCTACATGCAAGGGTGGGGGTTGAACGTCGAGGCCGTCCGCCAGCTGAGGAGAACCTGCGGAGACCGCCAGGTACAGGATGCGACAATCGCCCAATACCTGTGCGCCGCTCCCGTAGTGACCTCAGTCGTGTACGGAGCGCAGGCATGAACCCCCGCTATCTGTTGACCGCCCACCTCGAGGGACTGGCCCGCCGCGAGCTGTTGATCAGCGCATGCGCGGCCTGCGGAACCCAGCAGTTCCCCCCGAAAGCGGTCTGCACTCGATGCGGAAGCACGGAGATCCCCCGGTGGAACCGGGTGAGCGGCGAGGGACAGTTGTGGACGTATGCAACCTTCCACAAGACCTACCTGACCGGTTTCCATCTGCCGAGCCCGTACGTCGTCGCAGTCATCGAACTCGACGAGGGCGCCAAGATTTACGGAAACCTCGCCGGAGTGCCAACGTCCACCTCGCTCCGGATCGGGCAGCGAGTCCGCGCCGAATTCACCACCACCGACGACGGAGAGTCACACCTGATCTTCGTCCCAGCCGACAAGGAAGGCACATGACCCACACAGCCCCCTCTCGCGGCCCGCTCCGTGGACTGCGCGTTGTCGAGATCGCCGCGCTCGGGTCGGCACCGTTCGCCGCGATGATGCTCGCCGACGCCGGCGCGGAAGTTCTGCGCATCAACCGGCCCGGCCAGAACACACACGACGTCGGCATCCTCGGTCGAGGCCGGGCCGGCGAACTGAGTCTCGATTTGAAGGACCCACACGAACGCGACCGTGCTCTCGATGCCATCGGACACGCCGACGTGCTCATCGAAGGATTCCGGCCGGGTGTGATGGAACGTCTTGGCCTGGGGCCTGACATCTGTCTAGGACGAAATCCTGCATTGATCTACGCCAGAATGACCGGCTGGGGGCAGGAGGGACCGCTCGCGAATACCGCTGGGCACGATATCAACTATCTCGCGCTGACCGGTGCCCTCCGGTCCATCACCCGCCAAGGGGAAGTTCCCGTTCCGCCGCTCAACCTCGTCGGTGATTACGGCGGCGGCGGAATGCTCCTGGTCACAGGAATACTCGCCGCGCTCTACGAGCGCGTGACGAGCAATGTCGGTCAGGTCGTCGACGCCGCGATGATCGACGGAACCAGCTTGCTGATGAGCGGTATCTGGAATCGGAAGTCCACCGGGAACTGGTCGAGCGAACCCGGCACGAATAGCATCGACAGCGGTTCGCACTTCTACAACGTCTACCGAACCGCGGACGACGCTTTCATGGCCGTGGGCAGTATCGAGCCGCAGTTCTACCAGCGGCTGCTCCGCGGTCTCGGACTCGCCGACGCCGACCTGCCGGCACAACAGGACCGGGCGCAGTGGCCGGCCATGAAGGATCGGTTCGCGAGTATCTTCCGGACGAGAACCCGCGAAGAATGGACGGTGGTCTTCACCGAACTCGACGCGTGCGTATCCCCCGTCCTCACGCTCGACGAGGCGGTGACCGACCCGCACATGCAGTCCCGGGGCACCCTCCTCCGGGAGGATTGCGTCGAACCGGCGCCCGCTCCCCGATACAGCAGAACACCGGGCGCCGCCAACGGCGGCGAGAGCAAGCCCGCAGAGACCTTGATGACGCAGTGGGCCTCGACCATCTGCGCGACGGCGGCGACGACCAGAACAGGACAGCACTGATGGCGGCACCCTCGATCACCACCAGAACGGTCGACAACGGCCTGACCCTCGCCGAGAACATCGGCTTTACCGAGGGACCGGTGTGGACCACCGACGGCCGATTGTTCGTCACGAGTGTCAGCCGCGGCGCGCTGTACGAGGGCTTCCTCGACGGTCGCCCGGCTGTGGCGGCCGCCGAAACTGGTGGCGGACCGAACGGCATGACGCTCGGCTACGACGGGCAACTGTGGATCACCCAGAATGGTGGCGACGTGATGCCTACCCGATCACAGCTGCCGGTCTCTCCGTCCATCCAAGTCTGGGACTACCGTGCTTCCACCACGCCGAGCACCCTCTTCAGCGGAAAAGTAGACGCCCCGTCGGACTGCACGTTCGGGCCGGACGGCGCCCTCTGGTTCACCGACCCGAACGGACACGGCTTCGGCGACGCGGCCCTGCCAGGTCGCGTCTGGAGATACGATCCCGCGGCCGATCACGCAACGGTCGTTCTCGACGACGTCTTCTTCCCCAATGGCATCGCGTTCGGGCCCTACCCGGAACACCTGTACGTCGCCGAGACCGCCCGAAACCGGGTACGCCGCTACCTGGTCACAGCATCGACCGCGACCGTCGATCATGACTTCCCGGAGATCACCGTCCCAACCCCCGACGGCATCACCATCGACGCGCAGGGCGGGCTGTGGGTGGCGGGCAGTAAATCGGGAACCGTCACCTACTTCGACCCGGCCGGGCAGATGCGCGAGCAGTTGGCGATCGGTGAAGGAACGATGCCCACCAGCGTCTGCTTCGCCGGCGACGCGCTCGACCGTCTCATTGTCACCGTCGCCAAGGGCGGGCGCGTACTCGCCTTTCCCGTCGAAATCCCCGGCTTACCCACCCCGCCTGCAGCTGACCCAATCGTCTCATCGCCTGCACAACCCGAGGAACCCCAATGACCGCATCAGCTCCTACCGCACACACCTGGGGGGCATTGCTGCACGAAATGGCCGACCGCTTCCCCACCCGCGCCGCGATCTCTTTCGAAGGCACCGATGTCACCTTCGCCGAGCTCGATCACGAGGTCAGCCGATGGTCGAAGGCACTGCTAGCCATAGGGATCGGCCGCGGTGACTCGATCGCCATCTTGGCAGGTAACCGACCCGAATGGCTGTACACCGCGATGGCCGGGGCCCGGATAGGCGCCGCCGTCGTGCCGATCAACACCTGGTACAAGACCGATGAGCTCTCGTACGCGCTCGACCACGGCGATGTGAAAGCCCTGCTGTTCTTCGACCGGCTGCGCGGCACGGACTATGTGCCCATCGTCGCGGGCACCGTCGCGGCGTCCACCAAGGAACCCGGCACCGACGGCGTACTCCACGACACAGCATTGCCGGCGTTGCGCCAGGTCGTCGAGCTCGGAGAGCACCGCCTCCCGGCTGCGGTACCGCTACACCAGTTCCTCGGGCGCGGAGAACAGATCAGCGATGGGGTACTGGCCGGAGCCGAAGCCGCTGTCGAACCGGACGACCTCGTGTACCTCATCTACACCAGTGGCAGCACGGCCCGACCGAAGTGTGTCGCGCTCGAACACCACCACGCCATCGTTAATACCTTCAACATCGGCGAACGGCAGGCGCTCGACGAGCAGGACCGGTCCTTTCTCGCGACGCCGCTGTTCTACGGACTCGGCGTCGTCCAGGCCCTCGGCGCGACCTGGACCCACGGCGCGTGCGTGGTTCTCATGGAGGTGTACGAACCCGGCAGAGCCCTCGAACTGCTCGAACGTGAACGCTGCACCGCCTACTACGGACTGGGCAACATGACCCGAAGCCTCGTCGACCATCCCGACCGCGCTCGCCGCCAACTCAGCCTTCGCAAGGGTGTCCTCGGCCTGAGCAAAGCCGACCGCCAACTCGCCCGTGCCGAACTCGGCCTGACCCTGGGTACCAGCATCTACGGATTGACCGAGTCCTACGGGTTGTGCGCGCTGACCGATGCCCACGACCCCGTCGAGCGGGCCGAGGGCACCATCGGCCGCCCCCTCCCCGACTGGGACATCCGCATCGCCGACCCGGAAACCGACGACCCGCTACCGGCCGGTGAAATCGGACAGATCCTGATCCGCGGACACGTCATGCGCGGGTACTACAAGGATCCCGACCGCAATCGCGAGGTCATGACAACCGACGGCTTCTTCCGCACCGGCGACCTCGGATACCTGGACGAGCACGGGTACCTGCACTTCCACTCCCGACTCTCGGAGATGATGAAACCCGGCGGCATCAACGTCAGCCCCCTCGAAGTAGAGCTACTGGTCGGGGAGATCGCCGGCGTCCGTGAAGTGCATGCCGTAGGCATCCCCGACATCGTCCGCGGTGAGGCGATCGTCGTCTTCGTCGACGCCGACCGCGACGACGTCACCCTCACCCGGATCCAGGACCACGTCCGCAGCAAGGCCGCCAAATACAAAGCCCCGCACCATGTGATCTACGGAACCAGCGCCGGCTTCCCGCGGGTCGCCAGCGGCAAGGTACCCAAGGCCCGGCTACGCGAACGTGCGCTCATCGAACTCGGGCTCGACGCCACCGGGATGCCCACCCCGTCGGTTCCCACTCCGCTCGCCGACCACTGACACGGATGGACTCTCACGTGAATTTCGACCTCCCCGAGGAAGAACAACTCCTCATCCAGACTGTCCGTGACTTCATCGACCGCGATGTGAAGCCTGTCGTGAACGAGATGGAACACCAGAACGAGTACCCCGAGAAATTCATCGAACAGATGAAGGAAATCGGCATCTACGGGCTGGCCGTTCCCGAAGAATTCGGGGGCGCCCCGGTCTCGATGCCGTGCTATGTCCGGGTCACCGAGGAACTCTCGCGCGGCTGGATGAGCTTGGCCGGCGCGATGGGCGGTCATACCGTCGTCGCGAAGCTGCTCACCACCTTCGGAACCGCCGAGCAGAAGGCCACCTACCTTCCGCGGATGGCCACCGGCGAACTGCGCGCGACCATGGCCCTGACCGAGCCCGGCGGCGGCTCCGACCTCCAGGCGATGCGTACCCATGCACGCCTCGACGGGCACGACTACCTCGTCAACGGTTCGAAGACCTGGATCAGCAATGCACGCCGGTCCGGGCTCATCGCCCTGCTCTGCAAGACCGACCCCCAGGCCACCCCGAAGCACAAGGGCATCTCCATCCTGCTCGTCGAGCACGGCCCCGGTCTGGCCGTCTCGCGGGATCTCCCCAAGCTCGGATACAAGGGGGTGGAGACCTGCGAGATCTCCTTCGACAACTTCCGAGTTCCCTCGTCGGCGGTACTCGGCGGCGTCGAGGGACACGGTTTCGCCCAAATGATGAAGGGCCTCGAGACCGGTCGGATCCAGGTCGCCTCCCGCGCCCTCGGTGTCGGCCGCGCCGCGCTCGAAGACGCACTGCGATACGCACAGGATCGACAGTCATTCGGTAAGCCGATCTGGAAGCATCAGGCCATCGGTCACCAACTCGCCGACATGGCAACCAAACTCACCGCCGCCCGTCAGCTGACCCTGTTCGCGGCCAGTCGATTCGACGCCGGGCTCCGCTGTGACATGGAGGCGGGAATGGCGAAGTTGTTCGCCTCCGAGACAGCGATGGAGGTCGCGTTGTCCGCGCTGCGCATCCACGGCGGATACGGCTACTCGACCGAGTACGACATCGAGCGGTACTTCCGCGACGCCCCACTGATGATCGTCGGTGAGGGCACCAACGAAATCCAGAAGAACGTCATTGCAGCGCAGCTAGTTCAGAGAGGCGGAATGTAGACCATGACTTCCACAGGTTCACCACTGAGAAGTGATGTCGTCAGTTTGGAGCCGCAGGGCATCAAGGGTGTCGCCTGCCGGGTGTGCAGCCGACGCTCGTTCCCGGAGCGGCCACTGTGCCCCCATTGCGGGGCTGACGCCGTCGACAACGTCATGATGGCCGGCCGAGGTCGAATCGTCAGTTGGACCGTCGTGCACCAAGCCCCGCCCCCGTTGCAGACGCCGTACACCCTGGTGACCGTCGATCTCGACGACGGGGTCCGATTGTTGGGCGCGGCGACAGGTGCCGTCGAGATCGACGACGAAGTAGCTGTCGAGTTGTTCACATTGAAGGCCGATTCCTCCGGAGAACCACTGTGGTGGTACCGCTTCCGGGGCACCGAGGAGAACCGATGAGCGAGACCTACATCGCCGGCGCCGGCATGGTGCGATTCGGCAAGTACCCCGTCGACGTCACGTTCGAGAAACTTGCTGTGGGCGCTGCGCGAGAAGCAATGTCCGATGCGGGCGTGAGCACCAAGGACATCGAGTCCGTCTACGTCGGGCATGTCTTCGGCGGCCCGGTCGCCGGCCAACGCGTCGCGGCGCAAATGGGCCTCGGCGGACTTCCCGTCTCCAACCACGAAAATTACTGTGCCAGCGGGGCCACCGCGATCCGCGAAGCCTGGATCGCGATCAAGGCCGGCCTGTACGACATCGTGCTGGTCATCGGTGCGGAGAAGATGACCGACCGTGTCTCCGGTGGGGTCATGCCCGACCCCACGGACCTCGATGCCATCAACGGCCTTGTCATGGCCGCCAATCACGGGATGAGCGCTCGGCGGTACATGTCCGACCACGGTGCCACCCGCGAGCAGATTGCCGCGGTGGCCGTGAAAAATCACGCCCACTCGGTGCACAACCCGTTCGCTCAATACCAGCGGCCGATCAGTTTGCAGGAAGTCGTCGACGCCCGCACCATCGCCGATCCACTGGGACTGCTCGATTGCAGTCCCATCAGCGACGGCGCCGCCGCGGTGGTGCTGTGCAGTGCTGCCGGCCTCGCCAAACTCGGGCGATCATCGGCTCCACGCGTCGCCGGCTGCGCCCTGGTCAGCGGCAAGATCGTCACTGCCGACACCAACCTCAACGACGAGGACGTGTCCCGCCGTGCGGGCGAACAGGCCTGGGACATCACCGGCTACGGGCCCGACGACGTCGACCTGGTAGAAATGCACGACTGCTTCACGATCGCCGAGATCGTCCGCCTGGAAGGCCTCGGCGTCGTCCCCGTCGGCGAGGGCGGTAGGTGGGCCGAGAACGGTAACACCTCGATCGGCGGCAAACTCCCCGTCAATGCCAGCGGTGGCCTCCTCAGTCGTGGACACCCGGTGGGTGCCACCGGTGTCGCGCAAATCTGCGAGCTCACCTGGCAACTCACTGACCGTGCCGGTCAACGGCAGGTCGACAAGGCGAATATCGGGCTTGCCTACTGCAAGGGGGGCACCGTCAGCGGCACCGACGGCGGCTCTGTCACAGTACTGCTGGTGACGCGATGACCACCTCGACGTTCACCACGATCGATCTCGCCGGCACCACCCAGCCCGCCCGCGCACCCGCCTCCTCGGTCGTGGTGCTCGTCTACCGCGGCACAGAGAGTGACCAGACGATCGACACCGCGGACCTCGAGCGGGCGGTGGCGCATCCGCTGATGGCTGCTTTTTCCGCCGTTCAGCATCACTGGCCGGCCATCACCGACGCACGCCATCGCGGCCGGGTGGTCGTCCTCGCCCCGGCGACGGCGGCACTGGGAGACCCGCTCAGGCCGTTGGACTGCGCGGTTACCGGGGCTCTGATCAGCTTCGTCCGGTCTGTCGCCATCGAGCTGCAGCGGCACGGCGGCGCCGCGAATGCAGTCTTCTATGACACCGATCCCAACGAACCAGCCGTTACCGAGCTGATCGCGGCGCTCACCGCCGAGCATGCCGGTGCGGTGACCGGTCAGGAAATTTACGCCGCCAACGGCACCGACCTCGGAAGGCTGCACCCATGAGCTCCGACGAACAGAGAGTTGCAGAACGGCCTCGAGTCGCCTTCATCACCGGTGCTGCGGGCGGTATCGGGCGAGGCATCGCCGAACACTTGGCCGAACTCGGATACAGCATCAGCCTCTCCGACATCTCCGAAACCGGATTGCGAGCAGTGGCGAAGGACATCACTGAGGCCACCGGTGTCGCTATGTCCACATCCGCCGCGGACCTCGCCGACCGGGAATCCGTGCAAGCCGCGGTCGATGCCACCGTATCTCGGCTCGGTGGGCTCGATGTTCTGGTGAACTGTGCGGGGATCCTCAAGGACGCCCGCATCGAGAAGATGGAGCCCGCGGTCTTCCGGCAGGTTCTCGATGTCAATCTGATCGGAATGTTGACCACCACTGCCGCCGCGTTGCCGGCCCTGCGCAGCTCGGAAACCGGCCGCATCATTTCGCTGACCTCCCGCGCCTGGCTGGGCAACTTCGGCTCCACCAACTACGCCGCCTCCAAGGGCGGGATCGCCGGCGTGAGTAGAAGCCTGTCCCTGGCTCTCGCCGCTGACGGCATCACCGTCAACTGCATTGCGCCCGGGTTCATCGAAACACCGATGTCGAATTCGATGCCCGACGAGATCATCGAGCGGGTGCGTCAATCCATCCCGGTCGGTCGAGTGGGGCAGCCCATCGATGTCGCACGCACGGTTGCGTTCCTCGCCGACTCCAACGCCGGTTACGTGACCGGGCAGAGCATCCCGGTATGCGGAGGACGAAGCATCAGCGGCTCGATGAGGAAAGACACCGTTTCGTCATAACAAGACGGGGGCAGAGAATGGCCAGGGCCGAAGTGTTCAGCGAGTCTCCCGAGGGATGACATCGTCCCGATGCTGCGCATAAACGACGCCCGGCCAGCTAAAGCGAGACGAATGATCACCCGCCACTACATGCTCGACGAGATTGACGGCAACTACGTCTTGGCGACGGCACGATCGTTTACGGCAATCCAACGACCCTAAGGACACGGAGGAAAAGATGCCGCAAGTTACTGACATTGAAGCCCGAATCGACCGCCTTGAAAGCCAACGTGCCATCGAACGCCTCATCGCGAAGTACGCCCATGCCTTTGACCTGCAAGACATCGACATACTGCGCAGCATCTGGCACGAAGGCGCCACGCTAAGGCTCGGCGAACCCTTCGGCAACTTCACAGGTGTGGATGCGATCGTAGGCGCGGCCCACCAACTCTGGTCCCAGAGCCCGCGGATGCATCATTGGATGTCGAACGCTGTGATCGACATCGACGGCGACACTGCCACAGCCACGACCGCCCTCGATTGCTTCGTCACCAACATCGAGTCGGGCCCTACACAGGTGGGCGGTATCTACCACGACCGACTCGAGCGACAAGACGGTCAATGGGGCATGGTCGAGCGTGTCTTCGACCTGCACTACTTCACGCCGATCAAGAGCTGGACACCGGCGCACGGCAGCGAAACAACTCCGCTGTCGGTACCTGACCCTCGCTAGTCATACCAACACGAAAGGCATCAACATGACTACTCCCGTCCAAACAAACGATCTCAGCGGCAAAGTCGCAATCGTCACCGGCGCAGCCAGCGGTATTGGGCGAGCCACCGTAGAATTGTTGGTAGAGCGCGGGGTCCGGGTCGTCGCTGAAGACCGCAACGTTGCCGTCGAGACGCTAGCTAGCCCGAGCGTCGCCCCGCTAGTCGCCGATGTCACCGACGAGGACAGTGCCCACCGTGCCGTTGCGCTCGCCCAACAGCGATTCGGCGGGCTCGACATTCTGGTCAACAACGCCGGGATCATCATCAACAAAACCGTCGCCGATATGACACTCGACGACTGGAATTCCATTCTCGCGGTCAACGCCACGGGCGCATTTCTGCACTCCCGAGAAGCCGTGCGGGCTATGACGCCGCAGAAGTCGGGTGCGATTGTCAACGTCGGTTCCTACGCGTGCTTCCAAGCTTTTCCCACAATCGCTGCATACGCAGCCTCGAAAGGCGCACTCGCCCAGCTGACTCGAGCGCTGTCCCTCGAGGTCATCGAACACGGAATCCGCGTCAACGCCGTCGGGTCGGGCGACGTGATCACCCACATCCTCGACGAGATACACGAAGACGGATCGGGCTTCCTCGCCGAGCACGGCAGCGGGACGCCGATCGGCCGCGCCGCCCAACCACGCGAAATCGCGCAAGTCATCGCATTTCTGGCCTCGGAACAAGCAGCGTATCTCGTGGGATCGATCGTCATGGCCGACGGCGGGATGAGCGTCGCCGCCGGATGATGACCAGGTGCGGAAGGGGGCGGGCCGCCGCCACGTCGAGTCCGTCGCCGAGAACTTGTTGATCCGGAGCTCGATGACACAGAAACCACCGCCCGATTCGTCGTCGCCAGCAGCATCGGTCCGGCGCTCGCTATAGGCCGCGTGCTCGGCCGCTGGAGTGCTTACGCAACCGACCGCCGCGGCACTCCCCGCTACGGCGCATCCGCACTCATAGCCAACCCAACTCCAGCTATCTCGACACCCGAGGGCAACCGGTCGCACTCCTAACAGCGCTAGCCACCCTTCCTCGACTCGATCACCCCTATGGGGAGGAATGTCATGAACTCCAGTCCGTCCACAGACACAACTGCCTCGGCGCCCAACCTGGGCGGCGAGACCGCCATCGTCACCGGGGGCAGCCGCGGCATCGGAGCTGCGATCGTCAAAGCGCTTGTAGGTGCCCGCGCCACTGTCGTGATCGCCGGCGGCTCGGAAAAGCACGGCCGCGACCTGGCCACCGACCTAGGCTGCCACTACTTGCCCCACGACGTCAGCTCCGAACAGTCCTGGGAGACACTCCTCTCCCGTGTCCGCGATGACTTGGGCGACGTCACGATTCTGGTCAACAACGCTGGCGTGCTCGATCCGGGTCACGACATCAGCGAAACCAGCGTAGAGAATTTCGAGCGCCACTACCGCGTCAACCAGCTCGGCGTCTTCCTCGGAATGCGCACAGTGGCAGCAGAGATGAAGCAAAGGGGCTCGGGCTCGATCATCAACCTGTCCTCCATCGGCGGTCACCGCGGCTACGCGAATCAGATCGGCTATTCCACGACTAAGTGGGCGGTACGCGGCATGACAAAATGCGCTGCGGTCGAGCTGGGACCGTATGGGGTGCGCGTAAACTCCGTTGCGCCCGGATTCATCAGCACCACGATGATCGACGTCATGCCAGACGAGCAAATCGATGCAGTCACCCATGCCACTCCGTTGCGGCGGCGTGGCACGGCCGACGAGATCGCGCGGGCAGTTCTGTTTCTCGCATCCTCGGAATGCTCGTTCATGAATGGCACCGAACTGGTCGTTGATGGAGGTTTGTCGCTCTAGCTGTATGAGGTCGCATGACAGTTCTATCGTTAGCGACCAATGGCCTCGGTCACGGTACAGAGACTCGGGTTCCCTCAGCCCGAGCGGCGTATGCACACCGGTGGTCGGGGACATGTAGCGGAGCCGTCACTGCTGTGTTCCGGTCGCGACAATGCCGTCGCCGCAGCTACTGGGTCTCGCAGCCGGAGCCAGCGCTAAGGATTCGATCCGAAATTCCCTGGAACGATCGAGCGGCGCGGCGGCGGAACTTGCCGCAGTAGTCGCAGTGCGGGGTGTCCGGGCGACTCCAGCCGTCCAGGTTCTGGCCCGGTGCGCAGAAGCTCACGTAACCGGCTTCCTCCTCGACGAGGCCGGGCGACGAACACCCAGCCGTCGAACCCGATCTGCGGGGCGGACAGGGTCAGGTGCACCCGCTGCTGTGCGGTGGTGATGCCGAGGGCGTTGGTCTCCTCGTGGGCGCTAGGGGTCGAGGACGTAGGTGAACCGTTCGACGATGTTGGTGTGCGCCAGGCGGGTGTTGACCTTGTCGATCTGCGCCAGCGCGGCCGGCAGGTTGGTCATCGGCGGGTCGTACATCACGGCTCCCCCATCCGTCGCGGTCCCACTACTCCATCCCCTGACAATTCGGCATTGCAATGTTGCAACCCGGGAGGGAACCGGCCACCGATCAGCACCGGATACACGCACCGGCCCGGAACCGGACGTGCCCCGCATCGGCATCGATGCGGGGCACTCACCCTCGAGAGGGGAGGGCGGAGGCTGCTGTCGGTTACCCGCGGGAGAGTCCGGGCTGGATCTGGATCTGCCCGGGGTTGGCCTTGGTCTTGCCGACCGTCCATTCGCCGTCCGCACCGCACACCAGAGCGCCATTGCGGTCGCCGGGCTTGCCGTATGTCACCGTCTCATTTCCGTTCGAGTCCGTGTTCACGATCGGGCACGGACCACCGGTGGGACCGTTCGGGCCGATCGGCTCGGCCTGAGCGACGGACGCTGCCCCGGCCGCACTCAGGACCGTAAAGGCAGTGAAGGCGATGGCGGTAAAGGTTCGGCGGGCGTTGATCATTCATTCGCTCCTGAGGATGTCGGGGAAGTGCGTCGGTGACAGAGACAACTCTGCCCACTCCAGCGCCCGAACTGAAGCAACCCCAGGGGGCCCGTTCACCCACCCCAGGCGTGGACGCACCCCACCCCGACACAGGTCAACCTCGATGTATTCGGCCTCGGCATGCATGGGTGGTACCGAGCACCCGAACCGAATCGACCGATGACCGCGCCCGTCACGGCAACCCCCTCACACCAGTAACGGGCTGTGCGAATCGGTCCCCGCGGAAAGGGACGTGTCATCTTCACAGGTCAGCGGCCTGAATCCACTGCACTGTCTGTGAGCCCGCCGATCGCGGATCCACCCAACCGGGTGTTCGCACCCGCTACCGTTTCCGGGTATGGGGACCACGTTCCACGGGCCGAGTCCGTGGCCGCACATCACCCGCGCGATCCGCACGCGCGGGCCCCGCCGTGCTGCGATCGCGCACCTCGGCCAGGACGCGCCCACCCTGCTGCCGCTGCGCGCCGGGGATGTTCTTGTCGTCAACGCCTCCCGCGCCGCGGTGCGCGCCCACGCGACCTCCCCGGTCGCGCTCGCCCACTACGTGGACGCCGGTGTGCGGGTGCTGTCGTCACCGAACCTGCACGCCAATGTCATCGCCACCGACCGGCGGGCGGTCATCGGCTCCGCCAACGCCTCCCACAGCTCCACCCTCGCCGACGAGGCCGTCGTCATCACCGACGACCCGGAGGTCGTCGCCGCCGTCCGGGCGTTCATCGACGGGATCGAGGAGATCACCGAGGTCGACCAGGCGTTCCTCGACAACGCCACCACCGAATGGCAGATCGGTCGGTCGGTGCCGATCCCCGGGATCGGTGGCCGGATGCGCGCCAACCGCGACTTCCTTCCTGCACGGGTGACCCGGATGTTCCTGCGGCACATCGTCGAATACGAACCCGGCCCGGCCGAGCAACAGACCTGGGCCACCCAGGCGGGCCGATCCTCAGCCTCCACCGGCGGGCCGGCAGCGACATATCAGCTGGAATGGTTCCGCCTCGGCGACCGACGTGCCCGCCTCGAGCGTGGCGACGTCCTCATCTTCACCGACGACAACGAATGGATTTACCCTCCGGCGGTCGTGGACTCCGACGCCATCGCGATCCCTCACACGCACAGGGCGTTCGGCCATCTCCTGCTCGTCCGAGCGGATCTGCAGCCGGTCTCGGTTGCGGACGCCGAACAGCAGCTCGCTAATCTCGGGCACCCCAATCCCCGGCTGACCACCGATCACCGGATCATCTCTGCCAGCCTGCGTGCCGCGCTACTCCGACTCTGGAACCTCTGACCTGGATCCGCTGACCCAGCGGCGGATCGGACCATTGAGGACTGACTTTCAGCTGGCGCGACTACTGTCCGGCTGAGCGACACGCCCGAGCGCGTGCGGGGGTCCTTGGAGAAACCGTCACCTAGCGGATTCACTGTCTTCGCGCCAAGCACCGCGCAACTGTCCGACTGAGAAGCTCGTAACAAGAGTGAACAGGAGTGAAATGCCCGAGCAGTCGTGGATCACTGCCCAAGATCTGTACGACCAGGGATATACGGTCGATGGAGCACGTCAGCTCTTCGGGGAGCCAAAGACAAGCCCCGACGGAACCCTCGGTTGGGAAGATGACTGGATCGACCGCGCAGAAGGAAGAGCCCTCATCCCTGTACTGCCCTTCCTTATCGAACGTCTGCGCGGACATTCCGAGGTGGGAGAGGCTGCTGGCGAGCTGGTCAGGCTCTACGAGGAGCTCAATCGTCGAGTAGGAA
>NZ_JBLWIT010000033.1:0-6609 GCF_048381435.1 Rhodococcus mengyinensis | reverse complement strand
TGGGCGGTGGCGAAGTCGGGGGCGGCGTTCGTTCCGGTGGATCCGAGTTATCCGGCTGACCGGATCGCGTTCATGCTGGAGGATTGTGGTGCGCCGATCGGTGTGACGACGGCCGCGTTGCGGGAGGGTCTGCCGGAGGGTACGCACTGGATCGTCCTCGACGACGACGCAGTGGTCGAGGGTCTGGCCTCGTACTCCTCGGAGCCCCTGGATGATTCGGACCGCACGGGTGTGTTGTCGGTGGATCATCCGGCGTATGTGATTTATACGTCCGGGTCGACGGGTCGGCCGAAGGGTGTGGCGGTCACGCATCGGGGTGTGGTGAATCTGGCGGCGGATGAGCGGGATCGGTTGGGGGTGTCGTCGGGGTCGCGGGTGTTGCATTTCGCGTCGCCGAGTTTCGATGCGTCGGTGTTCGAGTTGGTGATGGCGGTGTGTGCGGGGGCGACGCTGGTGGTGGCGCCGACCAGTATTTTCGGTGGTTCGGAGTTGGCGGAGTTCCTTGCCGAACATGGGGTGTCGCATGCGTTCTGTACGCCGGCGGCGTTGGCGTCGCTCGATCACCGTGGTCTGGACCATCTGAAAACGGTGGTGGTGGCCGGTGATGTGTGTCCACCGGAGTTGGTGGCGCGGTGGGCGCCGGGCCGGATCATGGTCAATGCGTACGGTCCGAGTGAGACGACGATCATGTCGTCGGCTACCGGCCCGTTGGTGCCTGGGCGGCCGGTGAGTATCGGGTCGCCGACGGTCGGTGTGGATCTGGTGGTGCTGGATCGGCGGTTGCGTCCGGTCCCGGCCGGGGTGCGTGGCGAACTCTACGTCCTCGGCCCCAGTTTGGCGCGCGGGTATGTGCATCGGGCGGGGTTGACGGCGGGGCGGTTCGTGGCGTGTCCGTTCGGTGCGGGTGGGCGGATGTATCGCACGGGTGATGTGGTGCGGTGGGTGGCCGCCCCGGACGGCACCTGGGTTTTGGAGTTTTTGGGGCGTAGTGATTTTCAGGTGAAGATCCGGGGGTTCCGGATCGAGTTGGGGGAGATCGACGCCGTGTTGGCGGCGCATCCGGTGGTGGAGTTCGCCCACACGGTCGGCCATGACGACGGGAGTGGCAGCAGTCGGCTGGTGTCGTACGTGCTTTCGGCGCCTGGAACTGACGTCGAAACCCGTGCACTCGCCGAGTTCGTGGGGGAGCGGTTGCCGGGGTATATGGTGCCGTCGGCGATCATGGTGTTGGAGTCGTTGCCGCTGACCCCGGCGGGGAAACTGGACCGCAACGCCCTGCCCACACCGGTATTCGCCGCATACTCGGCCGAGATTGTGCAACCCAGAACGGTCACGGAGGAGATCCTCCTCGGGATCTTCCGCGACGTCCTCGGCCTGCCCGATTTGAGCGTCGACACCAGCTTCTTCGAACTCGGCGGCAACTCACTGATGGCCACCCAGGTCGTGTCCCGAGTGAACACCGCCCTCGGTGCGCGGATCGGGGTCCGGGACCTCTTCCAGTCGCCGTCGGTGTCGCAGCTGGCGGTCGCGGCGGCGAACACCGGCGCGCAGGCCGACTCGCGTCCGGTACTGGAGGCTCGGCAACGGCCCGACCGGGTGCCCCTCTCCGTTGCGCAGCAACGCATGTGGTTCCTCAACCAGTTCGACACGGCATCGCCCGCCTACAACCTGCCGATCGCGCTGAGACTCACCGGCGCACTCGACCGCGACGCCCTGCTCGGGGCGATCGACGACGTCCAGGAGCGTCACGAGGCGCTGCGCACCGTCTTCCCCGACAGCCCCGACGGACCCCACCAGCTGGTCGCGTCCGTCGTGAGCGTGCTGGCCGGCGACGATCCCATCGACGTCGACGCAAATTCGCTCACCGCCGCGATGACGACCCTCGGCGGCACCGGATTCGACCTCACCACCGACAGACCGCTGCGCGCCGGCCTGTTCCGGGAGGCACCCGACCGGCACATCCTCGTCCTCGTCGTCCACCACATCGCCGCCGACGGCTGGTCGATGACGCCGCTGGCTGCCGACGTGATGGTCGCGTACGCGGCGCGCGCCGCCGGTCACGCACCCACCTGGGCGCCGCTTCCGGTGCAGTACGCCGACTACAGCCTCTGGCAGCGGGATCTACTGGGTTCGGAAGACGACCCGAACAGCCTGTCCGCCAGGCAGATCGCCCACTGGCAGGCAGCGCTAGCCGGCGTGCCGCAGCTGATCGAGCTGCCCACCGACCGGATGCGGCCCGCCGAGATGTCCCACCGGGGCGGGCGTGTGCAGTTCACGATCCCGGCCGACGTGCACGGGCGTCTCGTCGATCTCGCCCAGAGCACCGGCACCACGCCGTTCATGGTGACGCACGCCGCCCTGGCGGTTCTGCTCCGCCGTCTCGGCGCCGGATCGGACATCGTGATCGGCACCCCCGTCGCGGGACGCGGCGAGGAGGCGCTCGACCACCTGGTCGGGATGTTCGTCAACACACTCGTCCTCCGCACGACCGTCGACCCCGGCGACACGTTCGGTGACGTACTCGCCCGGACCCGCGACGCCGACCTCGCCGCGTTCCAGCACAGCGACGTCCCGTTCGAGCGCCTCGTGGAGGTGCTCAGCCCCGCCCGGTCGTCGGCACACCACCCGCTGTTCCAGGTGATGCTCACCTTCCAGAACACCGCGAACACCCGGGTGGAACTCGACGGACTCGAGGTCGAGGCAACCGAGATCGACGTCCACGTGGCGAAGTTCGACCTGCAGCTCACCGTCGTCGAGCAGTTTGACTCCACCCTCGCACCAGCCGGTCTGGCCGTGCAATTGTCCTACGCGACAGACCTGTTCGACGAGGACACAGCCGTGTCGATCGGCGAACGATTCGGCCGGCTCTTCGACGTGGTCGTCGACAACCCGCCGGTCGCCGTCGGCGACATCGACCTGCTCCACGCGGACGAGCGGTCCGCCCTCGCGGCGACCAACGCAACGAACCACCCCGTGCCCGCGGACACTCTGGTGTCGTTGTTCGCGGACCAGGCCACCGCCACACCCGACGCCGTGGCGCTGGTCTTCGAGGAACGATGGCTGACCTACGCCGAATTCGACGAGCACACCGACCGCCTCGCCCGTTATCTGATCGGAAGCGGAGTGGGACCGGAGTCCGTCGTCGCGGTCGGGATGCGCCGTTCGATCGATCTGCTCGTCGCGATCTACGCCGTCGTGAAGGCCGGCGGCGCCTACCTGCCGATCGATCCCGATCACCCCGCCGAGCGCACCGCATACGTGCTCGACACCGCGCAGCCGGTGTGCGTGCTGACACGCGCCGCCGACGACACCACGTTCGCCACCGCGGCACCGGTGCTGCACATCGACACGCTCGACCTCCCCGACGAGGACCCGGCACCGATCTCCACCACGCTCACCGCGGACAACACGGCATATGTGATCTTCACGTCCGGGTCGACGGGCCGGCCCAAGGGTGTTGCGGTCACCCACGGCGCGATCGTGAACCGCCTGCTGTGGATGCAGCACGAGTACCCGCTGACTTCCGACGACGCGGTGATGCAGAAGACTCCGGTGACGTTCGACGTGTCGGTGTGGGAGCTGTTCTGGCCTCTGCAGGTCGGTGCCACGCTGGTGATCGCCGCACCGAACGGGCACCGCGACCCCGACTACCTCGCCACTCTCATCCGTCGGCACCGCATCACCACGATGCACTTCGTGCCGTCGATGTTGTCGGTGTTCACCGCGGAACCTGCTGTGGCGGTGTGTGATTCGTTGCGGTTGGTGTTCTGTTCGGGGGAGGCGTTGACGCCGGAGCAGGTGTCGCGGTTCCGGGCGGTCTGTGGTGCCGATCTGCACAATTTGTACGGGCCGACGGAGGCGGCGGTCGATGTCACGTATTGGGAGACCGGTGCGGCGGACACGGTGACGGTGCCGATCGGGCGTCCGGTGTGGAATACGCAGGTGCATGTGCTCGATTCGCGGTTGCATCCGGTGCCGAACGGGGTGGCGGGGGAGTTGTATCTGGCGGGGGTCCAGCTGGCGCGGGGGTATCTGAGTCGTCCGGATCTGTCGGCGGATCGGTTCGTGGCGAATCCGTATGTGGCGGGTGGACGGATGTACCGCACGGGGGACCTGGTGCGTCGCCGCACCGATGGTGCGCTGGAGTATGTGGGTCGGACGGATTTCCAGGTGAAGTTGCGGGGGCAGCGGATCGAGTTGGGGGAGATCGAGACGGCGCTCGAGACGCATCCGGATGTGATGCAGGCGGTTGTGGTGGTGCACCGCGACGACCGCGGCGAAGAGGCCCTCGTCGCCTACACGGTCGGTGCCGTGGACGTCGCGGCGACTCATCTCCGCGACCACCTTGCCACGATTCTGCCGTCGTACATGATCCCGGCGCACGTCGTGCACCTCGACACCCTGCCGCTGTCGGTGAACGGCAAACTCGACCGCAAAGCGCTGCCGGCACCCGACCTCGACGCGACAACCACCAACTACGTGGCGCCGCGGACGCCCACCGAGGAGATCGTCGCCGGTGTGTTCGCCGACATCCTGGGGGTCGAGCGGGTCGGTGTCCACGACCACTTCTTCGACCTCGGCGGCAACTCCCTCGTCGCCACCCGACTCGTGTCGCGACTGCGCACGGCGCTCGGCGTCCCGGTGGCGCTGCGCGACGTCTTCGATGCGCCGACCGTCGGCGGGCTCGCGCAACGATTCGACGAAGTCGACCGCGACGCGCACACCTCGACTCCCGCACTGGTTCCGCAGGTGCGGCCCACGCGGGTGCCGTTGTCGCCCGCCCAGCAGCGGGTGTGGTTCCTCAACCAGTTCGATACCTCGAGCCCCGGCCACAACCTGCCTCTTGCCGTGCGGTTCTCGGGTGACCTCGACGTCACGGCACTCGGTCGCGCACTCCGCGACCTACTGAACCGGCACGAATCGCTGCGCACCGTATTCCCCGGCTCCGACGCCGGACCCTGGCAGCGCATCCTCGACGCCCACGACATCGACCTCGGCCTCACCGTCGTCGAGGCCCGGGAGGCCGACCTCGACAACTCGATCCGGACGTTCGCCCTCACCGGCTTCGACGTCACAACCGAGATTCCCGTGCGCGCACAACTGGTGCGCGTCCGGGACGACGAACACGTGCTGACGCTGGTGGTGCACCACATCGCCGCCGACGGATGGTCTTTCGCACCGCTGTCCCGCGACCTGATGGTGGCGTACGCCGCGCACAGCGGCGGCCACGACCTCCAATGGACGCCGCTGCCGGTGCAGTACGCCGACTACACACTCTGGCAACGAGAACTCCTCGGCGAGGAGGACGACCCGAACTCCCGGGCCGCCCGCCAACTCTCCTACTGGGGAACCGCGCTGGCCGGGCTGCCGGACAGCATCGACCTGCCCACCGACCGACCGCGACCCGCCGTCGCGTCGAAACACGGCGCGACGCTGTCCTGGGAGATCTCGGCGGAACTGCACCAACGCCTGCTGACCCTGGCCCGCACCCAGAACGTCACCCTGTTCATGGTCGCGCACTCCGCCCTGTCGGTGCTGCTCAGCAGGCTCAGCGCGACCACCGACATCGCGATCGGCACGCCCGTCGCCGGCCGCGGCGACCGCGACCTCGACGACCTGGTCGGAATGTTCGTCAACACCCTCGTGCTCCGCGCACAGGTGGACCCGGCATCGTCGTTCACCGCACTGCTGCAGCAGGTCCGCGACGTGGACCTCACCGCGTTCACCCACACGGATGTGCCGTTCGAACGTCTCGTGGACCACCTGAACCCCACCCGCACGGCAGCCCACCACCCGCTGTTCCAGGTCGCGCTGTTCTTCCAGAACCATGCACCCGCGCACCTCGAACTCCCCGGGCTGTCGGTGTCGAGCGAGCCGATCCTCCCCGACGTCGCCGCGTTCGACCTGCAACTCGTCCTCACCGACACTCACAGCGCCGATGGCAGGCCCGGCCCCATCGCCGCCGAGTTCAACTACGCCACCGAATTGTTCGACGAGAGCACGATTCGCTCGTTCGGCGCACAGTTCGTCCGGATCCTCGAAGCTGTGACTGCTGCACCGCAGACGCCGGTCGGCGACATCGCGGTCGCGGACCCCGCCGCGCGCCTCCGGGAACTGGCCGGGTGGAACGCCACGGACCACGACGTTCCCGTCGCCACCCTGCCGGACCTGTTCGACGCACAGGTGGCGCGCGCTCCCGGCGCGACAGCCCTGGTCTTCGACAGCGCCTCGCTGACGTATGCGGAGTTCGATGCTCGGGTGAACCGGTTGGCGCGGTATCTCGTGTCGTGCGGTGTGGGGCCGGAGTCGCGGGTGGTGCTGGCGATGCGGCGCTCGCTGGACCTCGTGGTGGGAATGTACGCCGTCGTCAAGTCGGGTGGTGCCTACGTGCCCGTCGACCCCGATCACCCCGCCGACCGCATCGGGTACGTGCTGCAGTCCGCCGCGCCGGTCCGCGTCCTGACCACGACCGCGGATCAGCCCGCACTTCCGTCCGGCGTCGACGTGGTCACCATCGACGCGCTGGACCTGTCGGAATTCGGGTCGCATCCGATCAACGACGCCGATCGGGCGCATCCCCTGCGCGCGGACAACACCGCCTACGTGATC
>NZ_JBLWIT010000032.1:0-7862 GCF_048381435.1 Rhodococcus mengyinensis | reverse complement strand
ACCGGCACCCCGATCGGCACCACCGTCCGATCCGCCCCCGTGACCTCGTGGAACGTCACATCCACCGACGCCTCCGTCGGACCGTACAGATTGTGCAGCTCCGCCCCGCTCACCCCGCGCAGACGTGCCGCCGTTGCCGACGGCAACGCCTCACCGCTGGTGAACACCCGGCGCAACGCACCGCACCCCTCCACGTTCGCCCCCGCCAGGAACACCTCGAGCATCGAAGGCACGAAATGCACGGTGGTGACCGACTCCTCGCGGATCACCCGTTCGAGATAACCCGGGTCACGGTGCCCATCCGGCTCCGCGATCACCAACCGCGCACCGACGATCAACGGCCAGAACAACTCCCAAACCGACACATCGAACGTCACCGGCGTCTTCTGCAACACCACATCATCCGAGCCGAGCCCATACTCCCCCTGCATCCACAACAACCGATTCACCACACCCTCGTGCGGAACCGCCACCCCCTTCGGCCGACCCGTCGACCCCGACGTAAAGATCACATACGCCGGATCAGCAGGACGCAACGGCGCACGCCGCTCCCCATCCCCCACCGGAGAATCCGAGAACCCCGACACATCCAGGGTGTCGAGTTCCACCACCCGCACACCCGCAGGCACCACCATCCGATCCGAAGACATCGTCAACACCAACACCGGATCCGCAATCCCCACCACAAAACCCACCCGCTCGGCAGGCAGATCCGGATCTATCGGCACATACGCCCCACCCGCCTTCACCACCGCGTACAACCCCACCAACAAATCCACCGAACGACGCACCGCCACACCCACCGACGACTCCGGACCCACCCCCGCCCCGATCAGGAACCGCGCCAGCCGATTCACCCGCGCATCGAACTCCCCATACGACAACACCACATCCCCACACACCACCGCCACAGCACCAGGAGTCCGCGCCACCTGCGCATCGAGCAGGTCGGCAAGGGTGGTGCGCGGCACCGAGTGACCCGTCGCATTCCACGAACCCACCACCAACGCCCGCTCACCCGGCCCCAGAACCTCCACATCACCGACCGCGGTGTCCACGTTGCCGGCGATCGTCACCAGAATCCGGACGAGGCGGTCGGCGAGCGCTGCGGCATCGTCCCGGTCGACGGCTCCGGGCTGGTAGCGCAGACTCAATCGCAGCCGTGGTTCGAGGATCGACAGCAGAGTGAGCGGATAGTGCGTGGCGTCGCGGGCATCGAGACCGGTCACCCGCATGCCCCCGATGTCGGTGTTCTCGTCCAGTCCGGACGTGTCGATCGGGAACGACTCGAACACCGACAGCGTGTCGAACAGATTGCCCACACCCACCCGCGACTGAATCTCGCCGAGGCCGAGGTGATGGTGGTCGAGTAGGGACGTCTGCTCGTCCTGCAGGCGGACGAGTAGCCGCGCGACGCTCTCGTCCGGGTCCACCCGCACTCGCACGGGCACCGTGTTGATGAACAGTCCCAGCATGTTCTCGACACCGGACAGCTGCGGTGGACGACCGGACACGGTGGCACCGAAGACCACGTCGTCGCGGGAAAGTAACCGGGACAGCAGCATCCCCCACGCCGCCTGAATCACCGTGTTCATGGTGACGCCGGCGCGCGCCGCCGCGGCCGCGAGTCCGCCCCGCACCGGGGCGGGCAGTTCGACGTCGAGTTCGTGGGGCACACCGTAGAGCGCCGGGGACGCGTGGGGCGCCACCAGAGTCGGCTCCTCGACACCGTCGAGCGCTCGTTTCCAGGCCCGCGCCGACGCCTCCGCGTCCCGGGTCGCTACCCAGTCCAGATACGTGCGGTACGAGGGCGGCTCCGCCAGCCCGACCGGGTTGCCTTCGGCGGCATAGCGAACCAGCAGTTCCCGCACCAGCAGCGGCATCGACCAGCCGTCCAGGATGATGTGATGATTCGTGACCGCCAGCACGAAGCGCTCCGGTGCGGTGTGGAACAGGGTCAGCCGGAGCAGCGGCGGCCGGGTGAGATCGAATCGGGCACTGCGGTCGTCGTCGAGCAGGCGCGCGAGTTCCGTGTCGGGGACCGACCCCTCGACGGTGAGATCCACCTCCCGCCACGGCACTTCCACCGCGTCGACCACCAGTTGCGCGGGCACCCCGTCGTCGTAGACGAACGCGGTCCGCAGGCTGGGGTGACGGGCCAGCAGTCCCGCCGCGGCGGCGCGCAGACGTCCGGCGTCGACCGCGCCCGCGAGATCGATGCGCAGTTGCGCCGTGTAGACGTCCATCGACTCCGCGGCCAGGGACGCGTGGAACAGCAATCCCGATTGCAGCGGAGACAGCGACCACACGTCCCGCAGTCGCGGGAACCGCGCCTCCCAGCGCTCGATCTGCTGCTGGTTTGCCGACACCAGCGGAAGGTCGGACGGTGTCAGCCCGCCCGCATCCGGTCGTGACAAGTGCGCGGCAAGCCCGTCGAGGGCGCGGCACCACAGATCCGCGAACGCCGCGACCTCGGCCTCGTCGAGGACCCCGGCCGGAAAGGCGAACGACGCCCTCAACCGGGGCCCCTCGGGACCGTCGGCGACGACGGCGTTGATGTCGATCACGGACGCGACCGGCAGGTCGGGGTTGCGCGTGCCGCCGAGCGTGCTCTCCACCGGCAGCCAGTCCTCGGCCCCGTCCGTGGTGGTCACTCGACCGAGATAGTTGAAACTCACCTGCGGAGCGCGGAATCGGCGGAGGGACTCCGACGTCTCGTCGCCCAGGTAGCGCAGCAGTCCGTAACCGATCCCGTGATCCGGGATCGCCAGCAACTGCTCCTTGACGGCCTTGACCGCTCGCCCTGCCGCGACACCACCTGCCATCGCGTCGTCGACATCGATTCCGGTGAGGTTCAACCGCGCCGGATACACGGTGGTGAACCAGCCGACGGTGCGGGACAGGTCCACGCCGGCGACGACCTGCTCCTCGCGGCCGTGGCCCTCGAGGGTGATCAGAGCGTCCGAGACGGAGACGCCCCGATCCCGTCGCCAGGCGATCAGTGCCAGCGCGACGGCGGCGAGCAGTCCATCGCCCACACTCCCGTGGAACGCGGCCGGAAGCGTGGTGAGCAGGGCATCGGTCACCGCCGACGGCACGTCGACCGTGACGGTGCCGACGGTCGCGTCGACGTCGATCGCGGGATCCAGTGGCCGCGAACCGATCAGCGGGTCCGCGCCGTCCAGGATCTTCTCCCACGAGGCCAGTTCGCCGGCCCGGTGCCGCGCAGCGTCGGCCAGGCCGTGCGACCACCGCCGCATCGACGTTCCGACCGGCGGCAGTGCCGGTGTGAGATCGGCCTGGAGTTGGCTGCACGCCGACGCGAGATCCGCGACGAGGATGCGCCACGAGACACCGTCGACCACGAGGTGGTGCACCACCACGAGCAGTCGCCCGGCGCCGTCCGGGACGTCGAACCAGACCACCCGCACCATGCGGGCCGCGGCGGGGTCCAGGTGGTCGGCCGCAGCATCGAGTTCCATGGTCGCGAGTGCGGTGAAGCCGTCTCCCGCCACCGTGTCGACCGGAACCCGGCGGACCAGTGCGTCCGCCGGCACCGCGCCCGCAGGCAACACGTCCATGACTTCCCCGGACACACGCGTGCGGAGCATGTCGTGCCGGTCCAGTAACGCGTCGACGGCGCGGACGAGGACCTCACGGGTGAGACCGGCGGGGGCCGCCAGCAGCAGTGCCTGCGTGAACCTGTCGAGCCGTCCGCCGCTGCGCTCGAACGTCCAGCGCGCGACGGGTGTCAGCGGCAGGGGGCCGATTCCGCCGCCCGGCAGCTCGTCGAGCGCCACCGCGCCGTCGCTGTCGAATCGCGCCGACGCGGCGAGACCAGCGACCGTCCGGTGGTCGAACACGTCTCGGGGAGCAAGGATCACACCGGCGGCTCGTGCGCGGGCCACCAACTGGATCGACATGATGCTGTCGCCGCCGAGGGCGAAGAACGAGTCGTCCACGCCCACCGAGTCCAGGCCGAGCACCTCCTCGAACAGTCCGGCGAGAAGCGCCTCGGTCTCGGTGTGCGGCCGCCGACTCTCGGAACCCGCGAAGTCGGGAGCCGGAAGCGCTGTGCGGTCGAGCTTTCCGTGCACCGTCAGCGGAAGCGATTCGAGCATCACGAGCGCCGCCGGCACCATGTACGACGCCAACCGGCCCCCGACGAAGTCGAGGACAGCCCTCGCATCGATCGTCGCACCCGGTTCAGGCACCAGGTAACCGATCAGCCGATCGCCGCCGTCCCCCTTCCATACGCCGGCGACCGCGTGGGCCACGGAGTCGTGGGCGAGCAACGCCGACTCGACCTCGCCGAGTTCTATCCGGAAGCCCCGGATCTTCACCTGGGAATCGGTGCGCCCGAGGTACTCCAACTGACCGTCGGGCAGCCAGCGCGCGCGGTCGCCGGTGCGATACATCCGGCTTCCCGGCGGGCCGAAGGGGTCGGCGACGAATCGTTCGGCGGTCAACGGGAACCGCCGGCGGTACCCGCGTGCGAGGGCGGGGCCTGCGAGATACAACTCCCCTGCGACACCGGCAGGCACCGGGTGCAGTCGCGCGTCCAGCACGACCTCGGCGAAACCGAGCGTGGGCGCGCCGATGGTGATCGGAGCCCCCGGTACCAGTTCGTCACTGATGCTCGACACGACGGTCGACTCGGTCGGCCCGTACGCGTCGAACATGCGACGGCCCGGCGCCCACCGTTCGACCAGTTCGGGCGGGCACGCCTCGCCGCCCGTCACGACACACTCGAGCGCGGTGAGACCGGTGGGATCGACCGACGCGAGCGCCGCCGGAGTGACAAAGCAGTGCGTGACCCGCTCGGATTCCAGCAACTGCGCCAATTCGGCACCGCCGTAGACGGACGGCGCTGCGATCACCATCGTGGCTGCCGCGCCGATTGCCAGCAGCAGTTCGAGAACGGACGCGTCGAAGCTCGGCGATGCGAAGTGCAGCGTCCTGGATTCGGGCGTCGTCCCGAACGTCGCCCTCTCCTGGGCGGCGAAGGCGGCGAGTCCACGGTGCGTGGTGACCACACCCTTGGGCGTGCCGGTCGACCCCGAGGTGTAGATGAGGTAGGCGGGATTGTCGATCCGAATCGTCGCTGTCCGTTCGCCATCGGTGATCGCCGACGACGGATAGTGCGACAGTCGATCCTCCAAGCCCGGTTCATCCAGCACCAGCCACGGCACCGTGTCCGGAAGTGCGCCGCGCTGCGCCGACCCCGTCACACCCCACACGGCACCGGAGTCGGTGAGCATGAATTCGATCCGTGCTGCCGGATGGTCCGGATCCACCGGGAGGAACGCGGCCCCCGACTTGGCCACCGCCCAGACGGCCAGGACGGATTCGACGGACCGCGGCACACACACTGCGACGACGGATTCCGGGCCGACACCGTGCTCGATCAACATGCGGGCCAGCTGGTTCGATCGCCTGTCGAGGTCCCGGTAGCGCACGACGCGCCCGTCGAAGATCAGCGCCGTGGCCTCCGGATCGTTCGCGGCCGCCTCGGCCATCAGATCCGGCAGCGTCCGTGCTTCGACTGCCGCACCGCCCGTCACCGGGGTCAGTACGGCACGCTCCAGTGGTCCGAGAATGTCGATGTCTCCGACCCGGGCGCCGGGGTCGGCCGTGACTTCTTCGAGGATGCGCACGAGCCGTTCCGCGAGGCCGAGCACCGTGTCCTCGTCGAACAGATCCGTCGCGTAACCCAGCGCCGCGGCGATGCCGGTCGGGTTGCCGTCGGCGTCGACGTTCTCGGCCAGTGTCAACTGCAGATCGAAGTTGACGGTGTCGATCTCGAGGTCGATGTTCCGGACCTGCAGTTCCGGCAATTCCAGCGTGGGGCGCTCGATGTCCTGGAACTCCAGCATCACCTGGAAGAGCGGCGCGTACGCCGTGACCCGGGAAGGACTCAGGACTTCCACCACCCGTTCGAACGGGACCTCCGCGTGGGTGAAGGCGCCCAGATCGGTTTCTCGAACGCCGGCCAGGAACTCGGAGAAGGTGGCGCCGCCGTCGACGTGGGTGCGCAGGACGAGGGTGTTGACGAACATGCCCACCACGTCGTCGAGTTCGCGTTCGCCGCGACCGGCGATCGGCGTCCCGACGGCGATGTCGTCCGCACCGCTCACCCGTGCAAGCATGATCGCCAACGCGGCATGCAACGTCATGAACACCGTCGTGGTGTGTTGCCGCGCCAGCCTGACCACACCGGCATGAACTTCCGGATCGATCACGAACTCGACGCGGCCGCCGCGAAGTGACCGCACGGTGGGACGGGGACGGTCGGTGGGCAACTCCAGCACTTCGGGCAGATCCGACAGCGTGGTGGTCCAGTAGGTCAGCTGTCGTGAAATGGGTGAATTCTCATCGGATTCCGACCCCAGCCACTCGCGCTGCCACAGCGCGTAGTCGGCGTACTGCACCTCGAGCGGGGCCCAGTCCGGGGCCGACCCGTTCACCCGGGACACGTACGCGTCCATCACATCGCGCGCGAGGGGTGCCATCGAGAAGCCGTCGGCCGCGATGTGGTGCACCACCACCGCGAGCACGTGCACGTCCTCGTCGAGCCTGAACAGCCGTGCGCGCAATGGCACCTGTGTCGTGACGTCGAATCCCGCGGACAGCACTCTCCGCGACTGTTCACGGAGCTCGGATTCCCCCGAGACCGCGATCGGTTCGAGGTCGGGCACCGCGGTCGCCGCGGGGAGGATCACCTGGCGTGGCCCGTCGTCGGTGAGCGGGAAGAGGGTGCGCACGGCCTCGTGCCGTTCGACGACGTCGGCCACCGCCGCCTGGAGCGCATGCAGGTCGAGCCGCCCCTCGAGCCTCAACGCGAACGCGACGTTGTATGCGGACGAGGAGGTGTCGAACTGGTTGATGAACCACATTCGCTGCTGGGCGGGGGACACGGGGACTTCGGCGGTACCTTCCCTCGGCTTCAGCGGTGGCCGGGCCTCCAACCCTTCCTGCGACTCGGCCAGCGCGGCCAGACCGGCCACGGTGGGGGCGTCGAACACGTCGCGGATGCCGATCCGGTCTCCGACGGCCGCGTTGATCCGCGCGACCAACCTGGTGGCGATCAAAGAGTTTCCGCCGAGGGCGAAGAAGTCGTCGTTCACGCCTACCCGCGGGAGACCGAGCAGGTCGGCGCACACGGCGGCCACTATCCCCTCGATCGGGGATCGGGGAGCGACGAAACCCACCGCGGCGCCGACGAAGTCCGGTTCGGGCAGCGCTTTCCGGTCCAGTTTGCCGTTCACCGTCACCGGCAACTCCGCCAGCACCACCACCACCGACGGCACCATGAACCCCGGCAACGCCACCGCAGCCGACTCCCGCACCACCCGCTCGTCCACCACCGCACCGGCCACCGGCACCACATACCCCGCCAGATAATCACCCGACGACCCATCACCGCGCAGCACCACCACCGCCTGCGCCACATCCTCCCGGCGCAACAACACCGCCTCGATCTCCCCCAACTCGACCCGCTGACCCCGCAACTTCACCTGAAAATCCGTACGCCCCAAATACTCCAACACCCCACCCGGCAACCACCGAACCCGATCCCCCGTCCGATACAACCGCGAACCCTCCACCCCAGCACCGAACGGATTCGCCACGAACCGATCCGCCGTCAAATCCGGCCGCCCCTGATACCCCCGCGCCAACTGCACACCCCCGAGATACAACTCCCCCGCCACCCCCACCGGCACCACCCGCAACCGCCCGTCGAGCACGTAGACCTGCGTATTCCACACCGGCACCCCGATCGGCACCACCGTCCGATCCGCCCCCGTGACCTCGTGGAACGTCACATCCACCGACGCCTCCGTCGGACCGTACAGATTGTG